>NZ_JBQHDG010000026.1:0-172626 GCF_052068095.1 Phytohabitans sp. LJ34 | reverse complement strand
TGCCAGCCGGCGCCCTTGAGCTGCTTGAGCAGCAGGCCCGCCTCGGTGTAGTAGCCACCGAAGAACAGCGCCGTGGCACCGGAGTTACGGATCTTCGTCACGACCGCGGAGAAGTTGGTCTGCTTGACCTGGACCTTGTCCTCACCGACCGGCGTGCCGATGACCTTCTTGACCTCGTCGACCAAGCCGGCGCCGTACGCCGACTGGTCGTCGACCACGTACACCTTCTCGGCCTTCAGCACGTTCTTGATGTACCGGCCCGCGGCCGGACCCTGCGAAGTGTCGTTGCCGACGCCGCGGTGGAACACGCTCCAACCCTTGGTGCTCAAGCTGGGTCGGGTGGCCGACGGGGTGATGGTGGGCAGGTTGCCCGACTGGAGGATCGGGTCGGCGACCTCTGACTCGCCGGAGAACGCCGGGCCGATGATCGCGATGACCTTCTGGTCGCCGACCGCCTGTGTCGCCAGGGCCGGGGCCTTGGCCGGGTCACCCTGCGAGTCGTACTCCACGATCTCCGCGGTGCAGCCGGCGTTGTCCCGGTTGTACTGGTCGATGGCGAGCTTGGCGCCGTTGCGAATGTGGATGCCCAGACCGGCCGCGTCGCCGGTGAGCGGGCCGAAGAAGCCGATTTTCATGCCACAGGCGGCGTTGCTACCGCTACCGCCGTCTCCGCCGTCGTCGTCTCCGGCCTGGCACGCGGCGCCACCGAATACGAGCGCGGCGATGGCGATGCCACCGAACGCCCGCGCGAGCTTCTGCCTCAAGGCTCGAACCCTCCTTCGTCGGCTGTCGGCCATCGAAGTCATGGTTGGTGGCCGGGTGCGATGCGTGCAAACCTTTCAAGTGCTGCTGAAACGTGGCACGGGCACGCGATGGGGGTGTGCGGATGATGCGGCTTCGGTTCGGCGTAGAAGATCTCGCTCGGACGGCGTTCGCGCCCCCGGGCCCCTACTGCGAGCTGGCGGTGAGTGCCCAGCTGCTCCAGCAGCCCGCGAGCCCGTTCCGGCGGCTGTGGCTCGCCCGGCGATCACGCCTCGCGCCCGCGGCGCGACAGCTGCTCGACATCGTGCCGGCACACGGCAGCGTCCCAGAGTTCCTCTGTCCGGAGGCGACAAGCTGCCTGGACGAGGCGCTCGACCGCGTGCGATCCACGCCTGCCGCGCGGATCCAGGCGGAGCTTGAAGAGCTGCCGTGGCGGTCTCCACCGTCACCCTGGATCCGTGATCTGGCCCGGGGGCGTGCGGGCGCGCTGGCGGACCTGGGCGTGGCCATGCACGCCTACTACGACAACGTCATGGCACCGCTGTGGCCCGGCATCGAGCGCGCCGCCTCGGCCGAGCTCAGCCACCGGGCGTGGCAGGTCGCGAGCCACGGCATAGCGGCCGCGCTGAACACGCTTCATCCCCGCATCCGGTGGCAGGACGGCGTGCTCGAGATCGACACGCCGATCGACGGCGACGTCGACCTCGCCGGGAGAGGACTTCGCCTGATGCCGTCGATCTGGAGCCGACCAGGCGTGGCTCTCGGCTGGACGCAGCCAACCCTCTGCTATCCGCTCGCGCCCGCACACTGGGGTCTTCCGCGCGACGATCACCACGACGCGCTGGTCGATGTGCTGGGGGCCACCCGCGCAAGGATCCTGCGCGCGCTGCTCGCCGAGCACACCACAAGCGGTCTCGCGCATGCCCTGGACATCAGCGTCGCGTCGGCGTCCATGCACGCCGCTGCCCTCCGCGGCGCGGGCCTGGTGAGCAGCCGCCGTGACGGCCGCGCGGTGCGGCACGTCCTGACCCCACTCGGCCACCGGCTGCTCACGGCCGTCCAGCCGAAGGCTCGCTCAGCCGAGCGTGAACCTTCCCCAGGTGCCGATCGCGGTGCGGCCGGCCAGTAGCGGCTGTGTCCCGGCCCGGAGCCCGGCAAGGGGTGCGTCAAGGTCCAGGGAGCGACACGCTCCGTCATCGAAGTCCCGACTCGATCCTCAGGGTGGAAGCCGCAGGCCACGGTGCCAGAGGCTCCGGTAACCTGGTTGATCGCGGGCCGCTAGCTCAATTGGCAGAGCTGAGGACTTTTAATCCTTAGGTTCGGGGTTCGAGTCCCCGGCGGCCCACCCTCTGACCTGCGGCTATGGTGCACCGTTGCCGTGTCGCTACTTTTCGCGTGCGCCAATCTGTCCTGCTTTGATGAGTGTCCGATGCGGTGGCCTGCGGCTTCCGTCCTGTGGATTGTGTCGTTCTGCGGCGCCCGCGCGGTGTCCCACCGGCGCCCGCCGCCACGCCCGCAGACTTGGTAGTGGTGGTCGTACCGCGTGCTCAGCCCGCTGGCGGGGCGGCTCTTTTCGGCCGCTCGGCCTGCACCCAGGGCCGGGCACGCCGGCCGCGGCGAGCCTGGCCGGGCATCCCGTCCCGGCAGACCCGTACGCTGCTCGCCCAGCTGGCCCACTCCCGTTGATCGAGATTGGTCCTTTGGGACTGTCCATTGTGCAGGGTTCTGCGGAGGGTGCGATCATGGGTGTCTGGTCGATCTGCTGCCGCATCTGCGAACGCGCTCCCAGTGCACTGCGTCGGTATCAACGGGTCGGGGACTGTCCCGGCTGGCGGTTTAGCGTACGAGGATTGTGTCGGCGATCGTCCGTGTGATGAAGGCCTTGTATTCCTCGGCGGATTTGCCGTCGAGGCGTACGAAGCGCACGTAGCTTTCGACGCTGGTGATGACGCAGCAGGCTTCGACGAGGTCGTCGAAGGGCACGTCAGTGCGTAGCCAGCCGCGCTCGGCGACCACCCGTAGGACGTTCTCGACCTGTTTTCTGATTGCGGCGAGCCGCTGCGCAAGGTGGTCGCGCAGCTCGCGGTCGCCGTGGGCGGCGCCGGTGACCGCGGTCCAGACACCGGCCGCCGGCTCGTTGACCGCGAGCATGGTCTGACCCAGGAACGCCGCGAACCCGTCCGGGTCAGCGACCTCGAGCATGGCTTTGCCGACATCGGTGGCGAAGATGTCGGTGTCGCGTCCTTCGACGCCCAATGACGCCACCTCGACCGCGGCCCACATGAGGGCCGCCTTCGGGCCGTTCGTTCGCACCGTCTCGATCGAGACGCCGGCCCGGTTCGCGATCTGCGCGAACGTCGCGGCTTGGTACCCATGCTCGCTGAACACCTCACCGGCGGCCTCGACCACACGCCTCCTGGTCTCGGCCGCCTGCCGCTGCCGAAGCTCGGAACGGTAGCTACGGGTGCGGCCGTCAGCCCCCGTCATATTGACTACCACGGCATGCAGATGAATACTGCTCCATGGGTCCCAATCTATCCCACCGCTCCGGAGCCACCTGGGGTCGCCATGTCGTCAATCTTGATCGCGGCTGTGCCCATCCACGGGCACGTCACGCCGCTGCTCGCGATCGCCCGGCATCTCGCCGAGCGCGGGGACCGGGTGCGGTTCCTCACCGGATCCAGGTTCGCCGAAGCCGTCGAGGCCACCGGCGCGCAGCATCTGGCCTTGCCCGCCGAAGCCGACTTCGACGACCGGCAGGACTGGAACCACACCTTCCCCGAACGGGCCGCCCTGAAGGGTACGAAGGCGATCGCCCACGACATCGAGCACATCTTCGTACGCCCCGGGCTGCCGCAACATGACATCGTGATGGCCTCGCACACCGCCGAGCCGGCCGACGTGCTCCTGACCGAACCGGGATTCGTGGGTGGTGCGTTCCTGCTCGGCCACCCGCTCAGCCTCCGGCCGCCGATCGTGGTGGGCGGCATCTGCCCGTTGACGATCTCCAGCCGCGACACGGCGCCGTTCGGCATGGGGCTGCTCCCGCTGCGCGGCCCACTCGGCAGACTGCGCAACGCGATGCTCGCCGCGGTCGCCGCCAAGACGGTTTTTCCGCCGGCCGAGCGGATCGCCGAGCACACCTTCCACCGGCTGCACGGCCGCTCGATCCCCTTCGCGGTGCTCGACTGGCCGCGGCACACCGAGGCGATTGTGCAGTTCACGGTGCCCGAGTTCGAGTATCCGCGGTCGGACGCCCCGGCCACCCTGCACTTCGTAGGGCCGATCTCGGCCTCCGGCTCGCAGGCGCCGCGTCCTGCGTGGTGGCCGGAGCTCGACGGCTCGCGACCGGTCGTCCACCTCACCCAGGGCACGCTCGCCAACCGCGACTACGGCCAGCTCATCGCGCCCGCCCTCGACGGGCTCGCCGACCAGGACGTGCTGGTCGTCGTCGCGACCGGTGGGCGTCCGGTGGACACGCTGCCGCCGCTGCCCCGCAACGCCCGCGCCGCTGAGTTCTTGCCGTACGACGACCTGCTGCCCAAAACCGACGTCTTCGTCACCAACGGCGGGTACGGCGGCGTGCAGTACGCCCTGCGCCACGGCGTGCCGATCGTCGCGGCCGGCAGCCAGGAAGACAAGCCCGAAGTCATCGCCCGGATCGCCTGGGCCGGCGTCGGACGCCGCCTCAAGACCGAAACCCCAACACCAACCGCGATCCGCCGCGCCGTTCGTGCCGTGCTCGACAACCGCCGGTACCGGGACGCCGCCAGCCGCATCGCCCAACACATGGCCGCCAGCCGCGGCGTGCACCGACTCGCCGAGATCATCGACGAGCTGATCGTCGCCAACCGACAGCGGGAGGACCAACAGCCGAGGAGGTTTTCATGACCATCCACCCCCGCCTCACCGCCGGCGCCTGGATCGCGGCAGGCGCCGGCTGGCTCGCCGCCTCACTGGCCGGAGCCGCCGCCGACGACGGCAGCACCCGCTTCTACATCGCCGAAGCCATCTGGCTACCCACCCAGGCGCTGTTACTGGCCGGCATCATCGGGCTCGCCCAACAACGACCCCACGGAACCCGACGACTCGGAAAAGCCGGGTTCGGCACCGCCGCCGCCGGCAGAGTCGTGTTCATCGCCGCCGAACTGGTCTCCATCACCACCGGCGAGACCGCTGACACCATCCTGCCCATCGGGGCGCTGCTGACCGCCATCGGCATGACCATGGCCGGAGCAGCCGTGATCCGCGAGCACCGCTGGCACGGCTGGCGCCGCTTCACCCCGCTCACCATGGGCCTCTACCCCGTCGTATTCATGTTCCCGCTAGCCGCCACCAACGCACCCGTCGAGCCCTCCATCGCCCTCTGGGCCCTACCCACCATCGCCGTCGGCATCGCCACCCTTTCCAGCCAACCAACAACCAGCTCGACCACGGCCACCCAAGCCCGGCTTGGCGAAACCGTCCGCGGCGGTCGCGGACATTAGGCCGTGTCTCAGTTGGTGGCGGCCTTGCGGAGTCGTCGGTAGGTCAGCAGGGTTGTGGGCCGAGGCTTCGGAAGGCGTCGAATGCTTGGGCGTCAGGTGAAGGCGGCGCCATCTTGTCCGGACACCTGATTTCTCGTTGGATCCTCTGTCGTGTTCTTGGGCAGGAAGTGGAGCACGGCGCCGGTACCGTCGATCTTGTCGACCTCGAGGGTGACCGCGATGACGAGGCGGAGGGTGCCCCTGCCGAGGAAGTAGCCGGTCACGTTGCCAGTTTTGGCGCAGTCGACGTTGAATGCCACCCGGTTTGGGGGAAAGTAGACGACGGCGAACCTTGTGCAGCCGAACTTCGGCGCGAGGGGGATCTCGACCTGGCCACTGATGAGAATCTCGCAGTCCGCGTTCCGGCAGGCACGTACGTCGGTGCCGTTGGCGGCCGTGAGCGGCGTTTGCGTGGACGCCGACGACGTCGGCGCGCTGGCAGTGGCGGACGCCGACGTCGAGCCGGCCTCGCTGGGTGTGGACGCGGGGCCGCTGGTCGAAGTCGTGTCCGGTCCGGCCATCGGCGATGAGCACCCTGCCGCGAACAGAGCGGTGACCACAAATAGCAATAGATATCCGGGCGGAATTCGCATACCCATCGTTCTAGCACGACGGATCCAGAAGTGCCGATTTCGGGCCTGAGGTTGGATCTCGTCTAGAAGATACGCGTGCCCGGCGACGAGCCGAGCTGACCTACCCGCTACCGGTCGCCGCCAGCAAGGCGACCGTGATCCTGACGGCCTGGCGTGGCCCTCAGGCGCGGTAGTTGCGGATGTTGTAGTTGCCGGAGTTCCCGCGGTTGTTGCTCAAGCAGCCGCAGCCGCTGCGGCGGCTAGGGCTGCGGCGAACTCCCGGGGGCGCTCAAGCGGCAGAATGTGCCCGCCGTCGACGTGCTGCACTCGAACGTCAGCGAAGAACTGGTCGAGCCGGTCGGACCAGGCGGACGGGAACAACGGGTCATGATCGGGCCACCGCTTCCCGGCAGACACCCGTGAAGGCGCGGATCCGTTTCAGATAGAAGAACGCCTATATCCGAAGCCGTCACCGATCGGTACGATCCGCGCATGACCCGCTTCGGCGCCACGAAGACGTATGCCCGCGCGACGCGTCGTACCAGGGCGGCCGCCATCATCGTCCTGATCGGACTGTCGATGGTGGCCGCGGCGCCGGACGCCGCCTCGGCCGCGACGGCCGACCGGCTGCCCACGCCCAAGACCCCCAGCGCCGTCGCGCAGAGCCCGACCAGCGTCGCGCTCACCTGGACCGCCGTCGCGGGCCCGGTGGCTGCGTACACGGTAGAGCGGGCGAGCCCCTCCGTCTTCGTGCCGATCCTGACCACGACGGCGCTGTCAGCGACGGTGACAGGTCTCGCGCCGGACAGCGCGCACAATTTCCGGCTGATCGCCCACGCCATACCGGATTCGGGCCGCGCCGACAGCACACCATCCGCCTACACCCATGTGGTCACCCCACCCACGCCGGAATCCGAGCCACCGACCGCGCCGGGATCCCCGACGATGCAACGGTTGGGCATATTCGGCGTGTCCGTGACCTTCCCTCCGGCGACGGACAACGCGCGGGTCGCGTCCTACGTCGGCGAAGTACTCCAAGACGGGGTCTGGACCCGGGTCGCCACCTCGTCCGGCACGCTCATGCACCTCAGCGGACTTACGGCGGCGACGTCGTACATCGTGGCGGTGAGCGCCATCGACTCGAGCGGCAACCGGTCTCCGCGGTCGGAGCCGCTGTTGTTCACCACCGCGCCGTACACCCACCTGCCCCAGTGCTTGATCACCCTGGACCCGGACGGCAACTACTACCAGCTGACCGTTCAGGTGTACAACACCACGGCGGCGGCGCTGGACCGGTGGGCGGTCACCTTCCGGATGCCCGTCGCGCATACGCTCACCTCGCCCCGGCTGGCGCGCGACGCCGCCGACGCCGTCCTGTTCTCGGAACCCGGCAGCAGCCTCCCGTCCGGTACGGAGGCGATGTTCTGGTCCTTCGTCAGCCAGAACGGCGACGCCACGCTACCCGGCGACTTCGCGATCAGTGGGGAGCCCTGCACCGTCCGGCAGGCCTAAGCACAAAGCCGTCGATGCGTACTCGTGGCGGCGTCGGCGCGACGATCACCGTCCCTATGCTGGCCTGATGGACCTGGCACTTCGGATCGGGGCCACATCGGATGAGGTGAAGCAGGCGCTTTCCGGTCCGCTCAGCCTCATCGACCTGGTCTGGGCGCGTTTGGAGGCGCTACCAGATCGTTGGCTTCTCATCGTGGACAACGCCGACGACCCAAGCGTTCTGGTACAGCCCGGTGCGCTGGTGCGCGACGGAAACGGGATCGTGCGTGGTTCCCACCGGGGCACCCTGCTGCTCACCAGTCGCGTGACGGCCCTCAACACCTGGGGAAGCTCGAGCGGATCCCGGAAGATCCGACCTCGCCGAGCTCGGTAGCGAACGTCCATCAACTACGGATAAACGGGGTCTGTCGCCGATCTTGTGACGGCGCCCGACGCCCGCCAAGATCTGCGCCGCACTCTCGGGATTTCTGAAGACGATCCTTCCTCGTCTGTCCAATGTGGTCTCGCGAAGGACACCTTGCTACGCCTGGTCGCCTGCTGCGGCCTCTCCAGCGAAGACCCGGAGGCGCATGGCCGGGACCCTCCCGGATTATGACGACTACACTGTGACCCGTGAATGTCTCAGTGATCGTCGGCCGGGTGTTGCTCGGGATCTGTTCGGTCATCGGCCTCGTCGGTGGAGCGACGCAGGTGGTCAAGGCCGTCATCTATTTCAGCGCCGACCGCTACGTGGCCGAGTTGACCGACTACATGAACCTGCTCTTCGGTGCCCTGGCGGCCTTCGCGATCTTCGTCGTCGGCGCGTTCCGCGCGCCCTTCGTCGTCCGACTCATCGTCGCGATCGTTGGCGCCGTCGCGATGTTCGTCGGCAGTTTCATCGTCGCGATGATCGGTGCGACGGTGGCCCACCGCGGCGGACCGCGCGGCAACCTGGAAGACGGCATCAACGGAGGCATCTGGTTCGTCCTCACCGCTGTCTTCCTCGTGGCGATCGCCACGAGGCGGTGGCCGGTACAACAGAGGATGCGCCGTCACCCATGGCCGACTGACCAATCGCCCGCCGATCGGGTCGGGTCGTGATGGGAGATGCCCTGGTACTGCGTGCCCGCCGAGTCTCACGAACGGCTCGTCGCCGGCCGCCGCTTCGGCATGAAGCGCGACCGCAATCTGGGCCAGGATGCGCCGCAGCAGCGGGGTACGACGAGCGTGTGGCCGGGTCAGATCTTCGACCTGCTCGGCGAACGTCACCGCAGAGCATGCGTCGGACACGCACTTGAACCGGCGTACCAACAACTCGATCACCACAGCGCAGCCACCCGCCGCAGATACCGGCCGTGCACCCGCGTCGAGGGCGTGGAGCACTGTGGACAGTGGCCTCGCCGAGCCCGAGACCGCCCTCGCATCACGACAACGTTGGCCGACCGCTCGACCAGGTCAACAACCACATTGGACAGATGAGGAAAGACCGTCGTCAGAAATCCCGAGAGCACGGCGCAGATCTTGGCGGGCGTCGCCCGCCGTCACAAGATCGGCGACAGACCCGATAAACGTGCACAGGGCTGCGTACGGGGGCTTCACCTGGCTGGCAGCGGTGATGACGTTGTGTGAGGCCGACACCGGTCTCGTACCAGTGACCGGCTAGCGGTCGCTGTCGCTACCGAAGTCGGCGGGTCATCATGAGTGCGAGATCGTCATCCACTTTCACCGGGGCGCCGGGCTGGACGGTGATCCCACGATAAGCCACGCCGCGACCGTCTGGCAGGTAGCCGCGGCGTAGGTACATGAGGTGGGCGGCTGCGTAGTCGGCATTGAGGCCGACGCCGATTCCTGCGGTGTCGCTCCTGGAGACGATGAGGTTCTCGGCTGCGTCCATGAGCGTCGAAGCGATCCGTCTGCGGCGGAACTGTGGAAGCACGTTCAGGTCCACGACCTCGGGGATGCCGGCAGCGCGGAACGGTGTGTAGTCGCTGCTCCATCGCACGGTCAGGTAGCCGGCGAAGCGTCCTTCGAACAATGAGACGAGCACGGCGCGCGTCTTGGCGGTCTGGTCATCGAGGTAACGCCGGTACTGGTCGACAGACTTTCCTGGCCAACCGAGCGCACTGAACGCCTGCGCGATCGGGACGGGATCGGCTGCGGTCAGCGGGCGGATCTCTATCCGAGGCACCATCTCATGGTCGAGGACTTGGAGCACGGGCGCGACCGTATTCGACCTCGACCCTTCGGGGTGAGTTACCGGCGGTGGTCGCCGATGGCGTAAGCGGCTCCAGGTGGCGCCGGTTGTCTGCGGCTGCCGGGCGGGTCGGGTCATGCGACGTTGGCGCCGGCGGTGCTGGCATTGCCGTCGATGGCGGTGAGGCCCAGTACTATCGTGAGTCTATTGATGCTGGAGCTGACATTTCGCCCGCCGGCTCGCTGCCATTCAATTCGTGGGTCTATGCGCTTGACATCCTTCTGCCGGTCGTAGATCTTAAGCAAGCAACCTTCTGGATTCCCCGACATGCGGCCGAATGGGTTCTGTGATGTGGACCGTATTCGGGTGGGCACTCGTCAGCGTTTTGGTAGTGGGATTCGGAAGCGTCCTCGCCGGACATCGGCCAGATAGCCGCAGGTTCCGCCCTTAAATGCACCGCTTGACGCGCAGAGTTTGCGGTCGACTAGCCAGCCGCGTATGGACCGCGCCTTGAGACATAACACGTCGGTGCGGTAGTCGACATGACCAAGAAAGGCGGAGTGTTTCATCGAGCCGTCAACCGCTGATGTCAACTGCATGACCTCAACATCTGCGTCGGGGGATCACAGTGGCGGAGGGTTGCACACCTTCCAGGCACCGTCCTGCTTTTCGACGTAGAGGTTTACCTCCGTGGTCGGGTGGCTGGCGTAGGTGATGTCGGCGGTAACGGCGCGTTCGGTGGGGCCGCGCTGGCGCGTGACGGTGACGGCGGTGATGCGGAAGCCGGTCGGGGTGGTGCGCCGGTCGCGGACGGGTTCCCAGGTCGCTCGTGGCTGTTTGCGTCGGTCGGATTCGCAGAGGAGGTCGTAGGCGGTTTCGTTCTCGCCATGGACGACGGCGGTGAGGTATGCCTGGCCGGCGGCGCGCATGCCGGGCTCGTCTCCTGAGTCTTTGAGGTAGAAGTAGCCGGTGCCGATCGGGACGCCGCAGCAGAGCAGCATGCCTGCGCCGAGGATCGTGATCATGAAGCCACGGGTGGAGTCTGCTGCCTTGCCGGCCATGGCAGCGAGGGTAGAGGCTTCCTGCCACCTTGTACGTGGTGTTCGCTATCTGGCGCCGCGGCCTTGGCGGCGGGATCCGCGGTGCGGCGCGGCAAAGTCACTCATTTGCCGATGAGAGTGCGTAAGCGACGCCTACATCTCAGTCGCAGTCGGGAGCCGCGGTGGCGCTTGCCAACGGGACGGGCGAGGTGCGGTCCCGTTCTCCGCTTCGTCGCGGCGGTGGATCTCGATCAGCTCGTCACGGTATCGGTGATCCGCCGCGGGCAGTTCCTCGCGCACGAGAGCGCCGTTGTCCCACCACTGCGTCAGACCGCGCCCGAGTTCCTGACCGGCGCGTGTGTGCACGCAGTGGGCGTAGTCAGGGACCTCGACCAACGCTTCGCCGAGAGCGACCTTCGTGGCGACCCAGTCGGCGTGCTCGGAACTGGTGCGGTCCTTGGGCGCGGAAGCGAGCAGACGCACGGCATGACACGCCATCATCCAGTCCCCACCCGGGGCGTCATTGAAATTACGGTGGAGCACGTCGATCAGCACCGGCCCGAGGGGCAGACCCATCCCCACGTCTTCAACCGCGATGAGCCGCAGGCGCCGCCACAGGTGCTGAGCGACATCCGGCGAGGTGGTGAACATCTCGTAGGCGGCGAGCACGGCGTTGTCGATGCGGCTGCGCCTGATCTCCTTCTGGAGCACAGCGACGAGATCGTCCACCGGAATGCCGTGGGGCGAAACGATTTGCGAGTAAGGGTCCTCGGTGAAGTGCCCGGGACCATAGAGACGTGGCATGAGTTGCCACTCCTTCCGCAGGACGATACAGACACGTCCGACGCGCGGAAGGGGTCTCTAACCCGCTCAAGGTAGCACGGGCACGAGGCACCCCGACGCGACCGAACTTACGCTCATGCCGCGAGGTGCTCGGTACGAGGCGTGACGACATTCGCCCGCCGGCGGCGTGACCGTGACGATGTGGGTGTGTTGCTACTGTGGTCCGCCGTGCTGAGCATTGATACGCGGTGACATGCCGGTGGGTGCGTCGTCGAGGCCGGCGATCGTGGCGAGATCCTCCTCCGGTACGTCCAAGGCGCGTGCGATCGTCTGGATCAGGACGGGGTGCGGGTCGACAGCGTCAAGATCGACTCAGTTGGCGGTCCAGGGCTGGGCGCTATCCGTCTTGACCATTGCGCGATCGCGCAGTATTCGACCCGCGCGAAAACGCAGCCTCCGGTTCGCGGGCGCTTGACCGCAGCCAATTCCTTGACCAGTCGCGGGGTGATGCGTGGCAATACATACAGGCGGCCCACGACGCACCACGCTCATCCATCCACATATGGAGGCTTCATGGTCTTCCGGAGACGCTCGGCGAATACCGGGCGTGAACTGTCGAAATCGCACACCAGACGGAGTATCCGGCTGATGGCCAACCTTGCTACGGTCTGCGTCACCAGCATGTTGAGAATCCTGTCGCGGCGGCGATCCACCTCGGCCGCGCTCGTCGCGGTCGCCGCGGGGGTGGCGACGCTGGTCGCGCCCACACCTGCGCACGCGGGTCTGTACGGTCCCGACATCGCGTGCCCGACTGACCCGGGCATCGTCTGGAAGGTCCGGGCCGCGAGCCGGAACGTCTTGGTCTGGGAAGGCGTGAACTACACGATCAATTCCGCCTCGCCGACGTTCGCGGTCAGCGACGGGCGGGTTGTCGACAACACGCTGACCTCGCCGATCGACGCTACCTTCACCTCGTCAGTGTCGAACACGTTCACGGTGACCGTGACGCTCGGAACGTCGGCGCAGCTCACCGAGAAGCTCCAGTCGACGGTGAGTGTCCAGATCGTACAGTCCCGGACGACCCAGATCGGGATCAACGCGACGGTCACCGTTCCGCCGCAGAGCCGCGTCGTCGGCAGGTACGGCGTCGAGGTGTTCAACGTCGCCTACACGGGCCAGCTGGTTTGGCAGAGTTACAACGCCCAGCGGCCGGGCGGCTTCGGCGGCCACTGCTGGGAGCGGAGCAACGTGGCCGGATCCACGGTGGCGCCCACCGTACTTGAAGGCTGGCGGTTCAGCACCAGCTGACTGGGAAACGTACCAGGGTCCGGACGAGCCCGGACCCTGGTACCGTCCCATGACGATGACCAGTACAGACGTCGCGCGCACCACCGCGTAGGACACGTCGAGCGTGTTGTGCTCGGCCGGGTCGAGGGTGAACGTGTGATCCGGTTGGTGCCGGGGTATCGGAGAGCGCGAGGCACCGCGGGCGAGATCGCGAAGACCGGCTGGGTCGCCCAAATACTCCGGCCGATCCATTGCGGATTTCGACATGAGTGTTTCTCCCTCGACATGAGCTATGACATCCGAACGAGCGTCGTAGGGCGACACCGAGATCGCGTTCTAAGCCACGAAGGCAATGCGCCGACGCGTTTGACCGGACGTGACAGCCCATCCTCATCTGCCGCGATCCGCTCGTCACCGAGGGTGACAACCCGGCGGGACGCGTTGCCGATGTTCTTGGGCTGGGTTAGGCCGCCGAGCGGTTCGGGGTCGGACTGCGTTGTGCCGGGGCGTCGATTCCACAGAGGATGGTGTGGTGCGGTGGAGTCGGTGGTTGGTCTATCTGCTGCCCGGAGCAGTGGCCGGGGTTGGAGCGCTGGTCGGGCTGCTTTCCGGTGACGAGGTGCGACTCCCCGTTCTCGTCCTGACCTTGGTGCTCGTCGGTCTGGGCTTTGTGGTCCCGCCGGTGGTTGACCGGCTTCGCGATCGCCAGCAGCGGGTGTCCGCAGTGGTTGGTAGGCAGGTCGTCCAGCTGCACAACCATTTTGAGCCGCGGGCGCGGGGTGTGCTGCCGACACATCTTCGTAAGGGCAGTTATTTCACCGGTCGGCGGGCGGTGCTGGCGGATCTGATCGCTTGGTGCGGCGATCCTCTTGCTGATCCGCGTGGCCGGCTGGTGACCGGCGACCCGGGATCGGGGAAGTCCGCGGTGCTCGGCCGCCTTCTGGAATTGGACCGGCGGTCGTCGGCTGTCGCTGTTCATGCCCGCGGGAGGACCGCTGACGAAGTCGGCGACGAGATCGCGGTTGGGCTTCGTCTGGATCCTGTCGGTGCGACAGGTCTCCTCGCGGCGCTGCGGTCCGTCCGCCGGCGTCGGGTGCTGATCGTGGACGCGGTGGACGAGGCGATTCAGCCTTATCAGCTCATCCAGGACTTGCTGGAGCCGCTGGCTGCCGGTGCTGCGGCGACCGGTCTTAGGTGCGTCTTCGGTAGCCGGAGAGGTGGTGAGGGTGGGCTGCTGCGGGCCTTTGGCGATTCGGTAGTGATACGCGATCTTGACAGTGATGAGTATCTGGATCATTCGGACGTCGCGGCCTACGTGCGCCGGACGCTGCTGGCTGAAGCTGATCGGGATGTCCGCACGCCGTATCGGGATCGGCCCGACCTCGTGGGACTGGTCGCGGACGCCGTGGCCTCGCGTGCGGGGTCGAACTTCCTCGTCGCGCAGTTGACCGCGCTCGCGTTGATGGCGGCGCCGGAGTCGGTCGACATCGGCGATCCGGCGACGATCAGCTCGTTTCCGGCGGGGGTGGGCGCCGCGATGGACCGGTACTTGCGGGAGGTCGAGCCGGAGTACGAGGTGGCACGGGACCTGCTGACAGCGTTGGCCTGGGCTGAGGGTGACGGCCTAACGGACTTCGCGACCTGGGCCGCCGTGGCGACGGCTCTGGGCACGGCCGCATATACCGAGCAGGACGTTGTGCGGCTGTTGCGGACGCCGGCGGTTGACCTGGTGGCGCAAAGCGCCAACGGAGACCGGATCGCTACGCGCATGTTCCACGAGGCGCTCGCCGAACACCTGCGCGCGGAAACCCTCCGTCTGCGGTCCGAGAATGAGATCCAGCGTCGGATCGCCGGTGTGCTCATCGGACGTGTGTCGGTGGGTGAGAACGGGGAGCGGCTCTGGTCCGGCGACGACGAATACACACGGCGGCACCTGTGCACGCATGCCGCCCGCGGGGCATGCCTCGACGAGCTGCTTGCCGACGCCGGATTCTTGGTCGTCGCCGATGCAGCACCGCTGCTGCTCGCGCTTCCAGCGGCCCGCACGACTGAGGGCCACCGTCGAGCGCGTCTGATCGAACGGGTCGGTCAGCAACTCCTGCTTGCCGGACCTGAAGAGCGCGTCAGCTACCTTGAGATGGCCGCACGCATGGCGGGCGACGACGCCTTGGCCGAGCGGGTTGGGCGGCTCGACCCCGACCGGCCGTGGCGGTCCCGTTGGGCTCGGTGGGTGGACCTCGACGACTCCCAGGTCCTCGGCCACCACGACGGGTATGTGCTGGCCGTGCACATCGTCGACAGCCGGGCCGGTGCAGTCATTGTCGCCGCCAGCGAATGGGCGGTCCGGGCCTGGTGGTTACGGGACGGCACCCGCGTTACGACCGGCATCAGCTACCCGCACGACGAAATCCAGCGGATGGTCGCTTTCCGCGAGGGCGAGGACGTCGTCGTCCTAACCGCACATAGAGACGGCGAGGTGCGCCGGGCGACACTCTTCTCCGCTACCGTGCCCCGGACGATCATGCGGCAGCAACCGAAGTCCGGACTTTGGACGCTTCGGCATCACGACCGGCAGATCCTGCTCCAGACATCCGATGACCGTCTGTCGGCGTACGACGCGGACAGCGGCGAACCACTGTCATGGCCGCCGGTCGACGTGTCCGGACGACTGGTGACCACAGTGGCATCGGTCGATGGCCGTCCACTCGTCGTGCTCGGGTTCGCGGATGAGGGCGCGCGTAGCGTGCGGCTCCGCCGCGAGGACCTGGCAGTCGAGGTACGGGACCTGGCCACGGGTGCGCTGGTGGGTCAACCGCTACGCCCCGCCGCGGCGGTGCCAGGCTGGCATCCCACCGCGGGGATCTGGTCCGCAGCGATCGCCTCAGTCAGTGGGCGGTTGACCGTCCTTGTCGGCGGCTCGATCGGGGGGCAGATCTTCCACTGGGAACCCGAGTATGGCATTCCCGCTGGCGAGGAAGGGTATTCGAACCACGCTGGGGCAATGAGCACCGCGTTGCTCGGCGAAAGCGGCAAAGTCATGGCAGTTGGCGACAGCGTTGGCGACATCCATGTCTGGGAGGCGCCGGATTCGGGCTGGCGCCGGCTCGCGGTCCACGACAACGGGATAGACGCGGTGGCGATCGCCCGCGTCGGCACCAGAAACGTCCTGGTCACCGGCGGGCGTGACGGGACGGTTCGGTTGGTCCACCAGAACAGGACACCCGATAGCTCGCCGACACGGCGCTACCAGCACATCCGACACATGCCTCGATCACTTGACGTGCCCGCGCTTACCGTCTTCCAGGAGGGTGCTGACCGATACGTCGTCGTCGATGCCAGCAGCGGCGACGTACTCGCGGAGCATGCATTGGCGCCCGATCCGCCCGTATCCGACATCGCCATCATTCCTGGCGAGCATCCCTCGCTGGTGACGTTGCACCGCAGCAACGACCTGTTGACTATCGGGCCCGCATTAGCACCCGGACAGCGTCGGAAGGTCGCGATCCCGCGGGGCGACTGGTGGGCGGTTGAGGTCGATCCGGTGATGCCACAGACAGTGGTCCTGTGCGGGGTAGATGGAGCCCTAGCGTTCTTCGACTTGGTCACCGGCGTCGAAGTGCGCCCGAGGATTCAATGCCACACGGGGGCCTTCTGGATCGCGATCGACCCGGTACGACCCGCCAACACCACTCGTTTCGTGACCGCCACGACAATACCCACTCCCGAGGTCGTCCGGTGGACGCTAACGGACGACGGCACCGTTGAGCGAACCGATCTAGTGCTGGATGAAGCACCCGACGACGCCGAGTGGCCTTACGGCATCAGCGAGTTCGCATACGGCTGGCATGCCGACCGCCGGGTCCTGGTCGGCGCCGGTAGCAACTCCCACGTTCAGGTCTGGGACGCCGACGACGGCGGCGTCCTATGGTCAGGTGACCTTGCCGGCGGACATAACATGGCGATAAACGCGGTCGAAGTAGCCAACATCCGCGGTGAGACGTACATCCTCACCGGCGGACACACCTGCACGCTCGGCTTCCTAGAGCTCGCCACCGGCCAGGAACGCCATCTGTGGGTAGGCTCCCACATCTGGTCCATCGCGGCCGACTCCAACGGCAACGTCGTCATCGGCGGTGTCCGCGGCATCATGGGCATCCATCATCAGCAGCCCGACAACTGATCAACACCTGTACGAAAGCCACCAGCGCCCAACCGCGCTCCACCGCCAACCAGCCAGAATGCAGTCAGCAACGCAGCCCCAGCTCCACGCGACAATCTCATCGATAGACACCCCACCCACCTGTCCGGGCTACGCGGCTGTCACGGACCGTACGTCCCGCCGCGACATGGTCGTCCATCAGCCGAACACGGCGACCTCGTCCTTTTGGAGTTTCCAAGCCGCGACGAAGCGCGCCGGCCTCCCGGCCCCTTCACTCCCCGCAGCCAGCGCCAGTGTCCGGCCAGCGTCTCAGGCGTACGCACATGCCGAGAAGTGGATACTCGATCACGGCGCCGGCAGCGCATCGGTGAGAAAGGGCCCTGTCGCCCCGTCGGCGGTGATCGTCGCGGAGTGCGATGGACCGACCGTGTGATGATCGGGTTATGCGGGTAAGGATGGCAACCGATGCGGGACATCCCGGGCGTACCAATGAGGACTTCGCCGGCGCCGTTCCGTCCGGCATGGTCCTGGTCGACGGCGCGGGTGGCATCGCCGGCGCCGAGAAGGTCTGCCACCACGGCGTGACTTGGTACGCCAGCCGTCTCGGCGGTGCCCTCCTGGGCACGCTGTCCCAGGACCGGAGCCTGCGCGACGTGCTGGCCGAGAGTATCGAGCGGATCACCGACGAGCACCGCGACACTTGCGACGTCGCCCACTCGATCAGCCCGTACGCAGCCGTGGCTATGCTCCGATTTTCCGGCGGGCTCGTCGAGCACCTGGTCCTCGGCGACGCGGTGGTGGTCGTTAGCCGGGCTGAGGTCGAGCCGTTCGTCGCCCACGATCCGCGCGAGGTGGTGATTGCCCGGTCCTTCGAGGCCCGGCTGAAGGGCATTCCCGAGGGCAGTGACGAGTACCGGCGGCTGCTGCTGGAGTTGCGGGCTCAACGGAACAGCCCAGGCGGTTTCTGGGTGGCCAAGGATGACCCGCGGGTGGTGGACGAGGCGATCACCGGCAGTTGCCCGGCGGACGAGGTGACGGCGACGGCGCTGCTCAGCAACGGCGCGAGCCGGCTCGTGGACACCTTCGGGCTCACCGGCTGGGCGGGACTGCTGCACCTGCTGGAGACCGACGGACCCGGCGAGATCATCCGCCGGGTCAGGGAGGCCGAGATCCGCGACGGCGTCGCCACCGACGACGCGACGATCGTCTGCCGCAGCTGAGCGAAGATGCCTCGGCGATTGTTGATGGAGGTGCCGGAGAAAGAAGACCGCTCGGTACAGTCGCCCGTGATCGCACCGTCTGCCGAGCCGACCGTTCATCTGCTCGCGGGGTTTCCCGTAGTGCACATGATCGGATGTCCGGATCTGCCGCAGATCGCGCGCTCGGTCAGCGGCCCGCCGACCACCGCGAGCCCGAGGGCGAACAGGGCGGCCAGGACAATCGCCATGTGGGTGACGTTGCCACGTGCGGCCTGCTGTTCGAGTAATACATGGGCACGCGCCGCACGGCTGAGCACTGACGCCGCCCGACCTGTTGCCGAGTAGCCCTCTCCGAATCCTTGCCAAGTCTGCTCGAAGGCCCTGGCCGCACCGAGGCCGGGGCCATGTTCGCCGTAGGCGGGCGTCCAGGCGACCGTCGTCGACTCGTGAGACAGTCGGTTGTGCCTCGCATGCATCTGCTGTCTGGTAGAGCAGCACGTACTCTCCTCACGGCTCTGATCCTGGGCGGTCTCCTCGCGCTGTGGATCCTTCGTCGCCGCGTGTTCCCTGGATACCTCGAGGTCTGGTCGGTCTGGTCGGCCGGGGGCTCGACCACCTCGATGTCGCTGTGGGGACTGTCGTTACTCTGGTGGGGACGCATCGGCAAACTGATGGAATTCGCCGCCGGACTTGCGGTCGTGCTCGATCTGATCAAGCCTGAGTCCCTTCGCGTGTTCGGCGACCGAACCGGCGCGCTGTGGCGCCGCTACCGCGACTACTTCCGGCTCATCCAGATGGTTCGGATCTGGCGTTTCGGCCGAGCGATCTTCTGGAGCCTGCACCACTCCTACCAAGAGAGCGACGGGCGCGGGAATGTGCGCACCGTCTCCTTCTTGTGGCCGGGGGAGCCGACTCCCTTGGCAAAGCCAGGCTTCGACATCGCCCCCGACACGCTCGCCGCGTTCCAGCGCGAGCTGTTGGCCTTCCTCCTCGCGCGGCGGCACGACACGCCCCGTGACAGCTGGACCGTGGGCCATTCCATGATCTTCCAGTTCATCAGCGATCAGCTGCCGGCCGAGCGACGGGTCAGGGTCGAGGTGCTCAGCCGGTGGGTTCGCCTGGACAACCTGATCGGCGTTACGCTCTTCATGATCCTTCTCACCGTGCCGGTCGTGCTGCTGTATACAGGCGGGCGACCATTTTTCGGCGACGCTTGGCCGTGGTGGGGAAACGTGCTGCTGATTCTCGGATGCATGGCACTTCTGATCACCATTGACTATCTTCCGTTCGTCCTGTTAGGAATCGCGCTCGCCCCTGTTGCCGGAGTCGCTCGGCTGGGCGCGTGGCTACTCGACCGGCCGCGCCCGGCGCACATGCTCAAGGTGCTGGCGTTTGCCCTGTTCATCGTGGGATTTCATTTCGACCTGCTGGCGTCCTGAGCGAGGCCCTTCTATGACCCCCATGGGATCCCAGACGTTTGGCCGGCTGCTCACTGACGGCGGGGAGTTGGTGCTGGCCGGCCCTGATAGCGGCGACGCGCGGATGGGGCGGGCGCGGAAGCTGAGGTTGCCTTGTCGCCGGGCTGACCGTGCGGCACGAACGACGTGACCAGGCCTTTCTGGCGACCGGCGACAGCGGCTGGTGGCGACGTCCCCGGTTAGCGATCCCGTGTGCCCTGGCACGCGGAGGGCTTACCGCATCTGGCGCGATCCGCGCGCTACTGAACGTAACGGTAGCCGTGCGGCCGGCCCGGGGGAGCGGACGATGAGCGGGCTCGTCGGACACAGCTGGGCTTGAGCCGTAGGTTCGGCTTGGGTGCTCCGTGGGTGCTCGTGTGTTCCGGAGCTGGACGGACCAGCGGTGCACATCCTGGATCTCCAGCTCGTACGGGCGTTGACTCCGTTCGACGTCGATGGCAGTCGTGCCGTAGACCAGCGGTTCCGTGGTTGGACTTTTAATCCTTAGGTTCGGGGTTCGAGTCCCCGGCGGCCCACCCTTCTGATCTGCTCTTTCTCGTGTCGACTCTGTCTGGTGTGGAGCGTGGTCTGTTCGTTATGAGGTCACGATCTGCGAGTAGCCCGATGAGGGTCCTCTAGCTATGGGGTGATTTGGCTCGCGTTGACGTCGGCTCCGCTTGACGTCGGTGGTGCTCGGAGGGCTTGGACCAGTGGGGTGGGTTAGAAGATCGTGTATTTCTCCCACGTGTTTATGGCCGGCCGGCTGGCGATCAGCGGCTGGGCACCGGCCCGCTCGGCGGAGACGTAGAGGTTGTTCGCGGCGGCCCGGAAGCTGACGGTGCCGTCACTGTTGCGGATCAGGGTGAAGGTTTCCCAGGTGCCTACCGCGACCCGGCCGGCGAGCAGCGGCTTGCTGCCGCCGCTCTCGGCGGCGACGAGCATGCTGTTGATCCGGGCGAACAGCGCGACCTTTCCGCCGCCGAGGTCGATGATGTCGAATCGTTCCCACGACTGGGCTATGCGCGCGGCGGCCTTGAGCGGCTGGGCGCCCGCCTGCTGGGCGCTGACGAACAGGCCGTTGGCACTGGCCTTGAACGCCCGCCCGGCGTCGCTTGTCTTCACTTGGTAGAACTTCTCCCACGCGCCGATTGTGTTGCGGCTGACGGAGAGCACTGGGATGTCCAGCGCGTGCAGGCCGACGTAGAACCCGTTGTGGATCGACTTGAAGGAGATGCTGCCGTCGGCGTTGCGGATGAGGGTGAACCGTGCGGCGTTGTCGACCGAGAGGGCGTTCATCTGCATCCAGGAGCCGTCGATGCCGCCCACGGAGATGTACTTGCCGGAACGTTTGTGGAACAGGGCCACCTGGCCCGAGCCCGCGTCGGCCAGGTCGAACTGCGCGTCGGCGGTCAGCGAGGCCTGACTGACATCGAGTATCGTCTGCGTCCCGCTCGCACCCACGTACTTGAGCAGCGGCCGGGAGAGCAGGCCCATCGTCGCCGTCACCGGGAGGAACTCGACGAAGTCCGAGCGCCACGCCGAGCGGCCGTCCGTCCCGACGGCGGTCGTCTTCACCGAGAACTGGCCCGTCCTGCCGTATCGGTATGTGATGAGCGGCGAGGTCTGCTTCACGACCGTGCCGTTTCCGAAGTCGAACTCGTACGACGCGATCGGGACGATTCCCGGCTCGGACGCGGAGGCGTCGACCGTCACCGACATCGCGGCGAGGTCCAGCGCGACGTTGGTCCGCGGCGCCGGCAGGCGGGCGGTCTCGATGGAGCCCCGGTCCGCGTAGGTCACCGGGCCAGCGCCCGTGTTAGGCACCGCGGGGTCGTCGACCCGGGCGCTTCCGATGCGGTCGGTGGCCGGGTAGCCGGGTGCGGCGGAGTTCGCCGAGTCGTAGTTGTCGCGGAGGTTCACGATCGCGCGGTCGTGGGCGGCCTGTCCCGAGGCGGCCCGAAAGCCAGCCAGGTCCATCCGGGTGCCGTTCCACGCGTAGGCGAGGTCGCCGGACCGCGCGATGGTGTTGTTGTAGTCGGCGACAGTGCTGCCGACTCCACCGTCGTAGATGCCGAGGTCGGCGCCGTTGGCGACCACGCCGAGGCAGAAGTTCTGGTCGTAGTTGCCGTTGTCCTGAACGAAGTTGTTCTGGACGGACACGCCGGACGACGGCCCGTCGACGCGGATGCCGTCGGTGCAGCGCTGCCGGACGGTGTTGTTGGTGATCACCGTGCCGGCGGCGCCGTTGTTGTGGATGCCGATGCCCGGGCCGCCGTTGACCTGGTCAACGCGAGCGCGGTGATGCCGCCGCGGAGCAATGCGCGCATTCTCGTCCTCGTCTGGAAGAGGGGAGCCGGCTCACGCCGAAAATTAGTGCAGATTCGACCATGCCGCAGCGGCCCGCAGCAACCGATCAGACGGTCATTTGGGGCACTTGCCCACTGCGGACGAAGATGCCAGTGATCGCCCGGTTCGACCGATAAGCCATGGCCCGGCCCGGTACAGCGAAACGTCAGAACGACGAAAGTCGGCCGCAAGAGCCGTCGATTAACGTCGATGACTGGATACGCGCCGAAGCATTTCCGCGAAATCCTCGTGGAGGGATGACTGGCATGACGAGTCCTGTAAAAGTAGCTGTCCGGATCGCCGCGGTGCTGGGGGTGGGCATCGTTACGGCTGTTTCTGCCGTCGCGCCCAGCGCGTCGGCGGCGAGCGAAAACGTGTACGCGGCCGACGAAGTCGGTAGCGCAGGCGTTCACTGCTATGCGGTGGTCAGGAAGTTGGTCCCGGGCCAATCCGAATCCGAGGTTGTCGACCACGGATGCGTCCGCGCGGGCCAGAAGCTACCGCCCCTGGTGGCCAGCAGTAACGGCGATGGGCCGCACGTGCTCGTACGCATCTTTGGAGACGCGGACTACGGCTGTGGCTGGAACTTCTGCTACAGCCTCCTTGGCTACGACGGGCCGTGCGACAGCGCTGGTTACAGTTTTCCCAATACCGGGCATCCATCGTTTGCCTCCCTGTGGAGCACGGCGTCTTCCTGGAAGGTCGATAGCAATTGCTACTGGGTCCACGGCTTCCGTGAGCGGGACTACCAGAGCTCGGGCGGCTGGAAAGGCGGAAACCAGGCGTATATCGGTGACCACCTGAACGATCATCTGCTCTCTCTGCGGGTCACAGCCTGACGGGCGTCGACAACAACACGTCGCCGGCGGGCCCCGCCTCCCTTGGAGGTGGGGCCCGCCGGTCGGTGGTCCTTTGTTACGGCACCAGGCGGGCGCCCAGGGCCCTCGCCGCCACCACCAGGCCGCCCGTCGCCAGGACGATGTCCTTGAAGACGTACTGGGCCTCCAGGGTTGGGGTGCCGGGGAACATGTCGCCCCAGAAGAGGACGAGCGGCGACATGATGCCTACCAGCGACGCGGCCAGGACGAGGAGGCCGGCGCGGAGGAACTTGCCGGTGATCAGGGTGATGCCGATGAAGCACTCGGCGACCGCGGTCAGCAGCACCGCGCCGCGGCCGGAGACGATGCCCAGCGAGAGCGTGTCGAGCGTGCGGGCCACCAAGGCCTCGGCCGGACTGGCGCCGGGGAAGAACTTGAGGACGCCGAAGCCCAGGAAGACCACGCCCAGGCTGACGCGGAGCAGGGCGATGCTGTGCTTGGCCAGCCACCTGGTGAGGATCGCGCGCATTCCGTCGAGGGACATCGGAGGGGTCGTGACTGTCATGGCGGTCGCTCCGTTTCTGGTCGTCTTCGTCGATGCGTCCAGACTCCGTGTCACAGGGCTTCGGGGCGTCCGTCGAGTGCGGGCAAAGGGTGTACGGAATCCTGCGCATCCGCTCTTCGGCGGGTACGCGCGCCGTAGTAGGGCCCTGCGTCCGGCGGCGGGCGCAGAATACGAGGCGTGAGTACCCACGGCCGCCTCGTGGGCCGCGACCGGGAGTTGGCCGAGCTGGCCCGGCTGCGGTCCACGGCGGATGGCGGGCGGGGTGGGTTCGTGCTGCTGCACGGCGAGGCGGGTATCGGCAAGTCGGCGCTGGCCGCCCGCGTTACCGACGGGGCCGCCGCGGCCGGGGTGCCGGTGCTCACCGGGCGGGCGGTGGCCGACGAGGGTGCGCCGGCGTTCTGGCCGTGGGTGCGGGTGCTGGAGCAAGGGCGGGGTCTCGGGCTGTCACCGGCCCTGCTCGAGATGGGTGACGGGCCACCGGCGGCGGCGCGGTTTCTGGCGGTCGAGCGGGCGGTGCGCGCGCTGCTCGCGGCCGCCGAGCCGGACGGGCTTGTGATCTTGCTGGACGACCTCCAGTGGGCGGATGACGCCTCGCTGCGGCTGCTGCGCCACGCGTGCGGCGAGCTCGGCGGTGCCCGGGTACTGCTGCTGGGCACCGCCCGAGAGGTGACCGCGTCTCTCGCCGGCCTGCCCGCGCATACGCTCGCGCTGGGGCCGCTCACCGAGCCGGACGTGGCCGCCTACCTGCGGGAGGGCCATCCTTCCTGGCCGGCGTACGTGCACCGGGTCAGCGGCGGCAACCCGCTCTTCGTGCGTGAGCTGGCCCGGGTGCTGGTGCAGGAGGAGCGGCTCGCCGGACCGGCCACCGAGCTGCCGGTGCCGGCGCACGTGCGGGCCATGGCCGGGTACCGCCTGGAACGGCTGAGCCCGGCCTGCCGCGCACTGCTCGGCGGCGCGAGCGCGATGGGCGAGGAGTTCGACGTCGCGATCCTGGCCGCGGCCACCGAAGGCGGGACCGTCGAAGCCGGCACCGCGGAACAGCTCGCCGAGGCCATCGCGGCGGGCGTACTCGTCGACGACCCGGACACACCCGACCGCCTCCGCTTCGCCCACGCGCTGGTACGCCAGGCGCGGTATGACGAGCTGCCCCGCGCCGAGCGGATCGACTGGCACCGGCGGATCGCCGACGCGCTGGACGCGTCGCAAGGAGCGCACGCCGGCGAGCTCGCACGGCATCGGGTGCGGGCGGCGGTGGACGCGGCCAGCCGGCGTACCGCCATCGAAGCCTGCCGGGCGGCCGCCGCGGCCGCCGATCGGGCCCTGGCCTTCGCGGACGCCGCGCACTGGTACGCGCGCGCGTTGGACCTCGCCGGCGGCGCGGGCCTCGGCGGCGTGGGGCGCGCGGAGCTGCTGCTCGACCTCGCCGACGCCGCCTACGCGGACGGGCAGGTGACCGAGGCGCTGGCGCACTGCACCGCAGCGGCGGATCTGGCGGAGGAGGGCGGCCGCGCCGACCTGGTGGCCCGCGCGGCGCTCGTGGTTCGAGGGATCGACGGGCCGCCCAACGAGACCATCGCCGGACTGTGCGGCCGGGCCCGGACGCTGCTGCGCGACGAGGAGAGTGCCACGCACGCCCGGGTGCTTGCGCAGCATGCTGTCGCGCTTTCGGAGTACGGCCAGGTGGAGGCCGCCGACGAGCTCAGCCGGCGGGCCACCGCGATGGCCGAGCGGAGTGGCGACCCGGCTGCGCTTGTCGACGTGGCGCACGCCCGCCACCGCCTGATCCCGGGGCCGGAGGGCGTGGCCGAGCGGCTCAAGCTCGGCTCGCGCCTGCGTGACCTCGGCGCCGTGCCCGGGCGGCCGGAAGCGCCGCTGTGGGGGCAGATCTGGCGGATCGACGCCGCTTTCCAGCTCGGCGGGCTCGCCGAGGTCGACGTCGAGATCGCCGCCCTCGCCGGTCTCGTCGATCGGCTCGGCTGGCCGCTGGCGCGCTGGCACCTGCTGCGCACTCGAGCTACGCGAGAGCTGGCCGCCGGTGACTTCGCCGAAGCGGAACGGCTCGCCCTCGCCGCGTTCGAGGTGATGCGGGGCCTCCAGGACGTCAGCGCGGCGGGGCTGTTCTACCCGTTCATGATGGATGTCCTGCGGCTGACCGGGCGGTTCGGCGAGTACGAGCCGGGGGTGAGCGAGTTCGGCGAGGTGCCGTTGCCGATCGTGATGGCGGTGCACGGCGCCTACCGCCTCGCCGCCGGTGACACCGCGCGTGCCTGGGCGCACTTCGAGCGGCTCCGGGTCGCCTTGCCCGACCTGCCGAAGGACCCCCGCTGGATGCCGACGCTCGGGTACACCGCGGAGCTGGCCGTCGGGCTCACCGGCGACGGCACCCGGGAGGTCGCCGACTTCTGCTACCGGGCGCTGCTGCCACATGCCAGGTACCACCTCGCGGCCGCGACCGGATACCTGGGCGCGGCGGCCGGCGTGGTCGGCCGGCTCGCGGCCACGCTCGGCGACCTTGACGCGGCCGTGCGGCACCTGACCGAGGCGGAGGCGATGGAGCAGCGGGCCGGCGCGCCGCCTTTCCAGGCCGTGGTACGCCTCCACCTCGCCCGCGTGCTCGTGGCGCGCGACGGGCCGGGCGACCGTGAGCGGGCCGCCAGCCTCGCCGAGCGGTGCGCGCACACGGCCCGTCGCCTCGGCATGGCGCCCACCCTGGCCGCGGCGGACGCGCTCGCCGCCGAGCTGGACGGCACGGCGCTCACTCGCCGGGAGCGCGAGATCGCCCGCCTGGTCGCGGACGGGCTCGCCAACCGGGCCATCGCCGAAAAGCTGGTGCTCTCCGAGCGGACCGTCGAGACGCACGTCCGTAACCTGCTCGGCAAGCTCGGGCTGACCAACCGCACGCAGGTGGCGGCGTGGGCGCTCAAGCACGGACTACGTACCTGAAGTACGTGCCACCACTGATTTCAGCGGGCCTGGAAAGGCGCACCGTGTTTGGCATGTACGCACGACTTCAGACCACGCGAAACGTTCCCAATGGATTCGACGCCGAGGGGCATCCGGGCTTCGCCGGGCTGTTCCTCCTCGAACAGATCGGCATCGGCTGGAGCGCGACGGTGACGCTCTGGCAGACCCGCCAAGACGCGCTGCGCGAGCCCCGGCCGGCCACGCTGCACAGCGACGACGTGTACGAGGTGGAGGAGGATTGGCCCGGCGTCGCGGCCGGCGAGCGTCCCGAGGTGGCGACGCTGCTCTACTTCGACGGACCGCTCAGCGCCGCCCGGCTGGAGGCCGCACGGTGGTCCGGCCGGGAGCGGATTCTGCCCGCTGTCCGCGACCTGCCGGGACGGGTGCGCTCGCTGGTGCTCTTCGACCCGGAGGAGGCCAAGGTCACCCTTGTCACGCTCGCCACGAGCATGCCGGCGCTGGAGGGCATCGGCAAGGCGGTCATGGACACCGAGCTGCTGCCCGGTGAGGACCCGGCCCTGCTGCCCGGGCCGGACCGGTTCGAGGTCTGTCGGGTCGTGGGTTACGCACCCGCCGCGTAAGAGCCAGCGGTGAGCGTGCGTCGGCCCGCGGCTCCACGCCGAGGCTGGCGCACGCTTCGCGGTCGTCGGCATGGTCGCCATTCATGTGCCGCTTGATCGCCTCGATCACGTCGGGGGTGAACGGGGCTGTCACGCGACCACCTTACCGAGGTCGTCGAGCATCGCGGTGTTGAGCCGGTACGCGAGGGAGACCTCGTCGAGGAACCGGTCCTGCTCGACCGCGTCCCACGGCGCGGTGTCGAGCAGGTGCCGGTAGTGCTGCTTGAACGCGCGCGGCTCGATGCCGGGAAACTCGTAGAAGCGGGTGCCCGGGCCGTCGAGCCCGTACTCGCGGAGCAGCGCGCGCCGCATGATCTGACCGCCGGACAGGTCGCCGAGGTATCGGGTGTAGTGGTGCGCCACGAACCCGGCCGGCCAGGTGAACGCCACCTCGCGGAGCCGGGCCCGGTATTCGGAGGTGGCCGTGCTGGCCGCCACGTGCGCGGGCCAGTCGGGCCCGATCAGGTGGGTGAGGTCGGCGACGAGCGCGGGGAGCCGGGCCAGCTCGTCGGCGACGAACGGACCGGCGATCGGATCGGCGCGCATCTCGGTGGCGGCTTCCTCGAGCGTCTCGTACACGAAGAAGAGCTGAGCGGTCAGCGCGGCGTATCCGGCGCGGTCGAGACTGCCGCTGAGCAGCGCGTCGAAGTAGGTCATGGCCTGCGCGGCGGCGTGGTCGGAGCGGGTGACCTCACGCACCCTCGACGCGAACCCCACGGCCCCACCCCTTCGCCGCCAACTTAGGTAAGCCTAAGCTCCGATACCCCGGTGAGTGATCCACTAAACGGATGATCCGTCCCCGGCGGCGCTCGTGGTACCAGGTCGATGAAAGGTTTGTGAATGGGGCTCGCAGACAAACTGACCGCACCACAGCCCGATCCGGGGAGTCCACGTGCGTCAGTTGTCCTTTCGGTACCCCCTGCGCCGGCGCGTTGTTCCGGCGCTCACAATCCTTCTGGCGGCCGCTCTATTGCCGGCCGCCTCGGTAGTCGTCAACACGCCGGGGGTCGAGCGCGCCGCCGCGCCGATCGTCCGGGAAGCGCCGGACACCGATAGCGCCGTACGCGCCGCCATCGCGCAGAAGGCTCCGGTCCGCGTGGCGGACATGACCACCCCGACGCGGGTGGTCGACGCGCAGCCCGACGGCACGATGACCGCGACGCTCCACGCGTCCCCCCAGCGGGTGCTGCGGGACGGGCGCTGGATCGGCGTCGACACCACGCTCGTGCGCCGGCCGGACGGCACGGTGGCGCCGCGCGCGGTGGAGGCCGATCTTGTGCTCTCCGGCGGCGGCGCCAAGTCGCCCCTCGTGCGCTACGGCCGCGGTGGTAAGACGATCGCGCTGACCTGGCCGGGCAAGCTGCCCGAGCCGGTGCTCTCCGGCGCGACCGCCACGTACCCGGATGTGCTGCCCGGTGTCGACCTGCGGATGCGGGCCGACTTCGACGGGTACACGCAGCACCTCGTCGTCGAGAACGCGTCGGCGGCGAAGCAGCCGGCCCTGCGCCGGATTCGGCTCGGCCTGTCCACACAGGACGTCAAGCTGACCGTCACCCGCAAGGGCGGGCTGGAGGCGCGGGACGCCAAGGGGCGGGTGCTCTTCGCGGCGCCACCGTCGGCGATGTGGGACAGCGCGTCGAAGTCGGCGCGCGTCGGCGTCGCCCTCGAACGCGGCGCGCTGGTCCTCTCGCCCGACGCCGCCCTGCTGCGCGGCTCGAAGACCCGCTTTCCGGTCACCATCGACCCGGCCTTCGGCTACCCACACCGTCCAGGTTGGACGAAGGTTTTCAGCGGCGCGGCCGGCACGTCGTACTGGCAGGGCGCCAACGACGTCGACGGCTGGGCGAAGGTCGGGTACTGCGGTTGGGGCGGCTGCGCCGGAATCGGCGAGACCCGCTCCATCTTCCAGTTCGACACTGGCTTCCTCGGCGGGAAGCAGATCCTCTCGGCCACCCTCAACGCGAAGATCGTCTACGGACCGAGCTGCGGAACGACCGTCCACAAGGTATACCTCGCCGAGCGGGGCATCGACAGCGGGACGACGTGGGGCAACCAGCCGCCGATCGACCTCGAGCATCCGCTGGACTCCCGGGTCGCGGAGAGTAACTACACAGGCTGTGCGGGCGACAAGCCCATCGGCTTCAACGTGACGGGCGGCCTGCGAGCCGGTGGACAGTCGACGTACACGATCGGGGGCGCGTCCGAGGGCGACAAGTGGACCTGGCGCAAGTACGACGGCTGGGCCACGGGTCTCGTCGTCCACTTCAACAGCCGGCCCGACAAGCCGGTCAACCTCGGCATGGACCCGCCGCTGAAGCCGGCGTGCCGCTGGTGTGCCGGCGTCCCGTACATGGGCCAGGAGAACATCGCGCTTCAGGCGACGCTGACCGACCCGGACGGCGACAACCTGTACCCGCAGTGGCGCTACTCGGCCGACGGCGTGGAGACCGCCTGGGACGGTGGCACCCAGGCCAATGGCACCCGGCACAGCGCCCCGGTCAACCTGAAGAACAAGAACGGCAAGCTGATCGGCTGGTGGGTGCACGGCGCGGACGGATACTGGGGCAGCGAGGCGGCCGGCGGCTTCTCGTTCCGGGTCGACCTCGACCCGCCCGGCTCCAAGCCCGGCGTCAGCGCCCGGATCTACCAGAGCGACAACCGCTGGCACGGTGGCATCGGCCAGCCCGACCAGTTCACCTTCACGCCGACGGAGCCAGGCAAGCCCGGCGTCCGGGTCGACGACATCGACCACTACCTCTGGGGCTTCCAGAACCCGCCGACGAACAAGGTCGACGCCTCGGCGCTCGGCGGCCCGGCGACCGTGAACATCGCGCCGACGGACGACGGCCCGCAGACGCTCTACGTACAGAGCAAGGACCGGGCCGGGCACGCCAGCCCCACGCAGGAGTACCGCATCTACGTGCGCGCCGGAAACGGTCCGCTGGCCCAGTGGTCGCTGGACGGCAACGCCGAGGACACCGCGTTCCTCGGTGACCGGGACGGCACCCCGCACGGCACCGTGCGGTACGCGAGCGGCGCGGTCGGCACCGGCCTGCGGCTCGACGGCAACGGCCAGATCACCGCCCCGAACACGGTGCGGACCGACGGCAGCTTCTCGGTGACCGCCTGGGCGAAGCTCGACAAGGCCGAGGACCAGTCGTACACGGTCGTCAGCCAGCACGGCCAGAACACCTGCGCCTTCTGCATCCAGTACCAGGCGGACAAGAAGGCCTGGGTGTGGGTGCTGCCGCAGGCCGACCAGGCGAACCCGCCGGGGTGGTCTTTCGTGCAGTCGCCGGCGATCGCCGGCGAGTGGGTGCACCTGGCCGGCATACACGACGCCGTAACCAAGACGGTCAAGTTCTATGTGGACGGCCGGCTGGTCGGTTCGGCGCCGCACAATGCGCCGTGGCACGGCGCGGACGTGCTGCGGATCGGCTACGGCTACACCGGCGGGATCGACGAGGTGAAGGTCTACGAGCGGGCGCTGACCACCGCTGAGGTGACGGCCGAGGTGAGCCGGGACAACGTCCAGCTTGGACACTGGAAGTTCGACCTGCCGAGGCGGCCGGAGGACGCCGACCGCACCGTGCCCAACGCGGTGCCGGGTGGTGCGGCGGCGGTGTTGCACGGCGGCGCGCGGCTCGCGCCGAGCCCGGTCAACGGAGCGCTGCTGCTCGACAGCCCGGACGACTACGCGAGCACCGGCACGAGCGTGCTGCGTACCGACCGCAGCTTCACGATCGGTGGCTGGCTGCGCCTGGACACCGCGCCGGCGGCGACGCACACCTCGACGGCGGTTTCCCAGTCCGGCGCCGTCAACTCCGCGTTCTTCCTCGGCTACCGCAACACCGACGGCGGCAGGTGGGAGCTCTACGTGCCCTCCGCCGACTCGGTCACCAGGCCGGGGGACTCGGTTGTCGCGAGCGGGCCGAACACCGCCACGCTGGGCGCACCGGCGCACGTGATGGGCGTGTACGACGCGTCGACCCAGAAGATCGAGATATACGTCAACGGCAAGAAGGCCGGCTCGGCGCCGTACAACGGTGGCTTCCACGCGACCGGCGAACTCGTGGTCGGGCGCGCCCTGTGGCAGAACGCGCAGACCAACGCGTGGGCCGGCACCGTCGACGAGCTTCGGGCGTACAGCCGGGCGCTCTCCGCGGCGGAGATCGAGGGACTCGTCGCGCAGAGCGGGGTCACCTCGGGCCAGTGGCGCCTGGACGGCCTCGACAGCACGACCCGTGAGACGCCCGACTCGTCCACCCGCGGGCTCACCGCGAAGGCCGAGGGCGGCGTGGACCTGGTCGGCGGACAGACGGCGTACCCGGACCCGTCCGACATGGCGTTGCAGTTCAACGGCAGCACCGGGTTCGCCAGCGCGCCGCACGCGATCAACACGAGTCGCAGCTTCTCGGCCTCGGCCTGGGTGCGGCTGGAGAAGGTCGGCGCCCACTACGGCGTGGTGTCGCAGGACGGCAACCGGGCCAGCTCGTTCAAGATCGAGGCGGATCCGGGCGGCGGCTGGTCGTTCACGATGTTCAGCCAGGACACCGACAGCGGCGGTGAGGCACACCGGGCGATCGGCGGCAAGGCGCAGATCGGGGTCTGGACGCACCTGGCCGGCGTGTACGACGCGGACGCCGGGAAGCTGCTCCTCTACGTCAACGGCGTGCTCGCGGCGACCCGCGACCACACGAACGCCTGGGACCACACGACCGGCCGGATCCAGATCGGCCGCAACAAGATGGGCGGCGTGCCGGTCGACTACCTCCCCGGTGCCATCGACGACGTGGCGGTGTACAGCCGCACGCTCTTCGCCGACGAGATCCGCGTGATGGCCGGACGGGACCTCACGCTCGCGCACAACTGGGCGCTGGACGAGTCCAGCGGCACCGGCGCCGCGGACGCGGTCGGCGCGCAGCGGGCGAAGCTCTCCGGCGGTGCCGCGTTCGCACCCGGCCGGGCCGGCAACGGCGTCGACTTCGACGGGACCGGCGCCGTCACGACCGACGCGGTGGACCTGCGCACCGACGCCAGCTTCACGGTGAGCGCGTGGGCGTTCCTCGACTCCACGGAGTGCGACCTCCAAACCGTCAGCGAGTGCAAGGCGGACGTGGTCACGGTCGACGGCCAGAAGACGAGCAAGTTCCGGCTGGGGCACGTCATCAACGACGGGCAGAGCTGGCGTGGCGCCTGGATCTTCGAGATGCCGGAGTCGGACGCGCCGGGCGCCGCGGCGACCAAGGCGGTGGTGAGCACCGAACCGGCCGACCTCGACAAGTGGGTGCACCTCACCGGCGTGTACGACGCGCCGGCGAAGAAGCTCTGGCTCTACGTCAACGGCAACCGCATCGGTGACGGCACACTCAACAACCCGTGGCCGCACTCCGGCGGCGTGCGGATCGGCCAGGGCAGGGACGGCGGCACGACCGGCGAGCAGTGGCGGGGCCGGATCGACGACGTGCGCCTCCACACCGGCGCGCTGGACAAGGACCGGGTCTGGTCGCTGTTCACCTCGTACCCCGCCGAGCGGCCCCCGGCGACGCTGCCGGCGGCGGACCTCGGGCACTGGAAGGTCGACGAGAACACCGGCACCACCCTCGCCGACTCCAGCGGCAGCGGGCGCACCGCGACGCTCAAGGGCGGCGTCACGTGGACCGGTGGCCGCAACGGGTACGGCGTGCTGCTCGACGGCACCACCGCCTACGCGGAAACGGCCGGCCCGGTCGTCGACACCAGCCGGAGCTTCTCCGTGGCGGGGTGGGCCTACCTGACCCAGGCCGGCACGGCGAGCCAGACGCTGGTGGCACAGGACGGCGGCCGGCTCAGCACGTTCATGCTCCAGTACCGCGGGCCGGAAAAGGCCTGGGGCCTGGTGGTGCCGGGCGTCGACAACGACAGCCCGGGGACCAACGTGGTCATCCTGACCGCGCCCGGGCAGGCGGTGGTCGGCAGCTGGACACACGTGGCGATGACCTACGACGCCGGCTCGCACCAGGTCCGGTTCTACGTCAACGGCGCGCTGGTCGGTGCCGAGGTGGGCGTGACCGTGCTTCCCGCGACCGGGCCGCTGTCGATCGGCCGGGCCAAGTGGAAGGGCGGCAACGCGGACTTCTTCAGCCGCGGGGTCGACGATGTGCGGGCGTACTCGCGGGCCCTCACCGACGGCGAGATCCGCAAGGTGCACGACGACGTCGCCGCGCCGAACATGGACGTCTACGAGTTCGACGACGGCACCGGCCGCGACTACACCGGTACCCGTAACGACCTGACCGTCTCCGGTGGCGCGTCCTACGTGGCCGGGGTCAGCGGCAAGGCGCTCCAGCTGGACGGCGTGTCCGGCGCCGGCGTCGCGCAGCAGCCCTCGCTGAGCATGACGGACAGCTTCAGCGTCTCCGCCTGGACGAAGCTCGACCGCACCGACCGGACGGCCACCGCGGTCGGCCAGGACGGCAGCCGGATGAGCGGCTACCTGCTCCAGTACCGCCCGGCCCTGAAGCGGTGGGTCTTCGGCGGGCCGGTGGAGGACTCCGACTCGGCGGAGCTGGCCTACGTGGCGGCCCCGGCGCCGGCCGTGGCCGGACAGTGGACGCACGTGACCGGCGTCTACGACTACCCGGCCCGGCAGCTACGCATCTATGTGGACGGAAAGCTGGGTGCCGTCCGGGACAACGTCGCGCTCTGGCGGGCGACCGGGCCGACGACCGTCGGGCGAGGCCGGTTCAACGGCGCGCCGGCGGACTTCTTCCTGGGCGCGCTCGACGACGTCAACCTCACACTCGGCGCGATGTCCGACGCGGCGATCGCCCGGCAGGGCTCGTGGCCGGCACCGCCGGAGGGACAGCTCGGCCGGTTCGTGAACGCCGCCGGCGAGCGCTACACGGGCACGACCACCACACCGCCCGACGGATACCACCACGAGCTGACCCTGGGTCTGCTGGTGCGAGACGGGCAACCGAACACGAGGCTGCTCTACTCGTGCCGGGTCACCCAGAGCGGTGACACGTTCACCTCGGTCGACGCGGCCTGCGAGGGCCAGACCGGGCTGGGCGAGGTCGGCCGGGTCTACATCGACCCACCGGCCGGCGTGGTGACGATGCCGATCTACCGCTGCTGGATGGGCTCGGACCACTTCGAGTCGCGCCGCTCCGACTGCGAGGGCGGCACCAACGAACGCGTGCTCGGCCACACAGTCGCGTACGCCCAGCTCATGCGCTACGCGTACGACACCGGGCCATTCGACCACGCGTCCACAGTGGATGGCGGACCGCCCGGGTACAAGCGGGAGTACCTCGCGGGGTGGGTGCCGCTGGTCGCCCAGCCGGGCACCGTGCCGCTGATGAGCTGCCAGGAGGACTTCGACTACTTCGTCTCCACCGACCAGGCCTGCGAGGGCAAGACCGTGCTGGCCGCCATCGGTCACGTCTGGACCGCCGCTCCCGCGGGCGTCACGAGCCAGCCGATCTACCGGTGCGTCGGGGGCGGTCAGCGGTTTGTCTCCGTGGCCGCCGACTGTGAGGGAACCGTCTTGGATCGCCAGCTCGGCTTCGTGCAGCTGAGCCGGCCGATAGGGGAGGCAGCATGAGAGCGCTTCGTAGGCGGGTGGCCGCCGGGCTGGTGGCGGTGCTCGCGGCTTCGTTGCTCAGCGCCGTGGCGGCGCCGGCACCGGCGCTCGCCGCGGGCGGGCCGTCCGTCGACCTACCGACGACACCGTCCACACCGGTCACTCAGGAGACGTCAGGTACCAGGGAGCAGGACCAGGCCAGCAAGAACGCGCTGCGCGGCGATCAGCCCGCGTCGGGGACGCCCAAGCAGGGCGCCGGCACCCCGACGGCGACGTCGCTGTCGCCCTCGGCGACCTGGCAGGTCTCCGCGCAGACCGGCGACTTCACCTGGTCGTACCCGCTGCGGGTGCCACCGGCGCCGGGCGGGCTGAAGCCGGACCTCGCGCTGTCGTACACCTCGTCCGCCGTGGACGGACGGACCAGCGCGACGAACAACCAGGCCTCCTGGATCGGTGACGGATGGGACCTCGCGCCGGGCTTCATCGAGCGGGTCTACGGCGCCTGCGCGGAAGACACGATGGGCGGCACCACCCCGCCGGAGACCGGTGACCTCTGCTGGCGCAGCGACAACGCGGTCGCCACGTTCAACGGCGGCGGCGGGCTGCTGATCTGCTGTGACGGCGACGGCCGCTGGCGGACCAAGAGCGACGACGGTTCGCGGATCGAGCGACTCACCGGCGCCGGAAACGGGGACGACGACGGCGAGTACTGGAAGATCACGACGGTCGACGGCACCCAGTACTTCTTCGGGTCCCGTCCCGCCGCGAAGTCGACGTGGACCGTACCCGTCTTCGGCGACGACAAGGACGAGCCGTGCAACAAGGCCGAGGGATTCGCGGCGTCGCACTGCGTGCAGGGCTGGCGTTGGAACCTCGACAAGGTCGTCGACCGCAACGGCAACCTGATCCTGTACGGGTACGACACCGAGACGAACTCGTACGGCATGAACAAGAAGGACGCCGCCGTCTCCTACGTGCGGGGCGGCACGCTGCGCACGATCGAGTACGGCATGCGCGAGGGCCAGCAGGCGAGCGGCCAGGTCGAGTTCGTCGTGGCCGACCGGTGCGTGCCCGGCAGCAACTGCACCCCGGACAAGAAAGACAACTGGCCGGACGTGCCCTGGGACGAGAAGTGCGACACGGCGACGTGCAAAGACCACTACTCGCCCACGTTCTGGTCCACCAAGCGCCTCGCCAAGGTGGTCACGCGGGTGCGGGACGCCGGTAGCGCGTTCAGCGACGTGGATTCCTGGGCACTGGAGCAGATCTTCCCCAACCCGGGTGACGGCGAGAAGGCCGCACTGTGGCTGAAGAGCATCGTCCACACCGGACACGTCGGCGGCGAGCTCAAGCTTCCGGCGGTGACGTTCGAGGGGCGGATGCTCTCCAACCGGGTGTTCAAGGTGGATGGTCTGGCGCCGCTCAACCGGTACCGCGTCACAGCCGTCGTCTCGGAGAGCGGCGGCGCCCTCTCCGTGCACTACGCCAACCCGAACTGTGTCGAGGGCAGCTCGATGCCGGCCAACCCGGAGACCAACACGCTGCGCTGCTTCCCGGTGCGCTGGGCGCCGAAGAACGTGCCGGAGCGTACCGACTACTTCCACAAGTACGTGGTCGCGAGCGTCACCCAGTCGGACCAGTTCACCGGACTGCCCGACCCGATCGTGGCCAACATCCAGCAGGTCACGACGTACGAGTACCTCGACGGCGCGGCGTGGCACTACGACACCTCCGAGTTCACCAAGGAGGACAAGAAGACCTGGGACGAGTACCGGGGCTACGGCAAGGTGCGGATCCGCACCGGCGTGCCGGGCGACCCCAGCGGCCCGATCGGCCGGACCGAGCAGCGCTTCTACCGCGGCATGCACGGCGACAAGCTGCCCAACGGCGGCCCGCGCGCGGTGAAGGTGCAGGCGACCGAGGGTCCGGCGCGCGACGACGAGGACTGGCTCCAGGGCGTGCGGCTGGAGACCATCACGTATGACGGCGACACCGACCGGGTGGTCGAAAAGAAGATCGAGGAGCCGACCTGGCGCGGGCCGACCGCGACCCGGGGAGCGCTGAAGTCGTACATCGTGCGCACCGGGGTGACCGAGGAATGGACCGCGCTGGCCGCCGGCGGCTGGCGCACCACCCGCGGTGAGTCCACATACGACGATCGCGGGCAGATCGAGTCCGTCGACGACCTCGGTGACGTCGCGACGGCGGCTGACGACCGGTGCACCCGCACCACGTATGCCCGCAAGACCGGCCCGTGGCTGATGAACCTCGCATCCCGCATCGAGACGGTGGCGACGAGCTGCGGCAAGACACCGTCCTTTCCCGGCGACGCCGTCACCGACGTGCTCAACGACTACGACGCCGCCGGCAACCTGACCCGCACCCGGAGCCTGTCCACCCGACCGGCCTCCGGCGATCCGGGGTACTACACCACCGGCAGCAGCGTCTACGACGAACACGGACGGGTCGTGGAGTCGCGCGACGCGATGGGTGAGGTCACCCGGACCGTCTACACGCCGGCGACCGGCGGCCCGGTCACCCAGACGGTGACCACCAACCCGCTCGGTCACGCGGTCACGACCACGCTCGAGCCGGCCTGGGGCCTGCCGATCACGGTCGTCGACGCCAACAAGCGGAAGACCGAGACCGCGTATGACGCGCTCGGCCGCTCCACCCAGGTCTGGCTGCCCAACCGGTCCCGGACCAAGTACCCGGACGCGGGGAGCGCCAAGTTCTCGTACCTCGTGCGGGGCAACGGGCCGACCGTCGTGACGACCAGCACGCTCAACGCGAACGGCAACTACCTCACCACCAAGGAGATCTACGACGGGCTGCTGCGGCTGCGGCAGAAGCAGGTGCCCGCGGTGGGCGGCGGCCGGCTGCTCACCGACACCCGGTACGACTCGCAGGGCCGGGCCTACAAGAACACCCAGCCGTACTTCAACGACGCCGCGATCGACGACAACATCTGGGTGGCCAGCGACACCGAGATCCCCGGACACACCGTCACGCTCTACGACGGCGCGGGCCGCACGGTCGCCGAGGTCTACAAGGCCGGCGCGGTCGAACGGTGGCGTACCACCACGACGTACGGCGGCGACCGGGTGCACCTGACCCCGGCCGCGGGCGGCACGGCCACCACCACCATCACCGACGGCCGCGGCCAGACGGTCGAGCTGCGCCAGTACCGCGGCGGCACGCCATCCGGCACGTACGACTCGACGACCTACACGTACACGAAGGCCGGGCAGCTGGCGTCCACAAAGGACCCCGGCGGCAACGTCTGGCGGATCGGGTACGACATCCGTGGCAACAAGGTCCGGCACGAGGACCCCGACCGGGGCGTCTCGACCACGACGTACAACGACGCCGGCCAGCCGGTCACCGCGACCGACGCGAAGGGCGTCACGCTCACGACGGCGTACGACAAGCTCGGGCGCAAGCTGACCGTGAAGACCGGCGACACGCTGCTGGCACTGTGGACCTACGACACCGCGTTCAAGGGGCTGGGGCAGCTCGCCTCGTCCACCCGCTACGTGGACGGCGCCGCCTACACCCGGTCGATCGCGAACTACACCGAGCTCTACCACCCGTACGAGACCACGGTGACGATCCCGGAGAGCCCCCGGACGCAGACGCTCGCCCGCTCCTACACCACGTACAGCACGCTCAACTGGGACGGCTCGGCCAACGGGACGACCCTGCCGGCGATCGGCGACCTGGGCAAGGAGACCGTCTCCCACGAGTACGACGAGCTCGGCAACCCGACCAAGCTCACCGGCGGCCCGGAGGGCTCGGGCACGTTCGAGTACGTCACCAAGACCAGCTACACGCGCTACGGCGAAACCGAGCGGATCCAGCTCGGCGCGACAGGCAAGCGGGCCTGGCTGTCGTTCTACTACGAGGACAGCACCCGCCGGCTCACCCGCGCCATCGTCGACGCCGAGCTGCCGCGACCGATGCAGACCGACGTCAACTACACCTACGACCCGACCGGCAACGTCACGTCCATCGCCAACACGCCGATGGACCTGCCGCACGACGTGCAGTGCTTCCGGTACGACCACCTGCGCCGGCTCACCGACGTGTGGACCCCGGGCGGCGGCTGCGGCGCGGCACCCGACACCGGCTCGCTGGCCGGGGCGGCACCCTACTGGCACTCGTACACGTACGACACCGTCGGCAACCGGCTGACCGAGACCCAGCACGCGGCGGCGGGCGACACCGAGCGCACGTACGGGTACCCGGCGGCGGGCGCGCACAAGCTGGCGTCGGTGACCACGACCGGACCCTCCGGCACCAAGACGGACGCCTTCACCTACGACGGCACGGGCAACACGCTCACCCGGCCCGGGCAGGTGCTGGAATGGGACCCGCTGGGCAAGCTGGCGCAGCTCAGCGAGGGCGACAAGAAGACCCGATTCGTCTACGACGCGGACGGCGAGCGGCTGCTCCGCGAAGATCCGACGACCATCACCGTGTACCTGGACGGGCAGGACCTGACGCTGACGAAGGCGACCGGCAAGCTGGCCGCGACCCGGTACTACCAGCACGGCGACGACACCGTGGCGACGCGCACGGCGGCCGGCGTGAGCTGGGAGGCCGGTGACCACCAGGGCACCGCACAGGTGGCGATCGACGCGGCGAGCCTCAAGGTCACCCAGCGGCGGCTCACCCCGTTCGGCGCGCCGCGGGGTGCGCCGGTGCCGTGGGTGGGTGACAAGGGCTTCGTGGGCGGCCGGATCGACTCCTCTACCGGCCTCACCAACATCGGCGCCCGCCAGTACGACCCGCTGCTCGGCCGGTTCGTCTCGGTCGACCCGCTGATGGACCCGACCGATCCACAGCAGCTGCACGGGTACACGTACAGCAACAACAACCCGGTCACCCTCTCCGACCCGACCGGACTCGGCTTCTGGAGCTGGCTGGGCCGGACGGTGAAGAAGGCGGTCAAGGTGGTCGCCGAGGTCACCAAGTGGGTCGCGCCTGCCGCCGGGCTGCTGGCCATCGTGGCGACCGGTCCGGTCGGGCTGCTCGCCGCGGGGGTGGCCTTCGGCGCCGGGCTGTACAACGCCGCCTACAACTGCTCGGGCGGCGGCAACGCGGTGGACTGCGGTCTCGACGTCGCGGGCTCCGTCCTCGGCGCCGGGAAGATCGTGGCCGGAGCCGCACGGACGGCATGGCGGCAGCTGCGGCTCACCCAGAAGATGAAGACAAGCGTGCGAGCCCATGACGCGGGCGCGTTCACCGATCAGCATCGGCTCCTGCCGAACGGCGGTGGCGTGCGCAGGTGGGCCGACGGCCGGGTGGCGCGCGCCGAGGAGAAGGTGGGCGAGTTCGGCCCGGGTACCAGCGGATACCTGTACAACCCCACGCTCGGCCAAGGTGTCGAGCAGGTGGGCAGGGCCATCACCTACGCCAGCGCGACGACGACCGGCGGCTGCGAGTTCATCGTGCAGATCTGTGACACGTGGCCGAAGACGTCCGGACCCTTCGCCGACACCGACCGGGTCACCATGACCCCGAGCGGTTTCCCGATCTGGTTGCCGCCGCCCTCGGTGTCGATCTACCCGTACAACTTCGTCGGCCCGATCCCGGTCGGTGCGGTGCGTGCCAAGAAGCACTGGCCGGTCCAGTCGCGGCCCGGGAAGTCGGCGCCGCCGCAACAGCCCGCCGCGCCGCCACCGCCGCCGGCGAAGAACCCGGATACCTACACGACCTCGGACGGTCGCATCTGTAACCGCGGCGGAGGTTTGTGCGCCATCTAGCCCGTTCCACGCTCATGCGCCGTCCCTCCACGGAGGGGCGGCGCATGGCCGTTTGCGCTATTACGACAGCGGCTTTGCGATTTTACGAATGGCTACCACCCTGTATGTGCCTTTGTATCTGGCTCCCGTGCTTGACTCCATCGAAAGGTCGTCGACGGATACGTGCAAAGCCTGCAACGCCGGCCGGACCCAAATCGTGTAGAGGGGTTGGGGCCGCATCATCTAGGGGGGACGATGAGCAGGGGCGTGGACGTTTGTTTCCAGGTGCTGGGGCCGTGGGAGGTGACCGACGCCGGCCGGCCGGTGGTGATCCCGGCCGGCCGCATGCGGGTGCTGCTGGCCTCGCTGATGGTCTCGGTGGGGCGTTCGGTGCCCACCGACACGCTCGCCGAGCAGGTCTGGCCCGAGCGGATGCCGGCCCGGGTGCGTGCCACCGTGCACACCTACGTCGCCCGGCTGCGCCGCCTGCTCGGGCACGACGTCATCCAGACCGCGCCCGGCGGCTACCAGCTCGCCGTGCCGGCGGAGGCGATCGACCTGTGGGCGTTTCGTGAGCTGCTGCGCAAGGCTGGTGCGGCCGATGCGCCCGACGAGGAGCTGGGCCTGCTGCGCCAGGCGCTCGCCCTGTGGCGCGGACGGCCGTTCGTCGACATGGAGTCGAGCTGGCTCGACCGCGAGGTGGTGCCTCGCCTCGGCGACGAGTGGTTCAGCGCGACCGAGCGCCGCATCGACCTGGAGATGCGGGTGGACAACCCGGGCAACCTCGTCGCCGAGCTGCGCGACCTCGTCCGCACGTACCCGACGCGGGAGTCGCTGTGGCTGCGGCTCATCGACGCGCTGCACCGCTGCGGGCGGCGGGCCGAGGCGCTCGACGCGTACCAGGAGGTGCGCGGGGTGCTCACCGACGAGCTGGGCATCGACCCCGGCGACGCGCTCCAGCAGATGCACCGCGGCGTGCTGCTCGACGGTGCCGCACCGGCCCCGGTCGAGGCCCCGCCGCCGGAGAGCGTTGCCACCCGCCAGCTGCCGCACGACATCGCCAACTTCAGCAGCCGCGCGGAGCTGGCGCAGCTTCAGCGGCTGATGGCCACGATCACCCGAAACGAGCGGCGGGTCACCCATATCGTCGCGATCGACGGCGCGCCCGGCATCGGTAAGACCACGCTCGCGGTGCACTGGGCCCACCTGGTCGCCCGCGCCTTCCCCGACCTTCAGCTCTACCTCAACCTTCGCGGGTACGGGCCGGGGGAGCCGATGACGCCGTCGGCCGCCGCCGAGACGCTGCTGCGCGGCCTGGGCGTGCACAGCGACATGATCCCGTCCGGCGCGGACGAGCGGACCGCCCTGCTGCGCAGCGTGCTCGCCGGCCGCCGGGTGCTGTTGCTGCTGGACAACGCCCGCGACGCCGACCAGGTCCGCCCGCTCCTGCCGGGCGCGGACAGCCTCGTCGTGGTCACCAGCCGCAACCAGCTCCGTGGACTGTCCATTCGCGACGGTGCGCACCGGGTCACGCTCGGGCCGTTGCCGCCGCACGAGGCGCTGGCGCTGCTGGCGGCTTCGTTCGGCGGGGCCCGGGTCGCGGCCGAGCGCGACGCGGCCACCCGGCTGGTGGAGCTGTGCGACGGGCTGCCGCTGGCGCTGGCCATCGTGGCCGAGCGGGCACAGCGGGCCGGCGGGCTCACCGAGGTCGTACAGGCGCTGATGGACGAGCGGATCCGGCTCGACGTTTTCGGCGACGGCGAGGGCGACCCGCATACCGACCTGTGGGTGGCGCTCTCCTGGTCGTACCGCGCGCTGGGCCCGGAGGCCGCGGCGATGTTTCGCCGGCTGGGCCTGCACCCGGCCGACGACATCTCGCCGGACGCCGCGGCGGCGCTCGCCGGTGTGCCGCTGCGGCGGGCCAAGCACGCGCTCGACAAGCTCGTCGCGGCCCACCTGCTCCAGCAGCGCCGCCCGCACCGGTACGAGCTGCACGACCTGGTCCGCTGGTACGCGCGGGAGCAGGCCGAGCGGGACGAGACGCCGGCCGAGCGGCTGCGGGTCGAGCGCCGGGTGGTCGACTGGTACCTGCACGCGGCCGTGGCCGCCGACAGCGCCATGCTTCCGCACCGCCGCCGCGACTACCTGGCGCCGTACCAGCCGGAGGTCGAGCCACCCGAGTTCGCGGACGCGGCCGCCGCCGTGGCGTGGTTCGAGCGGGAGTACGACAACATCCGCTCGGTGATGCGGTGGGCGGACAACAACGGCTTCAGCGGTCACGCGTGGCGGATGCTGACCTCGATGACGGCGTTCTTCGAGCGCCGCATCCCCTGGCAGGACGCGATCGAGTTTCACGAGTGGGCGCTCGGCGCCGCCAGCGCGGCCGGCGAGCGCACCGGCGAGGGCTACGTCCTCAACGGCCTCGGCTACATGTGCCTGCTCAAGGGCGACCTCGACACCGCGCTCCGCCACTTCCGCGGCGCGCTCGACCGGTTCCGCAGCTCCGGACACGTACGCGGCGAGGCGATGCTGTGGGGCAACCTCAGCACGATCTACGGCGAGCGGGGCGACCACCTGACCGCCCGCCGGTACGCCACCCGGGCGCTGGAGATGTACGAGTCCCTCGGCTACGAACGGGGTTGCGCGCTCAACCTGGACAACCTCGGCGTGGCCCTCTACGCGGCCGGCCGCTACGACGCGGCCATCGAATGCCACCTGGAGGCCGGCGAGATCAACGGCAAGCTCGGCGAAGTGAACAGCGAGGCGATCAACCGCCACCACCTCGGCCGCGCCTACGCCGCGCAGGGTCAACCGCGCCCGGCCCTGCGCGCGTTCCGCGCCGCCATCGACATGTACCGGGGTCTCAGCAACCGCCGGTTCGAGGCGCTGGTAATGGTCGACGTGGGTGCCACACTCCAGGAGGCCGGCCACAGCGGGCTGGCCCGCAGCTTCCTGGAGACCGCGCTGGCGACCCTCAAGGAGTACGACGACCCGGGCGCCCAGCAGATACACGAGGCGATCGGGGCCCTGCACACGGCGGCCGCCTGACGCGCTGAGAAAAAACTTGGGAGAGGTTGTCGAATCCACGCGGGACCGGTCGACGCGTTGGTAGAAGGACCTCATACGACCAAGGAGCGAAACGATGAGCAAGGTCACGACCGGCGCCACGATGTCCCTCGACGGCTTCATCGCGGACGCCAACCACGGCGGCTTCGACCACCTCTTCGCGTGGTATGGCGCGGGGGACGTGGAAGTCCCGACCGGCTTTCCGGACATGACGTTCAAGGTCTCGGCGGCCAGCGCGGAGCACCTCCGGCAGCTCATCGAGCGCACGGGCGTGCTCGTGGTCGGCCGGCGGCTCTACGACATCACCAACGGTTGGGGTGGCCGCCATCCGATCGACAAGACGGTCGTCGTGGTCACCCACCAGCGTCCGGAGGACCGGCCGGAGGACGACGAGAACTTCGTCTTCGTCACCACCGGCCTCGAGGACGCTATCGCGAAGGCCAGGGAGATCGCCGGGGACAAGGAGGTCGGCGTCAACGGTGGCGAGATCGCCCGCCAGTGCTTCGACGCGGGGCTGCTGGACGAGGTGCACGTCGACCTCGTGCCCGTCTTTCTGGGCTCCGGCATCCCGCTGCTCGGCCAGATCAAGGACGCGCCGGTGACCCTGGAGGGGCCGATCTCCGTCACCGAAGGGAAGGGCGTGACCCACCTGGCGTACCGGGTGGTGCGGAAGTAGTCGGCTCTGCGGGGAGACTGGTGGCATGGCCTTCGACGTGAGTGTGGTCCGTGCCACCTATCCCGCCCTTTCCGACGGATACGCCTACCTCGACGGTGCCGCCGGCACTCAGGTGCCCGAAGCGGTGATCCAGGCGATCGCCGGCGCGTACCGGCGGGGGATCGGCAACGTCGGCGGGGCGTTCCCGGCCAGCCACCGCTCGGACGCGATCGTCGCCGAGGCCCGGGCCGCGGTGGCCGACCTCGTCGGCGGGGTGCCGGCGGGCGTGATCCTCGGGCCCAACATGACCACGCTCACGTACCGGCTGGCGTACGCGCTGGCCAGGGACTGGCGCGAGGGCGACGAGGTGGTGCTCTCCCGGCTCGACCACGACGCCAACGTGCGGCCGTGGGTGCAGGTGGCGGCGCGGGCCGGAGCGACGGTGCGCTGGGCCGAGGTCGACGTGGCCACCGGCGAGCTGGGCGTCGAGCAGTACGACGGGCTGATCGGCGACCGCACCCGGCTCGTCGCGGTCACCGCCGCGAGCAACGTGCTCGGCACCCGGCCGGACGTGCCGGCGATCACCGCGAAGGCTCGTGCGGCCGGGGCGGTCACCTACGTCGACGGGGTGCACGCGAGCGCGCACGGGCCCACCGACGCGGCCGCGCTCGGCGCCGACTTCTACGCCACCAGCGCGTACAAGTGGTCGGGCCCGCACGTCGGCGCGGTGGTCGCCGACCCGGCGCGGCTCGACGCGCTGATCCCGGACAAGCTCGCCTCCTCGGCCGACGAGGTGCCGGGGCGGTTCGAGACCGGCACGTCGCCGTTCGCCGACTTCGCCGGCGTGGTGGCCGCGGTCGACCACCTCGCCGGGCTCGACCCGACCGCCACCGGCACCCGGCGGGAGCGGCTGCTCGCCTCGCTGGCCGCGGCCGAGGCGTACGAGCTGGAGCTCTTCGCCGCGCTGCTGACCGGGCTGGAGTCGATGCCGCACGTGACCGTGTACGGCAAGGCCGCGCGGCGCACCGCGACGGCGTACTTCACCGTCGCGGGGCGCACTCCGCGCGAGGTCTCCACCCACCTCGCCGGGCGGCGGGTGAACGTGTGGGACGGGCACAACTACGCCTGGGAGGTCACCGCCGCGCTCGGCATCCGGGAGGCGGGCAGCGCGGTGCGGGCCGGGCTGGTCCACTACAACGACCGTTCCGACGTCGACCGCCTCCTCGACGGCGTGGCGACCCTCGGCTAGCTTGTCCGCCGCTGGCGGGCGGCCGTGACGAGGTTGGTGAGCGCGGCCTCCACCTGCGGATACGTCCTGGTCTTGAGGCCACAGTCCGGATTGACCCACACCCGCTCCACGGGCACGACCTCGAGCACCGCGTCGAGCAGGTCGCCGACCTCGCCGGCGCCGGGCACCCGGGGCGAGTGGATGTCGTACACACCCGGGCCGAGGCCCCGGCCGAAGCCGTCCAGCGCGCCGAGGATGCGCCCGCCGGAACGGGCCGACTCGATCGTCGTGACGTCGGCGTCCAGCCCGTCGATGGCGGCGACCACCTCGCTGGCGTTCGAGTAGCAGAGGTGGGTGTGGATCTGGGTGTTGTCGCCGGCGCTGGAGGTGGCGTGCCGGTAGGCCGCGACCGCCCACTGTAGATACTCGTCCTGCCGGTCGCGGCGCAGCGGGAGCAGCTCGCGCAGCGCCGGCTCGTCCACCTGGATGATCGACGTGCCGGCGGCGGCCAGGTCGCGCACCTCCTCGCGCACCGCCTCGGCGACCTGGCCCACCACCTCACGCAGCGGGATGTCCCGCCGCACGAACGACCAGGCCACGATCGTCACCGGCCCGGTCAGCATGCCCTTGACCGGCCGCTCGGTCAGCGACTGCGCGTACCGGGTCCAGCGCACGGTGATCGGCGCGGTGCGGCGCACGTCGCCGTGGATGATCGGCGGGCGGGTGCAGCGGGAGCCGTACGACTGCACCCAGCCGTGGCGGGTGACGGCGAATCCGTCCAGGTGCTCGGCGAAGTACTGCACCATGTCGTTGCGTTCCGGCTCGCCGTGTACGAGCACGTCGATGCCGAGCCGCTCCTGTAGGCGGATCACCCGCTCGATCTCGGCCTCGATGAGCCGCTCGTACCCGGGCTCGTCGAGCGTGCCGGCGGCCAGCGCGGCCCGTGCGGCGCGCAGCTCACCGGTCTGCGGAAACGACCCGATCGTGGTCACCGGCAGCTCCGGCAGTCCGAGATGGACGGTCCGTTCCTCGTACGGTGCCCGGCTGTCCAGAGTGGATGGTGTCGTCTTCGCGGCGGGGTTCGGCGCTGGTGCCGCGCCGGTGAAGCCTCGGGCCAGTTGGTCGGCGAGCGCCACCACCTCGGCCACCTTCTGGTCCGCGAAGGCGAGCCGCTCGCGCAGCGCCGGGTCGAGGTCGGTCTCCGCGTCCAGGTCGTACGGCACGTGCAGCAGCGAGCAGGAGGTGCTCACCACCACGTCTGGGTAGCGGGACAGCTCGTGCAGGGCGCCGTCGAGGTCGGTGCGCCACACGTCCCGCCCGGAGACGACGCCGGCCACGAGCGTCTTGCCGCCCAGCGCGGCCGGATCGACGGGTCCGCCGCGCACGAGGTCGAGGCCGATCGCCTCGATGCCGGTGGCGGCGAGCGCGGGCAGCGCCTCGCCGAGCTCGCCGAAGTACGAGGCGACGAGCAGCTTGGGCCGGTTGGTGAGCGCGCCGAGCCGCTCGTACGCCCGCCGGGCCTCGGCCGCGCCCGCGCCGGTGACCAGCGCCGGCTCGTCCAGCTGCACCCACTCGACGCCCTCGGCACGGAGCGCGGCGAGCAGGTCCGCGTACGCGGCCACGGCCTCGTCGAGGCGGTGGAGCGGCGCGGACTCGGACAGCAGCAGGAACGTGACCGGGCCCACCACCACCGGTCGGGTCTCGTAGCCGAGCGCCCGCGCCTCCCGTACCTCCCGGATGGGCTTGTCCCCGGCGAGCCGCAGCGGCGTATCCGGGCCGATCTCCGGTACCAGATAGTGGTAGTTGGTGTCGAACCACTTGGTCATCCGCAGCGGCGGTAGCCCGTCGGCGCCCCGGGCCATCGCGAAGTAGGGGTCGGCGGCCGCCCGGTAACGCTCCGGCACGGCGTCCAGCAGCACGGCGGTGTCCAGCACGTGGTCGTACTCGGAGAAGGTGTTGGAAGGCAGCGCGCCAAGCCCGAGCGCGGCGAGCCGGCGCCAGGTGTCGGCGCGCAGGCCGGCACCCACCCGGTCGAGCTCGTCGCGGCCGAGCCGCCCGTCCCAGTACGCCTCCAGCGCCCGCTTCAGCTCCCGGCGCGGCCCGATCCGTGGATACCCGAGGATTGTCGAATGCGTCAGCACGCAGGCGATCCTGCCTCCGGACGGGGGTCTCCGGGCCGTCTATAGCCGCTGCTTATCGATCTCCTGGCCATACTGGGGTGTGGATCCGGGGCCGCCGCAACGCGAGGTCGCCTGCTTCGTGCGGGTGGCCGAGCACCTGAGCTTCTCCCGGGCCGCGGCCGTCCTGGGCATGACCCAGCCGGCGGTCAGCCAGGCCGTCGCCCGCCTTGAGCGCACGCTTGGCGTGCGCCTCTTCGACCGCACGAGCCGCGAGGTCGCGCTCTCCGACGCGGGCAAGGTCCTGCTGCCGTACGCCGAGGCGATGCTGGCGCACGCCGCCGCGTTCACGGCCGAGGCGGCGCGGCTCGCCGAGCCGGTCGGGCGCCCCGTCAGGCTGGCTTATTGCCCCCTCGTCGGCGGCCTCGCCGCCCGCGTCGTGCGGCGCCTGGCCGAACGCTCGCCCGCGATCGACGTGGAGCTGCGCCGGGCCGGCTGGAGCGCCGCGACCACCGACCTGGCGCAGGGCGGCGCCGCGGCGGCGTTCATGAGCACGCCGTTTCCCACCGGGGTGGCGATGACCGCACGCTTCCACGTTCCCGTGACGCACGTGGCCGTGCCGGCGCGGAGCCGGCTGGCGACGGCCACCCGCCTGGGACTGGAGCAGCTGCCCGCGGTGCTGCTGCCCCGCCTGCGGCCGCCGGGCAGCGTGTGGCACGCGCTCGCGCCGCGGCTGCGCTCGCCCGCCGTCGTGGGCGACCTCGACGATCTACCGGCGGCCCTCGACCTCGTCGCCGCCGGACGCGGCCTGCTGGCCGCACCCCACCTGCTCGTCGAGACGGTACGCCGGCCGGACGTGCACTTCATCCCCATCGACGCCGGGGAGCTCCGCATGACGTACGGCCTGGTGTGGGCCCCGGAACGGGCGTCGGCCGAGCTGATGGCGTTGGTGCAGGCGGCCCGCCAGATCCTCCGCGTGCCGTGATCGCACAAAGGGTGTTAGTTGAGACGCCAAACTATTGACAGCCATCTACTCGCTGTGTGAATCTCTGCGACGGAGCCGGCGGAGGCCTGGGCAGCTTCCTCTCTCGACACTCGCACGCCTCCCTCGGGGGCAGCGTGCGTCACTCTAGGAGCCCTCAATGCGAAACCCACCCCAAAAAGACGCTCCGCATCGCTCCACGTCTCCCCGGGGGCCCCGGAGAACCATCGCCGGCGCCCTCGCCTCGGTCCTTGCCGCCGGTGTGGCGGCGGTCGTGACCCAGGTGGCCGTGAGCACCTCGACGCCCGCGTCGGCCGCCGCCTCCGACCCGTACAACTGGAAGAACGTGCGGATCGACGGCGGCGGGTTCGTGCCGGGCATCATCTTCAACCCGACCGAGCGCAATCTCATATACGCGCGCACCGACATCGGCGGTGCCTACCGCTGGGACCAGGCGGGCCAGTCGTGGATCCCGCTGCTGGACAAGTACGGCTGGGACCGTTGGGGGTATAACGGCGTCGTCAGCATGGCCACCGACCCGGTGCAGACCAACAAGGTGTACGTGGCCGCCGGCATGTACACGAACGACTGGGATCCCAACAACGGCGCGATCCTGCGCTCCAGCGACAAGGGCAACACGTGGGCGGAGACGGCGCTGCCCTTCAAGCTCGGCGGCAACATGCCGGGCCGGGGCATGGGCGAGCGACTGGCCGTCGACCCCAACCGCAACAGCATCCTCTACCTCGGCGCGCCGAGCGGCAACGGCCTTTGGCGCAGCACCGACTCCGGCGTGACCTGGGCGAAGGTCACCAACTTCCCCAACGCGGGCAACTACGTGGCGGTGCCCGGCGACGTGTACCAGGGCGACAACCAGGGCATCGTGTGGGTGACGTTCGACAAGCGCTCGGGCACCTCCGGCAACGCGACGCAGACCATCTACGTGGGCGTCGCCGACAAGCAGAACACCGTGTACCGCACGACCAACGGCGGCACCTCGTGGGAGCGCGTCGCCGGGCAGCCGACCGGGTACATCGCGCACAAGGGCGTCCTCGACACGACCGGCGGCTTCCTCTACATCGCCACCAGCGACACCGGCGGCCCGTACGACGGCGCCAAGGGTGACGTGTGGAAGTACAACACCGCCACCGGCGCGTGGACGCAGATCAGCCCGATCCCGTCGAGCAGCACGGACGACTACTTCGGGTACAGCGGCCTGACGATCGACCGCACCAACCCGAACACCATCATGGTCGCCACCCAGATCTCCTGGTGGCCGGACGCGATCTTCTTCCGCAGCACCGACGGTGGCGCGACCTGGACCCGGATCTGGGACTTTACGTCATACCCCAACCGCTCCAAGCGGTACACGATGGACATCACGTCGGTGCCGTGGCTCTCGCTCGGCGCGAACCCGCAGCCGCCCGAGGAGACGCCGAAGCTGGGCTGGATGAACGAGTCCGTCGAGATCGACCCCTTCGACGGCAACCGCTTCATGTACGGCACCGGCGCCACCATTTACGGCGCCACCAACCTCAAGAACTGGGACACCGGCGGCACGGTGACCATCCGGCCGATGGTGAAGGGGCTGGAGGAGACGGCGGTGCTCGACCTGATCAGCCCGCCGTCAGGGGCGCCGCTGGTGAGCGGGCTCGGTGACATCGGCGGCTTCCGGCACACCAACCTCGACGCGGTGCCGCCGATGATGTTCCAGCAGCCGTACTTCACCAGTACGACCAGCCTCGACTACGCCGAGACCAACCCGAGCGTCATGGTGCGGTCCGGCAACTTCACCGACTCCGACCGCCCGAACGACAGCCACGTCGCGTTCTCCACCGACGGCGGGGCGAACTGGTTCCAGGGCACCGAGCCGGGCGGGGTCAACTCCGGCGGCACGGTCGCGGCGGCGGCGAACGGCAGCCGCTTCGTGTGGGCGCCGGGCGACGCGGGGATCCAGGTCGTCTACTCGGTCGGGTACGGCAACAGCTGGTCGCAGTCGCAGGGCATCCCGGCGAACGCGGTGGTCGAGGCCGACCGGGTCAACCCGGACAAGTTCTACGGCGTCAGCAACGGCACCTTCTACGTCAGTACGAACGGCGGGCAGTCGTTCACGGCGGCTGCCACCGGCCTGCCGACCACCGGCGTGAAATTCAAGGCCGTGCCGGGGCGCGAGGGTGACATCTGGCTGGCCGGCAGCACCGGCCTGTTCCGGTCGACCAACTCGGGGACGAGCTTCACCAAGATCTCCAACGTCACCGAGGCGGTCAACGTCGCCTTCGGGAAAGCCGCTCCGGGGCAGTCGTACCAGGCGCTCTTCCTGGTCGGCACGGTGGACGGGGTCAAGGCCGTGTACCGGTCCGACGACACCGCCGGCACCTGGCTGCGGATCAACGACAACGCCCACCAGTACGGCAACATGGGCGAGGCGCTCGCCGGCGACCCGCGCATCTACGGGCGGGTGTACCTCGGCACCAACGGGCGGGGCGTCCTCTACGCCGACCGCACCGGCGGCACCCCGACCACCCCGCCAACGACGCCGCCCACCACGCCACCGACCACCCCACCCACCACGCCTCCCACGACGCCGCCGACGACCCCTCCCACGACGCCCCCGACCAGCGGGCCCCCCACGGGCAGCGGCTGCGCGGTGACGTATGCGGTCACGGGTCAATGGGGCGGCGGCTTCCAGGGTGACGTGAAGATCACGAACACCGGCAGCCAGGCGGTCAACGGCTGGAGCCTGGTGTGGTCGTTCGCGAACGGCCAGCAGATCTCGCAGATCTGGGGCGCCACGCGGACCCAGAGCGGCGCCACGGTGACCGCGCGAAACGAGGCCTGGAACGGGACGATCGCGCCGAACGGGTCGGCCAGCTTCGGGTTCATCGCCAGCTGGACGGGCACCAACGCGCGCCCGGCGGCGTTCACCTTGAACGGCTCGGCCTGCTCGGTGAGCTGACGGTTCCGTCAATCCTGGGGCCGGCGCTCGCCGGCCCCAGGGTTAGACCAAAGTCGGTCGTCGTCTCGACCCGGGATTGACGCGCGTACGCCCGGCTGCTGGGCAGGCTGGGCGCATGAGCGGGAGTTGCGAGGCTACGGGCCTTGACCCCGACGGCGGACGAGCGCCGAGCGACGGAGCGGGGGTAGGCACGGTGGATGCGGTTTACCGGCGTCACGAGACCGTCGTCTCCGAACCGGCGTGGGCGGTTGGCCTGATGTGGGTGGGCCTGCCGCTCGCCGGTGCCGGGGCGGGGTGGCTGCTCCAGGCGCTCGCCGGCTGGCTGGCGGAGCTGCCGTGGGTGCCCTTCGACGGAATCGTCGAGTGGATCGCCTCGGTGGCCGACAACGAGCCGCTGGCCACGATCGTCAGCCTCGCGGCCGGCGCGGTGGTGGGGCTCGTGCTCGCGGTCATCGGGGCGATGGAGACGCTCGTCGTGCGGATCACCGATTCTGAGGTCACCCTCCGTCGTGGTGACACCAAACAAAAGATCAACCGTGCCCGTGTACGGACGGTGTTCATCGACCGCAAGCAGCTGGTGTTGCTCGGCGTGGAGGCCGACGAGCTGGCCCGCGAGGGCTTCGACCTCGGCGCCGACCGGCTGCGCGACGGTTTCATCGCTCACGGCTACCCGTGGTCGGCGGCGGGCGACCCGTACCGCGACGAGTTCCGCCGGTGGGTGCCGGACGACCCGGAGCTGCCGGGCAGCGCCGGCGCGTTGCTCAAGGCGCGGTCGAAGGCACTGGAGGACGGGAACAAAACGGACATCGCCGAGCTGCGGGCCGAGCTCGCCAAACTGGGCGTGGTCGTGCGCGAAGAGGCCAAGCGGCAGTACTGGCGGCGCACCCACCCGACCAGTGGCTGAGCAGGGGGTATCCCGTTTGGAGCGGCTCGGCTAGCCTGTGGCCCGTGACCGCCACGGGGGGAGTGGCGGCGCCGCCGCTGTCACCGCCGCGGCCGCGTCGCTACCGCACGTTCACGAGCGCCGTCGTCGAGACCGGCGCCGTGCTGGTGTCTGCGGTCCGGCTGCTCTGGCGGCACTGGCCGGTGCTCTTCGCGCTCTACTTCGCGGGGGCGGCCGCGCGGGCATTCATCATGATCGGCGCCGTGCAGGCCAGTAAGCTCAGCGGCGTCCTGGGCGCGATGGTGATCATCCTCGGTCCGGTCGCCACGCTGATTTCGCTGGTCCTGATGCTGCGCGTGGTGCGCCCCTCGCTGCCCTGGCTGGCGGCCGCGACCGCCGACCCGCCGCCTCCGCAAGAGGGCGAGGCACCCCGCCGGCGTCCCACGCTGATGGACCACCTGGCGAGCGCGCTCATCCCGTTCCTGGCGGTTTACGCGTCGTGGGGCTACCTCCAGCAAGACGTCTCCGACTACGTGTACGAGGTGTGGGAAGACGCGTCATTCAACGATCCGCGGGTCTTCGACGACCCTGGGGTGATGAGCCGGGAGCTTAGCGAGCGGTTGCCGTTCAACACGTCGATCGCGCTGATTTCGGTGATCCTCGTGGCGATCGTGCTGCGCTGGCTGCTCAACATCTGGCGCGGCGGCCGCAGGTGGCCGGCGCTCGGCATCCTCGCCGCGTACCTCGAGGTCATCTGGATCATCGTCACCATGGCCACGCTCAACCAGGCGCGCGACCCGCTCACCAGCTGGCTGCGCGAGCGCAAGGTGGTGGAGTGGCTGCTCGACCTGTGGGACCGGGTCGTCGAGGCGCTCGGGCCGCTCACCAACATCGCGCGCAATACAGGCGAGTGGCTGATGGGTGCCATCGCGTCGGCCGACACCGTCATCGTCGTGCCGCTGGCGTGGCTCGCCGTCGGCGCCGTCGTGTACGGGCACAAGCTCGCGCCGCCCGCGCCGTCCACCTCGGAGCTGCTGCGGCGGGCCAGCAAGCGGTGGAGCGCACTGCCCAAGCCCGTGCGCGTGGTGGGTGCCAACGTGGGCTCCGACGTGCGCGAGCGGTTTACGCCGCTGGTACACGGCGTCCGCACGCTCGCTCGGGCCGGGCTGGCACCGATGCTGTTTTTCTGCATCGCGTTCCTTGTGGCGCAGACCGCGCGCGACTGGATGTGGGAGGTGGAGCGGCTGCTGATCGGGCCGCACGACCTCCAGAAGGTGTGGATGCCGCTGTCCGGGCCGCTCAGCATCTTCAACGAAGCGGTGGGTGTGGTGCTGCTCGCCTGCCTGCTGGCCGCCGCCGTCGACCGGGTGCTGCGGCTACAGCCCGCTCCCGCCACGTCCGACACCGCGGCTTCCGACTCGCCCGAAGACAGCCCTCAGGAGACCGGAAACCGGGCGTAGCGCGGCAGCTCCGTGCCGCGGACGATCCGCAGGGCAGCGGGCTGCGCCGACTCCGGCAGCACGAAGTAGATCTCCACCTCCCACGGCGTGGGCGTGTCGTCGTCTTCCGGCGAGCAACTGGCCACCCGCCGGCTGGGGTCGGACCCGGACAGCTCGCTGGGGTTGGCCGTGAACTGCCGCCCCTCGGTGTCTTCGAGCCCCAGGTTGCAGCTGGCGACGACGTACTTGTCCGTAGCCCACTTGTCGCCCGCGTCGACCGCGACTTTCGCCCTCCACACCTTGGTCTTGGCCGGCGGCTGCCATGGCGCGCCGTCGTACGACTTCAGGTCCGTCGCCGGCCCGAAGTCGACGAGCCGCATGCGTACGCCGGAGTAGGAGACCCAGCCGTCCGCGCCGGGCACGACCGCCTCGTGCGCATCCACACCGTTGTAGAGGTCGAGCGATTCCTTGGCGGTGGGGCCGAGGGCGAGCGCCAGGATCGGCAGGAGGGCGATGAGCCCCCACAGGTTGCGCCGCCACCACCCCTTGGTGGCGGTCGCCCGCACCTCGCCCGGCGGCGCCCCCTGCACCGGCGCCGCGTGGCCGGAGTAGCCCGCCCCGGTGGCCAAGCCCGGTGGTGGCGCCGCGAAGCCCGGCGGTGGCGCTGGCGGCTGGCCGGGCGGTGGCGGCTGGCCGGCTGGCGGATAGCCGGCTGGCGGGTAGCCGGGCGGTGGCGTGTGGCCGGGCGGTGGCGTGTGGCCGGGCGGTGGCGTGTGGCCGGGCGGTGGCGTGTGGCCGGGCGGTGGCGTGTGGCCGGGCGGTGGCGTGTGGCCGGGCGGTGGCGTGTGGCCGGGCGGTGGCGGCATTGGCGGCACAGGCATCGGCGGTGCGGCGGCCGGAAAGCCCTGCATCCGGGCAGGCCCGCCGGCCACCGATGGCGGCGGCCCGACGTTTGGTGGCGCCGCAGGTGGCATCCCGGCGACCGGTGGCGCTGGGGGCATGGGTGGTGGGCCGGCGGTCGGCGGCGGAGCCTGCATTTGCGGCCGTGCGGCAAAGGCCTGCGCGGGCGGGGACGGCGGTAGTGCCGGGCTCCGCGGCGCCTGGCCGATGCCCGGTGTGGGTGGTGGCATCGCTGATGGCGGCATCGTGGGTGGTGGTGCCGTGCGTGGCGGCGCCTGGAACGCCTGTCCGACAGCCGTCGCATGCGGCGATGCCTGAGGTGCGCTCCAAGGCGAGGCAACCTCCTGCGTAGCGCCCCACCCGGCCCGCGGCCCGTCATGCGGTGGGGGCCCGTCATGCGGTGGCGGCCCAGACACCTGCGGCGGCGGCCCGGACCGCGGCGGCCCGTTGTGCAGTGGCGGGCCGGAATGCGGTGCTGGCGCCGCCGCGGTGTGCGGGCCTACGTTCGGATAGCCGCCCTGCTGTGCGCCTGGTGGGCGGGGCAGCGGGTTGAGCATCACCGGCGGCTTCGGGCCCAAGGGCGGCGCCGATCGGTCGGCCGGTGGCGGCTCGTCCGGCCGGGACGCGCGCGGATAAGCGCTACGACCAGTCACGTGCGGGTGCGCGGCGGTGTCCGCTTGGGTGGGGTCGACCTGGATGGCAGCCGTGTCGGGCTCGACAGCCGGGATGATCGCGGTGTCGGAATCGGGCGGGCGCGGCGGATCCTCCTGGTGCTGCGCCCACGCGGATCCCGGCGGCGCCCATGGGGATGGGGGAGGCGGGGGTGGCTGCGTCACGGCACCACCTCCGGCTTCTCCATGATCACCGCGTCCTTCTGGGTGGCCCACCCGTCGACCGTGGCGGTGTCCACCTTGGGCAGCGTGATCTCGGCCATGCCGTCCATCCGCTGGTCGAACGGTCGGGACGCCAGCCGCAGGCGCATCGACGTGGCCACGTCGCGCGGCACCTCGAACGCGATCTCGCCCTCCACGGGGATCCCCGGCTGGAGGGTGCGGGCGCTGTCCGCGAAGAGCTGTGTGAACCGGCCGCTGGCCAGAAACTCGCGGTCGCGGTCGTCGATGAGGGCGGCGTAGCCGATGACGGTGTCTTCGGTGGTGGCCGTGACCCGGACGCGGACGAGGATCCACACGCCGCCGGTCTCGTAGCCCTTGCTGCGCACACCGAGCAGGCGTGCGCCGCGGACGCTGATCAGCTTGGCCTCGAAGGAGCGTGCGGAGACGGGGTCGCCAACCTGGCCCACCTCGATGTACGGCCGTTCGCGGCGGTCCGCGCGGTCGCCGTCGAGCGGCCGCCAGTTGGCCACCACACCGCCCACCGCCAGCGCGGCGACGAGCAGCATGCCCACGCGCGCACGGGTGCCGACTCGCTCGACCGGGCCGGGCGGGGCCCGGTGGCTGCGGATCGCCTCCGCCTCGGCCGCGGCGGCGCTGACCTGTGCCGCCGGATCGCCCTGCGTCGACCGGGCGCTCGGTGCGGGTGCGTCCGCCGGACCAGTGGCGCCTTGTGACACCTGGCCGGGGCCAGGCCAGCCAGCGGCGGGCGGGCCAGCACCGGGCGCGGTCCATCCGCCCGGCGGCGGCCCCGCCGGATCCGGCCAGCCAGGCGGTGGTTGCGCGGACGGGCCAGGCGGTGGTTGCGCGGACGCGCCAGGCGGTGGTTGCGCGGGCCAGCCGGGCGGTGGTTGCGCGGGCCAGCCGGGCGGTGGCTGCGCGGGCCAGCCGGGCGGTGGTTGCTCGGGTGGGGTGGTCACTTGCCGCGCCGATCTTCGATGGGCACGGTGAGCTCGGCGCGTGGCTCGAGGTCTAGCCAGGCCTTGTGGCCGGCGAGGGTGTCGACGCGGTAGGTCTTCTTGTTGATGATCACGGCCATCTCGGTCGGCACCGGCGCGGTGCTCTCCTGCTCCCAGAAGAAGGCGAGCTTTTCCGGCATGGCCGGCTGGAGGTAGCTGACCGCGACCTCGTCGCGCAGGCCGATTACGTACTGCGGCTCCAGGCTGTTCGAAATGGGGTCTTTGACCAGGCCCTCGACGCCCGAGATGTCGACGATGTCGCGCATGTCGTTGCGGCTTTCGGGCGCGGTGACCTCGACCGTGGCGAGCACCACGACCCAGCGGTTGGCGGAGTTTTGCAGGCGGAGGCCGGGGAGGCCGTCGCCGACCAGGCGGCCGCCCGTGACCGTCACGTTCCAGGGCTCGCCCTTGTTTAGCTCGTTGACCTTGGCGGCTGGCACCTCGGGCTTGCCTGCGGGCTCCAGGCCGCCGAAGAGTCCGGACGCCGCGAGAGCGGCTACGCCGGCGCTCAGGCCGAGCCACCGCAGTGGGATAGCGACAATACGGGCGCCGAGCCCTCGCGGGCCCGCGCCCGGCCCCCCGCCGACGCTAGACACGTTTTCGGAGCATAGGCGCAACCAGCCAGCCCGGCTAGGCCCGTCTCGCGACCGCTGCGAACCCCCGCAACGGGCCTAGCCGGGAGCTATTTCCGGCGGCCGTTGGGGAAGGGCCAGCCGTTCGGTACGCATCCGCCCATCCCGTAGATCTGCTGCTGCATGACGGGTGCGGGGCGTCCCTTGCCGGGGCACGTCACATGGCTGTGGCCGAGGAAATGCCCCACCTCGTGATTGACCACAAGATGGCGGTACATATCGACATTGCCGGTGTACGCCGGGGTGGCCAGGACCCACCGCTTGACGTTGATCACGACGTTCTCCCCGCCGCGGCAGGAGACCTCGCCGCCGGTGTCCAAGCCGTATTGGCCGCAGATCTTGTCGACCGTGTCCGGGCTGGCCAGCCGCACGACGAAGTCGACCGATCCGGCCGCCGGCCGCTGAAACGCCCACTGACCGCCTGCCGTCCACCCCCGCTGGTCGGCCAGGATGCGGTCCACCCACTTCGCGAACTCACCCGGCTGCTGCTCCAACCCCCGCTCGACCTCGACGCGGTAGCGGAGCAGCTTGCCCGTGCCGACCCGCTTGGCGCTCCCGGTCGCGCGGCGGAACGTGCCCTCCCCGCTCTGTGGAAACGTCGGCGGAGCCGTCGTGGGCGGCGGCACCTGCGTCGACTCGCTGGTCGTCGGAGGAGCCGGCGGCGTCGTGTCGGACCACGCGCCGGTACCAGGGGATGAATCTGAATTGTCGCGAATCGCGAAGCCGCCGGCCGCGAACATGAGGCCGCCCACGACGGCGCCCACGCTCACCAGGATGTAGGCCAGCACGCGGTTTTTATGCCGCACGCCGCTGCTCCTCTTCCTGGACCGCCGCGACGGCCCGCCGCAACGCGAGCGTCTCCCTGATCCGCCGGCGGGCGGCGCGTCGCCACCGTTCCTCCCGTGCGCGTCCCATGCCCGAACCGTACGGAGGCGGTCGTGAAGAACCATTGAAGAAGCTGTCTGCGGAACGTTCTTCACTGCATCTTCATCGCTGTACCAGGCACTATGGAACACCATGAGCGCGCGCATCCTGGTCGCGGAGGACGACCCCAAGCAGGCCAACCTGGTCCGGGTCTACCTGGAGCGGGAGGGCCACAGTGTGCTGGTCGTCGGCGACGGGCGCACCGCGCTGGAGCAGGCTCGCGTGCGCAAGCCCGACCTCGTGGTGCTCGACGTGATGATGCCGCAGGTCGACGGCCTCGACGTGTGCCGCATCCTGCGCGGCGAGTCGGAGGTGCCAATCCTGCTGCTCACCGCCCGCACCACGGAAGACGACATGCTGCTCGGCCTCGACGTGGGGGCGGACGACTACATCACGAAGCCGTACAGCCCCCGGGAGCTGGCCGCGCGCGTCCGCGCGCTGCTGCGCCGTTCCGGTGTGGTCACCGCCGGTAACCAGGCCATCCTCAAGGTGGGCGACCTCGAGATCGATCCAGGGCGATTCGAGGTACGGGTGGGTGGGCGGCCCATCGTGCTGACGGCGAAGGAGTTCGGAATCCTGGAGGTGCTGGCGGGCGAGCCGGGGCGGGCGTTCACGCGGGCGCAGATCATCGACCGGGCGTTCGGCTTCGACCACTACGTGCTGGAGCGCACGGTCGACGCGCACGTGATGAACCTCCGCCGCAAGATCGAGGAGGATGCGGCCGAGCCGCGCTACGTGCAGACCGTCTACGGGCGTGGCTACCGCTTGGCCGAGTCTTGAGTTTTCGCGTCCGGGTTTTGGTGCTGGTGATGCTCGTGGCCGTTTCGGCCGTGGGCGCCACCGCCTGGATCGTGCTCCGCCAGGCGTCGCAGCAGATCACCGACTCGGAGACTGCCGACCGCGTGGTGATCGACCAGATCACGAACCAGCTGCGGGAGTACGGGGAGACGCACGGCACCTGGGAAGGCGTGCCGAGCCTCGTCTTCGATCTCGGCTCGCGTACCGGCCAGCGGATCCACCTCGCCACCGAACAGGGCGAAGTGGTGTCGGACACCGACACGCTGGACGGCATCACCGCGCGCCCGCTCGGCAGCTCCAAAACCCTTGTCGACCCCCGCCCCAAGCTCGACCTCACCGAGGTGGCCGAGCCCTTCGGCGCGACGAACAGGGCGGTCAGCACCTACCGGTCCGGCGTGCGGTTCGCCGCATGCCTCACGCGCGCGGGCTTCCTCGTGTCGAAGGTGACCGGTGCGCTCGGCGTGCCGACCTTCCAGCCGGCGGGGGAGAGCGATCCCGCGATCGTCAAGGACTGCGCCTTCCGCTCGGCGACGACCGGCGAGGAGAACCTGTCCATCAGGCAGCGGACCGAGGCGTGCCGCGACCCGAACATCGGCAAACCGGCCACCGCCGGTTGCCTGTCGCAGGCGTTCACCGACCTCATCAGCCAGGTGGGCCCGGTGCCGCTCCTCATCACTCTCGGTTTCGAGGGTGAACCGCAGACGCCGCTCTCGGTTGGCCCGATACTCGCGGCGGCCGCCGGCGTCGCCCTGCTCGCGCTCGCCGGCACCGCCCTGCTCAGCCGCCGTGTCCTCCGCCCGATCGCCAGCCTCACCGCGGCCGCCGGCCGGCTCGGGCGGGGCGACCTCACGAGCCGGGTCGCGGTGGCAGGCAGCGACGAGGTGGCCCAGCTCGGCCGCTCGTTCAACCGCATGGCCGACTCGCTTCAGCGTGGTGAGGAACGCCAGCGCCGACTGGTCGCCGACGTCGCGCACGAGCTGCGGACACCCCTGGCCAACCTGCGCGGCTACCTGGAGGCGCTCAAGGACGGCGTGATCGAGCCCGACCCCGAGCTCTTCGCCTCGCTCCACGAGGAGGCCGTGCTCCAGCAACGCATCGTCAACGACCTTCAGGACCTGGCGCTGGCCGAGGCGGGCACGTTGGCGTACCACCGAGGGATCATCGACCTGGCCGAGGTGCTCGAAACCACCCGCGCCGCACACCACGCGGTCGCCGAGTCGGCCGGCGTGCAGCTGGTGGTGGCGACGCCCGGCCCGGCCCAGGTGTACGCCGACCCCGACCGCCTGCGCCAGGTGCTCGGCAACCTCGTCACCAACGCCCTGCGCGCGACGTCGGCCGGCGGCAGCGTGACCCTCTCCAGCGCCGTCGACCGCACGGCCGTCGTGGTGCGCGTGGCAGACACCGGCACGGGCATCGCGCCGGCGTCGCTGCCTTACGTCTTCGACCGCTTCTGGCGCGCGGACTCGGCCCGCGGGCGGCGGACTGGTGGGAGCGGGCTGGGACTGTCGATCGCCCGCCAGATCGTCACCGACCACGGCGGCACCATCACGGTCGCCAGCCAGCTGGGCGTCGGCACCACCTTCACCATCACCCTCCCCGCCCTGCGTACGTAGCGCTCTCTACTTATACGTCGTCACTCTCGCTTTGCGGGGCGGCTCCGACATGCACCGGCTCGGCGGGCACTTGCGGCTCGTCGGACTTCCTTCGATCTACGTCCGTCGTAACGGTGGTGGTGCCGTCCTGGGAGGAAATCGCCGTGGACACCAGGCTGGGCGAGACCGGCTCGACGGGCTGGACGTCTTCAGCTGTGCGGAGGCGTGGCGGCGCCGGCATCCAGGGCTTCAGGTTTTGGATCACCTGTTCGTAGAAATTGTCGACTGCGGTGAGGACCGAGTCGATGAAGGCACCGCGCCCACTCCCGCGTTTCGCACCAGCCGGCGCGTGCATCGCGACCCGAAACGCGCGAAGCTCGCGGGTCGGATCGCTGATCAATGTGCTCGGATCCTCGCGAACCTGGCGAAGGAGCCCAGCGGTGCCTTCGCCCCTGCCGTGCATTACGAACGCCTCGAGACGGGTGTTTTCCGGAGCGTCCTTCAGCTGGCGTACCAGCCAATTGACTCGCGTGGTCGGCTTTCCGCTCTTCGGTGCCTCCACGTCGACATGGCAAATGATTTGCCCAGCTCGTAGGTCGGCGGTCACCTGCATCGCGCCGACCGCCCCGGGAATCTTGATGCCCCCGGTCATGGCGCCGGTCGCGCTCAGCTGGCCGGCCAAAGCTTGTGTGCGCAGGGCCGGTTCCGCGACGTCGCGTCGGCTGAGGGCTGGCGTTACTTCGGCACCAAGCCGCCGGCCCAGCCGCAGGCAGGCATATCGGGTCAAGGCGTCGAAGCGGCCAGCCACTTCGGCGACTGCGGTGTCGCCTGCGCGGACCGTGCCCGCCGCCACGCCGTCGCGGACGCCGACCCAGGCCGGACCCATATCGCTGAACTCCATGGCGCCGGAACGAGGGTGTTCGAGGTAGCGGATCAACTCGCCGAGTACCCAAGCCTGATCCGGGTCGGCAACCCCGCGGTATTCCTTCTGCATGACGGCCTGCGTGAGGATCTCCGTCCAAGGCAGATGGTAGAGGCTGACCTTTCGCAGCTTTCGCTTGTCGATTGGAGTGGGATGCTGTCCCGCGACCGGTGGAATCTCGTTGGAGATCGTGATCAAGGCGTCGAAGCTGTGCTCGCGTGCGATCTCCAAATATGCCTCCACCTGGTCCGCCCGCAACTCGTTGCTCCCCGTCTTCACCTCGACAAGGGCGGTCCACTGGCGTTGGCCACGGGATACCCGAATGAGGCCGTCTGGAAAGAGTTGCTTGTCGCCGAGCTTGAACGGGACCTCGATGAAGGTTTGAACTGGTCCGGCTGGAGCACCAAGTGGCTGGGTGAGCGCCCGCCCGAACTCTCGCACCGCACTCATCACCGCGAGAACCGCCGAGGTGGCGCGACGTTCTTGTTCCTCAGCCCCGTTGATGCCGGACGTTGGTATGAGTCGAGCGGCAAGCCACGTGTCTTCGGACATCCATAACCTCCTCGATTCACCGGTAGAAACTGGAAGTTACACGCCGAGTGATCAGAAATGAGCCCAACGATGCCGGCCGATCACTTGAAAAACGCAGGCGTGATGGCGCGTCGCGTAGGTCGGCGAGACGGTGGAAGTCGCTGTACGGTCTAGCTGACATCGACGCTTCGGACAGCCACATAGTGAGCGAAATGCGCTATCCCTTACACGTATTGATTGGGCCCTCAGTAGTTTGCCCGCGTTGCTGTCAGGTGTGCACGCATAAGCAGACGCCTGTGGGTTTGGGCTTGTCCCGCGGACGTGGCAGCGGACGGCCGGGGTTTCGACGAGCGCCAGCGAGGAGCCGGCCGGGAGCGGTGCCCGCGGGAGCATGCGGTCCGCGGGTGACGCGGACCGGGGTATATCTGCCTTTAGGAACGTCACCGTCCGGCGTAGCGCAGGTGGGTCCGGGTGCGTAGGCGGATCGAGGAGAGGGTGGCGACCACCGCGGTCACGATCACCGTGAAGAGCAGGCCGTGGGCGAGGCCGCGGGCCAGGTACTCGGAGCCGGTGTGGTCGACGGCGTAGGTGCCGATCTCGCGGCTGGACCAGAACGGGGTCAGGCGCGTGATGGAGTCGGCGGGGTCGATCATCATTTGCAGGCTGATGGTCAGCAGCAGGATGAGCGTGCCCTCCAGCTCGCGGGGGACGAGCGCGCCGATCAGGAGTCCGAGTGGGGCGGCCACGGTCACCGCGAGCGCCATCGCCGCCGCCAGCGCGCCGAGCCGGACCTCGCCGCCGTGGTCGAGGGCGACGAGCGCGAAGAACGGGGTGGCGACGGTGAGGCCGAGCAGCCACATCGCGACAAGCCGGCCCAGGTAGAGGTGGTGGCTGCGGTAGCCGGACAGGCGCAGTCGCGGCTCGATGTGGCGGCTTGTGCCGCTGGCGAAGAGGGCCGCTGTGCTCACGGCCCAGGCGAGGCCGAGCATGAGGAAGCGGATCGACTGGCCGATCTGGCCGTGCCGCACCACGTAGCAGAGCAGGGGGAGGGTGAGGAGCAGCAGGAGTACGCCGCGGCGGCGCGACAGCTCGCGCAGTGCCATCTCGGCGACGGTCAGGAGCTTCATGCGGCGACCTCCCGGGTGCCGGGCGTCAGGTCGAGCACCTGGTCGACCTGGTCCAGTTGGTTGAGCAGGTGGGTGACCACGACGATCGCCCGCCCTTCGTCGCGCCAGCGCCACACGTGTTGCCAGAAGTCGAGGTATGTGCCGCGGTCGAAGCCCTGGTACGGCTCGTCCAGCAGCAGCACGTCGGGGTCGCCGAGGGCGGCCATGACCAGGTTGAGCTTTTGGCGGGTGCCGCCGGAGAGGTGGCGGGCCTGCACGCCGCCGGCCGGGTCCCATTGGAGGGTCGCGGCGCCCGCGCGCCCGAGTCGCCGCGAGCGGGCCCGGTCGAGGCCGCGGCCGGCGCCCACGAGCACGAAGTGCTCCTCGGGGAGTAGGAAGTCGTATGTGCCGCCGTCCTGCGGGCAGTAGCCCAACACGCCGTCGACCATCACCTCGCCGGAGTCGGGCGACAGGAGGCCGGCGCAGATGCGCAGGAACGTGCTTTTGCCGCAACCATTCGCACCCACGATCGCCGCCACCTCGCCGGCGCGGACGGTCAGGTCGGTGGGCTTGAGGACGGTGCGGCGGCCGTATCGCTTGGTGATCTGGCTGGCCCGCAACCGCACGCGGCCCGGTGGGCGCCGCGCCGGGCGGCGCTGGCTGGCCAGGCTCTCCGCGACGGCAGCCGCGTACGCCTGCGGCGTGCCGAACGCCCGCAGTGGCTGCTGCCCGCTGTCGCGCAGGTGTGCGGCGGCCTCGGCGACCACGTGGTGCGCCACGTCCGGCGCGAGGCGGTGGCGGGCGAGCTCTTGGCCCAGTGCCTGCAACCATCGCTCGTCGATCATGGGCTGGTCACCTCTTCCATAAGCAGGTCGTCCACGCGGCCGGCGAACGCGCGCCACTCCGTCGACAGGCGACGCACGGCCTCTTCCCCGGACGGGGTGAGCCGGTAGTACTTGCGGGCGGGGCCGGCTTCACCGTCGCGCCAGTGTGCCGCGACCAGGCCGGTGCGCTGAAGGCGCAGGAGCACGGGGTAGAGCGTGCCGCCCTGGATCTGGCCGAGGCCCGCCCGGTCGAGTGCCTGGGCGAGCTCGTAACCGTACGACTCGCGGCGGGCCAGCAGGGCGAGCACGCAGACGTCGAGCACGCCGCGCAGCCACTGTCCCCGCCGGTCTTGATCCACGGCGGAGAAGGTAGCACAGCTATCTAGGTAGTGTCGCCATCTAGTGGGCGCCAATCGTCCGGACCGCTCAGGAGCGCGCGGACGGCCTCGTAGGCCTCGTCCTCGCTGTCGTACTCGTAGAAGCGGGACACTCCCTCGGCCCCGCCCGCGCGCTGCTCCACGAACCACTGGTCGGCGTCGGCGCGCAGGTACACATCCCGGCGCGCGAGCCGCCCCCATTTGCCGTTCCACCAGTGCTTTCGCCGTTCCATCGGAGCACTGTATAGAACAGATGTTCGACTATCGTTCGGCGGGTCGATCTTTGTTGACGAGGTTGTCGATGGCGCCCCGCTGCTGCTCGGGCACGCGCGCGGAGACGAGCGCGTCGCGGATCTCGGTGAGGAGCTTGACCTCCTCGCTAGGTGCGGCGGGCGGGGGCTCTTCGCCACGGCGGCGGCGCTCGGCGAGCTTGTTCATCGGGAGGACGACGAAGAAGTAGAGGGCGGCGGCGGTGAGGAGGAAGGCGATGGCGGCGTTGACGAACGCCGCCCAGTCGAAGGGGACACCGCGGAGCTCCGGCGCGCCGGCCTTGATCCCCTCGCCGCCTGAGATGACCCGGATCAGCGGCTCCAGGAACGACTTGGTGAACTGGCCTACCACGGTGGTGAAGGCGGCGCCGATCACGATGCCGACCGCCAGGTCGACCACGTTGCCGCGCATGACGAAGTCTTTAAAACCCTTGAGCATGCCCAGCACCGTAGTGGTCCCGGCGTCATACCTCCAGAAATGCCCCAGCCTCGGCGGCCGCCCGCGCCGGGTCGCCGGCCCGGATCGCGTCGACCAGGCGGTCGTGATCCACGCGGTGCTCGGGGCGCAGCTCGTCGCCCACGCAGGTCGCGATCGAGGCGCGGAGCATCGCCGCGCCGAACGAGGCGTAGAGCTCGGCCAGCATCGAATTGTGCGCGGCGGCCACGATCGCCGTGTGCAGCACGGCGTCGGCCTCGACGAAATCGTCGACGCGGCCTGATCGCCACGCGGCCTCGCGGTCGGCGAGCGCTCCGTCGAGCGCCGCCATGTCCTCCGGGGTACGGCGCAGAGCTGCCAGCCGAGCGGCCTCGACCTCGAACGCACGGCGCACCTCGACCGCCTCGGCTGCCTGCGCACCGGCCAGGCGGCGGCTCACCGCGCCGGTCATCTCGTCGGCCGAGATCACGTAGGTGCCGGAGCCCTGGCGGCACTCCAGCACCCCGGCGTGGACGAGCGCGCGCACCGCCTCACGGACGGTGTTGCGCCCCACGCCGAGCGCCTCCACCAGATGCGGCTCGGTCGGGATGCGGCTGCCCACCGGCCAAGCACCGGCGGCGACCTGCTCGCGGAGCTGGTCGATCACCTGGCGCACGAGGGTGGGCCGGCGGGCCGGTGTGGTTTGGTGGCCGGCTCCCACGTCTTGAGCCGCTGTGGGTGGCTGGCTGGCCGGGGTGGGGTGGTGGCCCGCTGGCGTGGGCTTGTGGTCCGCTCCCACGCCTTGAGCTGGGGCGAGTGGCATCGGTTACATCACCCGACCATAAATCATCCCATGATTTTAGGATGGTGATCGTGGCTCCGCCAGCATCGACACTCACCGCCCCTGTTTCCGCCGCCGCGCCCGCCCGCACACGGGGCACCGCCCTCGTCCTCGCCGGCATCCTGCTGGTCGCGCTCAACCTGCGCGTCGCGATCACCAGCCTCGGCGCCCTCCTCGAGGAGGTGCGCACCGGTCTGCACCTGTCCGGCGCCATGGCCGGCGTGGTGACGACGATGCCGACGATCGCGTTCGCCGCCTTCGGCGCGGTGGCGCCGTGGCTGGTGCGCCGCTTCACGCCCGGCCGGGTGGTGGTCGCGGCGATGGTCGCGCTGGTGGCCGGCGAGGTGGTGCGGGTCGCCACCGGCTCCACGATCGTCTTCATGGCCACGAGCGCGCTGGCGCTGGCCGGCATCGCGGTCGCCAACATCCTGCTCCCGCTGCTGGTGCGGCAGCACTTTCCCAACCGCACCGGGCTTGTCACCGGCGCGTACACGGTTTCGCTGACCGCCGGTGCCTCGGTCGCCGCCGCCTCCGCCGTGCCGATCGCGGACGCCTTCGGCTCGTGGCGGGCCGGTCTTGGCGCGTGGTCGGTGCTTGCCGTGATCGCCGTGCTTCCGTGGCTGCCCGCGGTGCTCCGCGGCTCCGGCGCTCACGCGGCGACCGCACCGCTGACCGGCCGGGTGCGCCCCGCCCGTACGCGGGTGGGCTGGGCGATGGCCATCTACTTCGGCACGCAGGCACTGAGCGGCTACGCGACGATGGGCTGGCTGGCCCAGCTCTTTCGCGACTCCGGCTATCGCCCGCAGACGGCCGGCCTGCTGCTCGCCGGCGTGACCGCTGTGGGCATCCCGGTGGCACTGGTCATGCCCGCGCTCGCGATGCGGCTCGGCAACCTCCGGCCGCTCATACTGGGCCTGTCGGCCATGATGGTCGCCTCGTATGTCGGCCTCGCCCTCGCCCCGCACGGCGGCGCCGTCGCGTGGGTGGTGCTGCTCTCGATCGGCCAGGGCGCGTTTCCGCTCGCGCTGGTGATGATCGGGCTGCGCGCGCGGACTCCGGAGGGGACCGTAGCGCTGTCCGCCTTCACCCAGTGCGTGGGCTACCTCATCGCCGCACTCGGCCCGCTGGTGGTCGGGACGCTCTACGAGATCACCGGCGGCTGGCACCTGCCGATCGGCTTCCTCGTAGCGGCGGCGCTCATCCAGACGGTGGCGGGCTTGGCGGTCGCACGGCGCCGCTTCGTCGAAGACTGACGCGGCTCCTCTCCCGGCCCGGGGCTGGGCCGTCGTTGAACGCTGGCCTCGCTCAGGCCTGGGGAGCGGTGGCTTGATTCGTGGGCTCGGGGGTGGGCCGTGCTAGCACGTGCGGTGCTTGACTCGCGAGCTTAAGGGGTGGGCGAGGCGCTCGGGCGGAGCACCGCGCAGGCCTGCATGGCCTCGGCGACCTTGGGGTCGGTCGTGCTCGGGTTGGCACCCAGGTCGACGCCACGGTCCGCGAGACAGTTTCGATAGGCGGCGCCGGCCTCGCGGTTGGCCCCGCCGCCCGGGCCGGCGCCACCGGGACCGCCGGTGGGCCGGACCGAGGCACAGGCCTCCTGCGCCTTTTGCCAGGTCGCGTCGTCGACACCCTCCGGCCGGAAGCCGCCCATCCGCCCGCCGCCCGGCGCACCCGAGGGCCGATCGGACGGGAAGGCGGTCGGCCGCCCGGACGGGAAATCACTTGGCCGGCCGGACGGGAAGCCGCTCGGCCGGCCGGACGGCACCGTGTCCGGGATGTCGATGCCCTGGTCGCGCAGGCAGTCCATGTATGCCGAGAAACCGCCCGCGGCGTCGGCGGGATCACCGGAATCGCTGTCTGAGCCGCACGCGGCGGCGAGGAGCAGAGCCGCCGAGCCGGCCGCCAGCGCGAGGGTCCAACGCGTGCGCAGAGACACAGGTCCTCCATCTTTGGTCGTGCCGCGGCCGCTTGGGGGAAGCGCCGCGGCACGCCGGCTTATGCAACCGCCGCTACCTCCACGCCGCGTCAGGCGAAGCTCGGAGAACCCTTCAAATCGACTCTGAGCAAACTCCGAGGTACGGCTCAGCCGCCTGCGAGGTGGACCACCGAGACTCGCGGCTCATGGGCGTTCGCCGGAAGAAATGGCGTGGCCGCACGCGGCTTGTCGTGTGCGCTCTCGTCGTGCTGGTCGTCGTGCTCAGCTCCGCGGGGGCATATGCGTTGACCAGCGGCGAGCCCGCGCCGCCGGCGGCGAGCGGCACGGCCCGGGTCGATCGGGGTGACGTCGCCACGGCGGTCGCGACGACCGGCTCGCTCGAGCCCGCGCAGACGCGCACGCTCAGCTTCGCCACCGACGGCACGGTCACGGTGGTCAAAGTGCGCGCCGGCGACCAGGTAAAGACCGGCCAGGTGCTAGCCGAGATCGACGCCACCGACGCGCAGGAGCGGGTCGACGACGCCCAGGACGCGCTCGACCAAGCCGAGGAGGCGCTCGACGAGGCGGAGGAGGCCGCCGACAGCGCGGGGAGCGCCTGCGCCGTCCCGGTGGCGCTGACTTCTCCCTCCCCGTCTCCCACTCCGTCGCCAGCGCCCTCGCCGAGCGTCCAGCCGTCCGCGTCGCCCTCGCCGTCCCGTTCGGCGCAGTCGCCGCCGCGTCAGGTGCCGCGCTCCACGACACCGTCCCGTCCCGGCGGCGGCTCCGCGCCCGGCGGCGGCTCCGCGCCGGGCGGCGGGCAGAGTTCCGGCTGTGCCGGCGCGCGGTCCGGCGACCCCGTGTTCTCGGCCCAGCAGCGGGTGACGAGCGCCGAGCTCACCCTCGCCGAGGCGAAGGATCAGCTGGCCGGCACGAAGATCGAGGCGCCGATCGCCGGCAAGGTGCTCTCCGTCGCCGGCGAGGTGGGCGCCGAAGTGGGTGCCGGCAGCACGTTCGTCTCGCTGGCCGACGTGGCCGGCATGCAGGTGGCGGCCGATTTCCCCGAGGCCGACGCCGGCCACCTCACGGTCGGCCTGAGCGCGGTGGTGACGCTGGCCAACCGGCCGGGCGAGGAGTTCGCCGCCCGCGTCGTCCGGGTCAGCCCGGTGGGCGTCGCCGATGGCAACATGGTGCGATACGGCGCGGTGCTCGCGTTCGAGGAGGTCCCGGCGGAGCTCCTCGTCGGCCAGAGCGCAAGCGTCCGGGTCGAGACGAGCGAGGTCACCGGTGTGCTCCGGGTGCCCTCGACGGCGGTGCGGGGCGGCGGCGAGGTCGTCGTCAGGACGGCCGCCGGCGACGAGACCCGCACGGTGGAGGTCGGCCTGCGCGGCGATCAGTACACCGAGATCAAGAGTGGACTCATCGAAGGTGATGAGATCGTCATAGCTGGCGCCTAGGTAGTTCCCAGCGAACTCTGAGGCAGTTCCCGTAGAAGGGTGACGTGGCTGGCCGCTTGACCCGAGTGCTCGTCGTCGACGACGAGCCCAATATCTGTGCGCTGCTCTCCGCGACGCTGCGCCTCATCGACTTCGACGTGCGGGTGGCCGGCGGCGGGCACGAGGCGTTGGCCACGGCGGTCGAGTTCGAGCCAGACCTGGTGGTGCTCGACGTGATGCTGCCCGACCTCGACGGGTTTCAGGTCGCCCAGCGCCTGCGGGCCGGCTCGGGACCGGGCGTGCCCGTGTTGTTTCTGACCGCGCGCGACGCGGTCGAGGATCGCATCTCCGGGCTGACGGTCGGCGCCGACGACTATGTCACCAAGCCGTTCAGTCTCGAAGAGGTCGTGCTCCGCATCCGGGCGATCCTGCGCCGCAGCCGCATCGAGCCCAATGGCGACGGCGACGGCGGGGTCCTGCGTTACGCCGATCTCGAGCTTGACGAAGACGCGCACGAGGTGCGCCGCGCCGGGCGGCTCGTCGACCTGTCGCCGACCGAGTTCAACCTGCTTCGCTATCTGCTGGTCAACGCCGGTCGGGTGGTGAGCAAGGCGCAGATCCTCGATCGCGTGTGGAGCTACGACTTCGGCGGCGACGGCCGGATCGTCGAGTCGTATGTGTACTACCTGCGCAAAAAGATCGACTGCTGGGAGCCGCCGCTCATCCACACGGTGCGCGGTGTCGGCTACGCGCTGCGCCTGCCCCGGGCCCCGGACGAATGAGGATGCCGAGGTGGCGGCACTGGACGCTCCGGTCCCGCCTCGTCGTCGTGGTGGCCGCGCTCACCGCGGTCGCCCTGGTCGCGTCCAACGCGGCCGGCATCCTGCTGCTGAAGCAATACCTGACCGACCAAGTCGACAACCAGCTCATGGGGATGCGCCGCATCGCCGAAGAGCCCAGGCAGCTCAAGCCCCGCCCCAATGACGGCTTCACCCGGGGGCCGTTCGACACGTTCCGCACGATGGTCGTCTTCGACGCACAGGGCAACCAGATGCCCATGCCCGAGACCACGGCCGACGAAATCTCGCCACCACGCGTCGGATCGTATGAAGAGCTGTCCGAGCGGCTCGGCGGCAAGCCGTTCACGGTGGAGTCGGCCGACGGTGAAGACTACTGGCGCGTGGTGGTGATCGAGCACGCCGACGGTGGCATCGCGGTCCCGGCCGTCTCGCTGCGGCAGGTCGACGCCACCGCTGACCTGCTGCTGGTCATCGACCTGGTCGTGATGTTCATCGTGCTCCTGCTCCTCGGGCTCGTCGCCGCGTTGGTGGTCCGCATCGGCCTGCGCCCGCTGACCAGCATGGAGCGCACGTCGACCGAGATCACGGCGGGCGACCTGACCCGCCGCGTCGACGACGCAGACCCGCACACCGAGCCGGGGCGGCTGGGCATCGCGCTCAATTCGATGCTCGACCGGATCGAGTCGGAGGTCGCCGCGCGCACGGCGTCCGAGCAGCGGATCCGGCAGTTCGTCGCGGACGCGTCACACGAGCTCCGCACGCCGCTTACGTCGATCCGGGGCTTCGCCGAGCTGTACCGGCGCGGTGGCGCACCGGCCGGCCCGATGCTCGACGAGACGATGTCGCGGATCGAGGCGGAGGCGGCGCGGATGGGCCTGCTGGTCGAAGACCTGCTGTTGCTCGCCAAGCTCGACCGCCAGCGCGAGCCGCAGCGGCGCCCCGTCGACCTGCTCGCCATCGCCGCCGACACGATCCGCGACGCGCACGCCCGGCGGCCCGACCGGCCGGTGCGGCTCGCCAGCTTCGGGGGCGACCGGTGTGGCTTCGAGCCGGTGACCGTGTTCGGCGACGAGCACCGGCTCCGCCAGGTCGCCACCAACCTCGTCGCCAACGCGCTCCAGCACACGCCGCAGCAGGCCGACATCACCGTGCGGGTGGGGCGGCTGGGTGCATACCGGTCGCACGGCGCCACGGTCGCCGCGGTGGGAGACGACCTGCCCAGGCGGGTGCCGGTCGCCGTCCTGGAGGTCGCCGACAACGGGCCGGGCGTGCCCGCCGAGCACGCCGGGCGCATCTTCGAGCGGCTCTACCGGGCGGATCCGAGCCGCGCGCGGCGCAATGGCGGCTCTGGGCTGGGGCTGTCGATCGTGGCCGCGATCGTGAGCAGCCACGGTGGCCGGGTCGAGCTGGAGTCCGGGCCGGGCGAGGGTTCCGCGTTCCGGGTGCTGCTGCCGACGGGTTCCCAGTCAGCTTTGAGCTAGCCCGGGGCCTGCTCCGAGCCGCCTCCTCCAAGCTGTCGCGCATGCGCCGCTCTCTCCCGAGGCTGGGCCTGTCGCCGGCCCTGCTAGTCAACGTTGTGCTCGCGCTGGCCGTGGCCGGCGCCGCGACGTGGGCGTATACGTCGTTTGCCAGGGCCGAGGCCGCCGAGTCGGGCGCCGGCGGGAGCCGGACGGTCCCGGTGGCACGGGGCACGGTCACCGCCACCGTCTCCGCGTCCGGCACCGTGCGGAGCGCTTCGACGGCGAGTGCCTCGTTCGGCACCTCGGGCACGGTCACCGAGATCCGCGTCCAGGTCGGCGACAAGGTGAGCAAAGGCCAGGTGCTGGCCATCGTGGACGACACGGCAGCGCAGCGGCAGCTCGACGCCGCCGAGGCCAATCTCGACGCCGCGCAGGCCGCGCTCGACCGCGCCGAGGAGGCAGACAGCGACACCTCCGAGGCGGAGGCCGAGGTCGAGCAGGCGGAGCTCGACGTCGCGGAGGCGGAGGATGGCGTCGCGGGCACGACGCTCAAGGCGCCGATGGCCGGCACGGTGACCGCCGTCAACGGCACGGTGGGCAGCTCGGCATCCGGCGGCGGCAGCGGATCGAGCGGCAGCGGATCGAGCGACGGCAGCAGCGGTGGGAGCACCGGATCGACCGGCACGAGCGGCGGCGGCAGCTCCGGGTCGGATTCGTCGTCGTCCGGCTTCGTCGAGATCGCCGACCTGACCCGGCTGGAGGTCTCCGCCTCCGTCGCCGAGGCCGACGCCACGAAGCTCAAAGGCGGGCAGACCGGCACCGTCACGTGGAATGCGTTGCCCGGCTCCGAGGCCACCGCCAAGCTCGCCGCAATCGACCCCAATGCCACATCGCAAAACAACGTCGTGACCTACGGCGTGACCTTCACGCTCGACAAGCTGCCCGAGGGCGTGCGGGCCGGGCAGAGCGTCGAGGTGTCGGTGACCGTCGGGCAGGTCGACGACGTCGTCTACGTCAACTCGGCCGCCCTGACCAGCGTCGGCACCCGCCATACGGTGACCGTGCTGGAGGGTGGCCAGCGCGTGGTCCGCCCGGTGGAGATCGGCCTAGAGGGCGACAGCGCCACCGAGATCACGTCGGGCCTCGCGGTCGGCGACCAGGTGGTCATCAACATGCCCACCACATCCACCAACCAGGGCGGATTCCCCGGCGGTGGCGGGCTCCCCGGCGGCGGCTTCCCCGGCGGCGGGCTCCAGGGTGGCGGCGTGCGGCCGGGAGGCGGCCGGTGAGCGTCCTCGACGTCCGCGGCGTCACGAAGGTCTACGGCGAAGGCGCGGCCGTGGTGCACGCGCTGCGCGGAGTCTCGCTGACCGTCGAGCGCGGTGAGTATGTGGCCATCATGGGTTCGTCCGGCTCCGGCAAGTCCACGTTGATGAATATCCTGGGATGTCTCGACATCCCTTCCGCGGGGCGGTATCTGCTGGATGGCGTCGACGTGAGCCGGCTCAACGACCGCCAGCTCGCCCTCGTGCGAAACAGGCGGATCGGCTTCGTCTTCCAGTCTTTCAACCTGATTCCTCGCACGAGCGCACTGGCCAATGTGGAGCTTCCACTTGCCTACGCGGGGGTCAAGGCGGCGGAGCGCCGGCGCCGGGCGCGGGTCGCGCTGGACATGGTTGGGCTCGCGGACCGGGCGGACCACGAGCCCAACCAGCTGTCCGGCGGCCAGCAGCAGCGTGTGGCGGTGGCCCGCGCACTCGTGACCGAGCCCGCGCTGCTGCTCGCCGACGAGCCCACGGGCAATCTCGACAGCCGCTCCACAGAGGACATCCTCGACATCCTCGACGACCTGCACGCCGCCGGCCGCACCATCCTGCTCATCACCCACGAGGCAGACGTGGCCGCCCGGGCCAGCCGCCTGATCCGGCTCTTCGACGGCCAGATCTCCTCCGACGTCAAGCAGGAGCCGGTGCTGACATGAGCGTCTTCGAAGTGCTGCGCTTCGCGGCGCGCGGCATCGGTGCCAATAAGCTGCGCTCCGGCCTCACCATGCTCGGCATCCTGATCGGCGTGGCCGCCGTGATCCTGCTCGTCGCTGTCGGCAACGGCTCGGCCCGGCAGGTCGCCGAGCGGATCGAGGCGCTGGGCACAAAGACGCTGACCGTGCAGGGCATCGGCGGCAGCGGTGTGCTCACGGCAGAAGTGGCTGACGCGCTCGACGACCCGGTGCTCGCGCCCGACGTCACGTCGGTATCGCCGGTCACCAGCACCCAGGTGACGCTCACCTACCAGGGCACCGACCACTCGGTGCAGCAGTTCGTCGGGAGCTATCCGAGCTACTTCGGCGCGTCCAACTCACCGGTCGGCACCGGAGCCGCCTTCACAGCCGACGACCTGGCGCAGGGTCGTCGCGTCGTGGTGATCGGGCAGACCGTCGCCGAGGAGCTCTTCCCCGGTGTCGACCCGGTCGGCGAGGAGATCACCGTGAGCGGGGCGCTCTTCACGGTGCTGGGTGTGCTCGACGAAAAGAGCAGCGCCTCCGGCTTCAACGACGCCAACGACGTGGCGATCGCCCCGCTCACCGCGGTGCAGCAGGCGCTCACCGGATACGGCCCGTTCAACTCGATCATCGTCGAGGCCGCCTCCTCGGAGAAGGTGGCCGACGCGCAGTCGGAGGTCTCGCTGATCCTTTCGACTCGGATCGAGACGTCCGCCTCGTCGACGACGCAGCCCTATCGCATCCAAAACGCCTCGCAGCTGCTGGAGACGCAGACCGAGACCGCCGACACGTTCACCACGCTGCTCGGCGCGGTGGCCGCCATCAGCCTCCTGGTCGGCGGCATCGGCATCACCAACATCATGCTGGTCACGGTGACCGAGCGGACCCGCGAGATCGGCATCCGCAAGGCGCTCGGCGCACCCCGGCGGGTGATCCTGACCCAGTTCCTGGCCGAGGCGACGATGCTCAGCCTCCTAGGCGGCGGATTGGGCGTGGCCGCCGCGCTCATCGGCAGCAACTTCACGATCGTCGGCGTCGAGCCGGTGATCGTGCCCAGCTCGATCGCTCTCGCGCTGTGCGTCTCGGTGGCGATCGGCCTTTTCTTCGGCAGCGTCCCCGCCAACCGCGCGGCCGGCCTGCGTCCCATCGACGCCCTCCGCTACGAGTGACCCGGGAGACCGCGTGACCGCATCTACATTGGACGCCGAGCTGGCCGCCGCCGCGAGCCGCCGCTGGTGGAATAGGTGGACCATCGCCCTCGGCCTGGCACTGCTGCTGGTCAGCGGCTTCGTGGCCGGCATCGAGGTGCAGAAGGCGTACGGCGACACACCGACCGCGGCCACACCGGGCGTCGGTGGGCAGCGCGGGCAGGGCGGCTTCGCTTTCCCCGGGGGTTACACCGGTGGAGGCCCGCCGGGCGGCACCACCCAACGCGAGCAAGCCACGACCGGCACGGTCAAGCTGGTCGACGGCACCACCGTGTACGTGGAGACCGAGTCCGGAGAGGTGGTCACCATCCGCACCGACGGCGAGACGTCCGTGCGGGTGCCGGGCAAGCTCAAGGACCTCAAGTCCGGCGACAAGGTCAGCGTGGAGGGCGGCGCCGACAGCGAGGGCACCGTCGCCGCGACCTCGGTCACGAAGACCGAGTGAGGCGCATCAGCGTCGAGCGGCCCACCTGTTCGGTAAAGCCCCACCGCCGATAGAAGGGAAAGAGCTCCGGCTGGCAGACCAGCTCCACGCTGCCGACCGCCGCCAGCCGCGGGTGCCGCACGACGGCGTCCATCAGCATCGCCCCGACGCCCGAGCCCCGCATGTCGGGCGCCACGAGCACGTCGAGCACCAGCGCGAGGTACACCCCGTCGGTGAGCACGCGCGCGAAACCGACCATGCGGTCGTCCGGCCGGTGGACGAGCGCGAAGACCAGATCGGACGCGGCGAGCATCGCGGCCACGTCCTCGGGCGCGCGGTCGGCTGTCCACCAGCCGGCCGCGAAGAGCGCCATCAGCTGCGGCAGCCGCTCGTCCGCCACCCGATCCCGCAGCTCCACCTCCCGAAGATCCACGCGGGTACGCTATCCCGCAGGCGGCGTTCAAGACTGGGCCCGTGCACGGGAGGCGGCTCGCGGCGTCAAGAGGGCAGCCCTTCACCCGTCTGGCCGGGTATACGGGAGCCCTCCTCAGAATTCACGCCCAAGAGGGCAGCCCTCTTGCGGGCGCGGAGCGAGGTGGGCTTGCGCCGCGGGAGCATGGGGTCCGCAGTGACGCGGACCGGGGGGGTTGTCGACAACTAGTGGGGTTGGATCCAGCCGAAGGTGCGTTCGACGGCGCGCTGCCAGTTGTCGTACTCGGTCTTGCGCCACGCCGGGTCCACATTGGGCAGCCACTGCGCCGCGCGGTGCCAGTTTCGGCGCAGCCCTTCCAGGTCGGGCCAGTAGCCGACCGCCAGCCCGGCCGCGTAGGCCGCGCCTAGCGACACCGTCTCGGCGACCATCGGGCGTACCACGGGCACGTCCAGCACGTCGGCGAGAAACTGCATGAGCAGGTTGTCGGAGGTCATCCCGCCGTCGACCTTCAGTGACCGCAGCAGCAGGCCCGAGTCGGCGTTCATCGCGTCGACCACCTCGCGGGTCTGCCAGCCGGTGGCCTCCAGCACGGCTCGCGCGAGATGTCCTTTCGTGATGTACGACGTCAGGCCCACGATCACGCCGCGCGCCTCGCTCCGCCAGTGCGGCGCGAAGAGGCCGGAGAACGCGGGCACGATGTAGCACCCGCCGTTGTCCTCGACCGTGCGGGCGAGCGTCTCGATCTCCGGCGCGGACGTGATGATGCCCAGCCCGTCGCGAAACCACTGCACCAGCGACCCGGTGATGGCGATCGAGCCCTCCAGGGCGTACACCGCCGGCTGCCCCTCGATGCGGTAGCCGACCGTGGTGAGCAGCCCGTGCTGCGAGCGCACCGGGCCGGCGCCGGTGTTGAGCAGCAGGAAGCTGCCGGTGCCGTACGTGCACTTGGCCTCGCCGGCCGTGAAGCACGTCTGCCCGAACAGCGCGGCCTGCTGGTCACCGAGGGCGGCGGCGAGGCGTACGCCGGGCAAGACGGTGCGCACGGTGCCGAAGATGCCCGCCGACGAACGGATCTCCGGAAGCATGGACACAGGGATGCCGAAGAAGTCGAGCGAGTCGGGATGCCACGACAGTGTGGAGAGGTCCATGAGCATGGTGCGGCTGGCGTTGGTGACGTCGGTCAGGTGTTCGCCGGTCAGCTTCCAGATCAGCCAGCTCTCGATCGTCCCGAAGAGCACGTCGCCGCGCTCGGCCCGGGTGCGCAGCCCAGGCGTGTGGTCGAGCAGCCAGCGCAGCTTGGGCGCGGAGAAGTACGTGTTCAGCGGCAGCCCGCACCGCCGCTGCACCTCCTCGGCCCCGGGCGCGCGGGCCAGCTCCTCGACCAGCGCGTCGGTGCGGGTGTCCTGCCAGTTGATCGCGTGCGCCACCGGTAGCCCCGTGCGGCGATCCCACACGACGGTGGTCTCGCGTTGGTTGGCGATGCCGATCGCGGCGATCTGGCTGGCGTCGATGCCGGCGCGGGAGAGAGCGCGGGGGACGACCTTCTCCACGTTGCGCCAGATCTCCATGGCGTCGTGCTCGACCCAGCCAGGGCGGGGGAAGTGCTGGGCGTGCTCGCGCTGGTCGACGGAGACGAGCTGGCCACGGTGGTCGAACACGATGCACCGGGTGGATGTGGTGCCCTGATCGATGGAGACGACGTAGCTACCGTTCATACGCCCCGACCTCCAAGGTCACGGGATACGGCACGGGCTGCCTCGCGTACCTGTGTCACGAGGGCGACCCGGGGCTGGCCGTGCGCGTCGCAGACCCGCTCGACGGGTCCGGAGATGCCGATGGCGCCGACCACCAGCCCGCCGTAACCCCTGATGGGCGCGGCGATGCCGGCCTCGCCGACGGTCATCTCCTCGATTTCCGACCCCCAGCCCGCCTCCCGGATCGCCGTCAGCGCCCGCGCGAGGGTGCGCGGAGTGGCGAGGGTGCGCCGGGTGTAGGGCGCCAGGTCGCCGTACCCGCCGCCGCGCGACTGGGCTGGTTGGCGCTCGCTCCGCTCGCGCCGGCCGGGGGTGCCGGCTCCGTCCGTCCTCGTCGCTTCGCTCCTCGGATCGGACGTCGCCAGCCCTCCGGCCTGGTACGCGAGCAGCACCTTGCCCAGCGCGGTGGCGTGCGGCGGGAGGAGCGCGCCCACGTCGAGCGTCTGGAGGGTGTCGTCGGGCCGGAAGACGTGGTGCACGACCAGCACCTTGCTGTCCAGCAGCGTGCCGATCCGCACGGCCTCGCCACTGCGGGCGGCCAGCGGGTCGGCCCAGTTGATCGAGCGGGAGCGCAGCTCGTTGACGTCGAGGTAGCTGGTGCCGAGGTGCAGCAGGGCCGCCCCGAGCTGGTACTTCCCGGACGTTTTGTCCTGTTCGACGAAGCCGACGTCCTGGAGAGTGCGGACGATCCCGTGCGCGGTGCCCTTCGGCAGGTCCAGGGCGCGGGCGATTTCGAGCAACCCGAGCCGCCCCGAGCCCCCGGCGAGCAACCGGAGGATGGCGGCGGCGCGAGCGATGGACTGCACCTGTCCGGGCACGGCCGCATGCTAACCCCGTTCTGCCTGTAGCAACAGTGTTCGACAATGCCGACCAGGGTTCGTTGACCCAAAGCTCGTACGTACCTACCGTGGCGCTTCGTAACATCCCGGGTACGAGGAGGAAACATGGCACAGCGCATGAGACTCCCGGGACTCCTTGGCGAGCTGGCAGCGGAGTTCGCGGGCACGATGATCCTCATCCTCTTCGGGGTGGGGGTGGTAGCGCAGGTCGTCGCGGGCGGCATCGGTGACCACGACAGCATCGCGTGGGCGTGGGGCCTCGGCGTCACACTCGGCGTCTACGTGGCGGCCCGGATCAGCGGCGCACACCTCAACCCGGCGGTGACCCTCGCCCTCGCGGTCTTCAAGGGCTTCGAGTGGCGCAAGGTCCTGCCCTACATGGGCGCTCAGACCCTCGGTGCGTTCGTCGCCGCGCTGATCGTGCGGTGGAACTACACCGAGGTCCTCGGTGCCTTCGATCCCGGCCACACGATCAAGTCGCAAGGCGTCTTCTCCACGCTCCCCGGTAACGGTGCCCTCCCGGTCGACATGTGGGGCGGCTTCCGCGACCAGATCATCGGTACCGCGATCCTGCTCTTCGTGATCCTCGCTCTCACCGACCTCCGCCAGAACACACCCGCCGCCAACCTCGCCCCGGTCGTCATCGGCCTGCTCGTCGTCGGCATCGGCATGGCTTGGGGAACCAACGCCGGGTACGCGATCAACCCCGCCCGTGACTTCGGGCCGCGGCTGGCATCCTTCATCACGGGGTACGGCACAGCCTTCCGCGATCAGAACAACGACTTCTACTTCTGGGTGCCGATCGTCGGGCCGCTCCTCGGTGGGCTCGGCGGTGCGGGCCTGTACCAGCTGCTCATCGGTCGCTTCCTGCCCAAGGAGGGGCCGCCGGAGCCAGGCGAGATCCCGTCGCCATCCGGTGCGGAGACCGTGCGGGCCGGACAGTAAAGGAGAACGAGAATGGCTGACTTCGTCGGTGCGGTGGACCAGGGCACGACAAGTACGAGATTCATGATCTTCGACCACGGCGGCAACGTGAAGGGCATCCACCAGCTGGAGCACGAGCAGATCCTGCCGAAGGCCGGCTGGGTCGAGCACAACCCGCTGGAGATCTGGGAGCGCACCACGGCGGTCGTCCGCACCGCGATGAACCAGCGCGGGCTCAGTGCCACCGACCTGGCCGCCCTCGGCATCACCAACCAGCGCGAGACCTCCGTGGTGTGGAACAGGCGCACCGGCCGGCCCTACTACAACGCGATCGTCTGGCAGGACACGCGCACCGACCAGATCGCCGCGGCACTCGACCGCGACGGGCGGGGTGACGTGATCCGGCAGAAGGCCGGCCTGCCACCGGCCACCTACTTCTCCGGCGGCAAGATCCAGTGGATCCTGGAGAACGTCGACGGGGTGCGCGCGGCGGCGGAGAGCGGCGAGGCGATCTTCGGTAACACCGACACCTGGCTGCTCTGGAACCTCACCGGCGGGGTCGACGGCGGCGTGCACATCACCGACGTCACCAACGCCAGCCGGACCATGCTGATGAACCTCGAGACGCTCGACTGGGACGACGAACTGCTCTCGTTCTTCAACATCCCGCGGGCGATGCTCCCGGAGATCCGCCCCTCGTCCGATCCCAACCGGTACGGCGTGACGCTCGCCAACGGCCCGCTCGGCGGCGAGGTGGCGCTCACCGCGGACCTCGGTGACCAGCAGGCGGCGACGGTCGGCCAGGTCTGCTTCGCCGAGGGCGAGGCGAAGAACACCTACGGCACGGGCAACTTCATGCTCCTCAACACGGGTACGTCGCTCGTGCGCTCGAAGTCCGGCCTGCTCACCACCGTGTGCTACAAGCTCGGCGACGCGCCGGCCGTGTACGCGCTGGAGGGCTCGATCGCGGTGACCGGCTCCGCCGTGCAGTGGCTGCGCGACCAGCTGGGCATCATCAGCGGCGCGGCGCAGAGCGAGTCGCTCGCCGCGCAGGTGGAGGACAACGGGGGCGTCTACTTCGTACCCGCCTTCTCCGGCCTGTTCGCACCGTACTGGCGTTCCGACGCGCGTGGCGCGATCGTCGGTCTCTCCCGGTACAACACCAACGCCCACCTGGCCCGCGCCACGCTCGAGGCGATCTGCTACCAGAGCCGGGACGTCGCGGTGGCGATGGAGCAGGACTCCGGCGTTCACCTCGACGTGCTCAAAGTGGACGGTGGCGTCACCGCCAACAAGCTGTGCATGCAGCTCCAGGCGGACATCCTCGGCGTGCCGGTGAGCCGCCCGGTGGTGGCGGAGACGACCGCGCTCGGCGCCGCCTACGCGGCGGGCCTCGCCACCGGCTTCTGGAAGAACACCGACGAGCTGCGCCAGAACTGGAACGAGAGCGAGCGCTGGTCGCCGACCTGGTCGGACGAGCAGCGCGACGAGGGGTACGCCAAGTGGAAGAAAGCGGTACAGCGGACCCTGGACTGGGTGGACGTATGAGCCAGCTCTCGCCACAGGCCCGGACGCGGGCGCTTGACGCCATGGGCGACGGGCGCGAGCTGGACGTCGTGGTTGTGGGTGGCGGTGTGGTCGGCGCGGGCGCCGCGCTGGACGCCGTCACCCGCGGCCTCTCCGTCGGCCTGCTCGAAGCTCGCGACTGGGCCAGCGGCACATCCAGCCGATCCAGCAAGCTGATCCACGGTGGCCTGCGCTACCTGGAGATGCTCGACTTCGCGCTGGTGCGGGAGGCGCTGCGGGAGCGTGGGCTGCTCCTTCAGCGCCTCGCCCCGCATCTGGTGCGGCCGGTCCCGTTCCTCTATCCGCTCCAACACCACGCTTGGGAGCGCGTGTACGCGGGCGCCGGCGTGCTGCTCTACGACACGCTCGGTTTCTCCAGTGGCAACGCGCGCGGCCTGCCCCGGCACCGGCACCTGACCCGCCGGGGCGCGCTGCGGGTGGCGCCCGGCCTGCGCAAGGACTCGCTCGTCGGGGCGCTCAGGTACTACGACGCGCAGGTCGACGACGCGCGGTTCACGGAGTTCCTGGTGCGGACCGCCGCCGGGTACGGCGCGCACGTCGCCTCCCGGGCCAGCGTGACCGGCTTCCTGCGGGAGGGAGACCGGATCTCCGGCGTCCAGGTGGTCGACCAGGAGCACGGGCGCGAGATCGAGGTGCGCGCCCGCCAGGTGATCAACGCGACCGGCGTCTGGACCGACGACACGCAGGCGCTCGTCGGCGAGCGGGGGCAGTTTCACGTGCGGGCGTCCAAGGGCATCCACCTGGTGGTGCCACGCGACCGCATCCGCTCCTCCACGGGGATCATCCTGCGAACCGAGAAGAGCGTGCTCTTCGTGATCCCGTGGGGCCGGCACTGGATCATCGGGACGACCGACACCGACTGGCACCTGGACAAGGCGCACCCGGCGGCGACCCGCAAGGACATCGACTACCTGCTCGAACACGTCAACCGGGTGCTGGTCACCCCGGTCACGCGGGAGGACGTGCAGGGCGTGTACGCGGGACTCCGCCCGCTGCTGGCCGGTGAGTCGGAGCTGACCTCGAAGCTGTCCCGCGAGCACGTGGTGGGCAGCCCGTCGCCTGGTCTGGTGGTGGTGGCCGGGGGCAAGTTCACCACGTACCGGGTGATGGCGGCGGATGCGGTGGACGCCGCGGTCGACGGGATGGGTGGGGGAGCCCCGCGGTCGGTGACCGACAAGATCCCGCTCGTCGGCGCCGACGGCTTCGCCGCGCGGTGGAACCAGCGCCGCGCGCTCGCGACCAAGCACGGCCTGCACGTGGCGCGGGTCGAGCACCTGCTCAGCCGGTACGGCACGCTGGCCGACGAGGTCTTCGACCTGATCGACATGGATCACAAGCTCGGCGAGCCGCTGGAGGGCGCGGACGACTACCTGCGCGCCGAGGTCGTGTACGCGGCCAGCCACGAGGGGGCACTGCGGCTGGAGGACGTGCTCACCCGCCGTACCCGGATCTCGATCGAGGTCTTTGACCGTGGAGACGCGGCGGCGCGGCCCGCCGCGGAGCTGATGGCCGGCGTGCTGGGGTGGTCTCCGGATCGGGTCGACCAGGAGGTCGAGCACTACCACGCACGGGTGCGCGCGGAACGGGCCTCGCAGGAGCAGGAGGACGACGAGGCGGCGGACGCCGAACGCCTCAAGGTCACCTGATGCGGGAAGGTCAGTCGGCGGCGGGTGCGGCGGCGCCCGCCGTCCGCGCCTCCTCGACCGTCGGGTAGGTCTCCAGCACCTCGACCAGGCCGCTGACCTCGAGGATCCGCAGCACGCCGCGCTGTGGTGCGGCGAGGCGGAAGATGCCGCCGGCCTCGTCGCAGTTGTTCTTGGCGCGGACGAAGACCGACAGGCCGGTCGAGTCGCAGAAGGAGAGGTCGGCAAGGTCGAACACGAGCCGGCTCCGCCCCTTGTCGAGCAGATCAGTGATCTGGTCCTGGAGCTGTGGCGCCGTGCCCATGTCAAGCTCGCCAGCAACCGTCACGACGACCACGTCACCGTGTTGAACCGTACTCACCGTCAAGGACATTCGCTACCTCCCGTACGGGGACGAAGGTACTCCTCCTGCGTTCCGCGCGCAGGAGAGGGGCCTAGGCCCTCACCCGGAGGCCGGCCGTGTGTTCGGACTCGTGCAGTTCCAGCTCGGCGATGTGACTGTCGCGTGGTATGTCGTATACCACCACGCCAGTCACTCGGTTACCAGGGTTGATCTGGTTTTGGAAGAGCTGCTGCTCCGAATTGGCCAGGATCCCGGCCGCGCTGTCCGCGGCGTAGCGGTCGCCGTCCGGCCCGTACGCCCGCTGGAGCGCGTCGGCGAACGTGGCGGGGCGGTTGCCCGCGTTGCGCACGGTCAGCTCGGTGAGGCAGAACTGCCCGACCGCGGTCTGGTTGACGAACGAGTCACCGATCTGGGCGACGCCGCAGTCGATCCGGTTGACGGTGAACTCGAACGCGCCGTCCCGCCCGGCCTCACCGACCGCCACCGTGTCGCCGCGGTCTTGGGTGAGCCGGCGGTACATGTCGTCGCCCCAGGTCACCGTCGCGGCCACCACTCCCGCGCAGCCGCACAGCGAGAGAAGCACGATGGCGGCGCCGAGCAACACCGCGGTACGTGCTCCACGCTCTCCCATTGGGTGATTCTAGGCTTTTGTCCGATGTTCTTGGGTCGGCTTCCTGATAAGGCACGCTTGACCCCATGCAGCTGATCTCCCTGGACGACGTCCGCGCCGCCGCCCGCAACATCGCCGGCGTGACCGTCCGCACGCCGCTCCTGCCCGCCCGCTGGGACGACGAGCTGTGGCTCAAGCCCGAGAGCCTCCAGCCGGTCGGCTCGTTCAAGCTCCGCGGCGCCACCAACGCGGTGGCCCGGCTCAGCGCCGAGCAGCGGGCCCGTGGCGTGATCACCCATTCCTCGGGGAACCACGGGCAGGCGCTCGCGTACGCCGCCCGCCGCGCCGGCGCGGCCTGCGTCGTCGTGATCCCGGACGTCGCGCCGGCGGTCAAGGTCGAGCAGGTACGGGCGTTCGGCGCCGAGGTGGTGCTGGTGCCGCCGCCCGAGCGCCTCGACGCCGCCCAGGAGCGCGCGGCGAAGGACGGGCTGGCGCTGATCCCGCCGTTCGACCACCGGGACGTCATCGCCGGCCAGGGCACGATCGGGCTGGAGATCGCCGAGGACATGCCGGACGTCGACGTGGTGCTGGTGACGGTCGGCGGCGGCGGCCTCGGCGCGGGCGTGTCGACCGCCATCACCGCGCTGCTGCCGCACGCCAAGGTGATCGGCGTGGAGCCCGAGCTCGCCGCCGACGCCCAGGAGTCGCTGGCCAAGGGCGAGCTGGTGACCTGGCCGACCGAGCTGACCTACCGCACGATCGCGGACGGCGTGCGGACCAACCTCTCCGAGCTGACCTTCGCCCACCTGCGCGAGCGCCTGGACCGCATCGTCACTGTCACCGAAGACGAGATCCGCGCCGCGATGGCCCAGATCGTCCGGGAAACCCGCCTGGTGGTCGAGCCCACCGGCGCCGTGGCGGCGGCCGCCCGCCTCTTCCACGCCGCCGAACTTCCGGCGGGGCGTACGGTCGCGGTGGTCTCCGGCGGCAACGTCGATCCACAACTGTTGATAGCCGCCATATCGTGACCTGTCCGGGTTTACGGCTTCCGCGCCGACGCCCATAATGTGACACAGCTCTATGGATGTGTGTGTTCCGTCCGGTGGAACGCGGCTGCCCGGAGGGATGCATGACGGTGGTCCACGCCCACGACCTGGTCGCGATCGCCACAAAGGTGCTGCTGGCGGCCGGCGCGACGCGCGCGGGCGCCGAGATCGTGGCCGCCGCCCTGGTCGAGGCCGACCTGGCCGGACACGAAGAGTTCGGCGTGCGCCGCCTCGTGCCCTACCTGGCATCGATCAGAGCCGGCACACTCGACCCCAAAGCCGTCCCCCGCTTGGGCGGCGTGCGCGCCGCGGCCGCCGTGGTGGACGGCCAGCGCGGTTTCGGCGAGCTAGCTTTACGCGCGGCGGTCGAGCACGTGCGCCGGCTCGCCCGGCAGTACGGCGTAGCCAGCGCCACGATCGGCAACTGCGGCGACGTGGGCCGGCTCGGCGCGTACGTGCGGACTCTCGCCACCGAGGGCGCGGTGGGCCTCGCCCTGCGCCACGCGCGGCCGCTCACCTGGGCGGCGCCACGCGCGGGCGGCCGGCCACCCCTGGTCGCCGAGGTGGCGGCGGACGCTGGTCTGGCCTTCATGGTCGAGGTGATCGGCGGCCTGCTCTCCGGCGCGTTTCAGCCCGCGACGTCCGGACCGGACCAGCCCGGCGGGACAGTCATCGTCGCGATCGACGTGGGGGCGTTTCGGCCGGTCGACGAGTTTCGGCAGCACGCGGAGCGGCTCTGCGCGCTGCTGGTCGCGACAGCCGTGCCGATGGCCGTGCCCGGCGAGGCCGAGGCCGCGACCCGCGCCACCCACATCCGCGACGGCATCCCAGTCGACGACGCCCTCTGGTCGGAGCTGGCCGCCCTGCCGGGCGGCCCCGCCCGCCATCCGTGACGCTAGGGACGCCGCCTCAGTCGCCGACGAATGGCTAGCCCCATCTTGGAGGTGGGTTATTAGGCGACGCCCAGGCGGTCCAGGATCCACGCCGCCACGAAGGCTTCTTCCTTCCAGGCGTCGTACCGGCCGCTCGGGCCGCCGTGACCGGCACCCATCTCGGTCTTCAGCAGGTACTCGCCAGCCGGTGCGGTGGCGCGCAGGCGGGCGATCCACTTGGCCGGCTCGTGGTAGAGCACCCGGGTGTCGTTGAGGCTCGTCACCGCCAGGATCGCGGGATAGTCCACCGCGGCCACGTTCTCGTACGGCGTGTACGACTTCATGTACGCGTACACCTCGGGGTCGTCGAGCGGGTTGCCCCACTCCTCCCACTCGGTGACGGTCAGCGGCAGCGACGGGTCGAGGATGGAGTTGAGCGCGTCGACGAACGGGACCTGCGCGACCACGCCGGCGAACGCGTCCGGCGCCAGATTGGCCACCGCGCCCATCAGCAGGCCACCCGCCGAGCCGCCGCGGGCGACCAGCCGGTCGGTGGCGGTCCAGCCCGCCTTGACGAGGTGGCGGGCGCAGGCCACGAAGTCGGTGAACGTGTTCTTCTTGGCGAGTAGCTTGCCCTCTTCGTACCACCGGCGGCCGAGCTCGCCGCCGCCGCGGATGTGTGCGACCGCGAAGATCACGCCACGGTCCAGCAGGGACAGGCGGGGGATGGAAAACCAGGGGTCCATGCTCGCCTCGTACGAGCCGTACCCGTAGATGACGGCGGGCGCGGTGCCGTCCTTGGGCGTGCCGGCGCGGCAGACCAGCGAGATCGGCACGCGGGTGCCGTCGTCGGCCAGTGCCCAGTCGCGGTGCTGCTCGTACGCCGCCGGGTCGAACTCGCCGAGCACCGGCTTCTGCTTGCGCAGCACCATGGTGCGGGTAACGAGGTCGTAGTCGTAGACCGACTCGGGCGTGACGAACGAGGCGTAGTTGAGCCGCACGGTGGACGTGCCGTACTCCGGGTTGGCGTCCAGGCCCACGCTGTAGATCGGCTCGGGGAAGTCGATGTCGTACGTGTCCGTCGACCCCACCGGCAGCACGCGCAGGCCGGTCAGGCCGTCTTTGCGGAGCGAGACGACGAGGTGGTTGGCGAACGCGTCGACGCCCTCCAGCCGGGTGCCCGGCGAGTGCGGGATCAGCGTGGCCCAGTCGCCGGGCGCGTCGGCCGACGTGTACGCGAGCTCGAAGTCTTCGGCGCCGTCGTTGTGCAGGATCAGGAAACGGTGGCCGTGGTGCTCCACCGAGTACTCGACGCCCTGGCGGCGCGGCGCGACGATCGCCGGCTCGCCGGTCGGGTTGCCGGCCGGGATCACCCGCACCTCGCTCGTGATCTTGCTGTGCGCGTCGATCACGATGAACTTCTCCGAGCGGGTCAGCTCGACGCCGACCCAGAAGCGCTCGTCGGCCTCTTCGTACACGATCACGTCGTCGCTGGCGGCGGTGCCGACCGCGTGCCGCCACACCCGGTACGGCCGCCAGGCCTCGTCGACGGTGAGGTAGAAGAGCGTGGAGCCGTCCGCGGACCAGGCGCTGCCGTAGAACGTGCCGGGCACCTCGTCGGCCAGCACCTCGCCGGTGCTCAGGTCCTTGACCCGCAGGGTGAAGCGCTCGTCGCCGGCGAAGTCGGTGGAGTAGGCCAGCCACCGCCCGTCGGAGCTGATGTCGAACGTGCCGAGCGAGAAGAAGTCGTGCCCCTCGGCGAGCGCGTTGCCGTCGAGCAGCGCCTCTTCGCCGTCGAGCGGGGTGCCGTCCTCAGTGGATGGTGGCTCGGTCTCGCCGTCGCGCACCGCCCGCCGGCAGTGGATGCCGTACTGCTGGCCCTCGACCGTGCGCGTGTAATACCAGTGGTCGCCCTTGCGGGTGGGCACCGAAAGGTCGGTCTCCTTGGTGCGCCGCTTGGTCTCCTCGAAGAGCGTCTCGCGCAGGCCCTTGAGGTGTGCCGTCGCCGCCTCGGTGAAGGCGTTCTCCGCCTTGAGGTACGCGATCGTTTCCGGGTCGTCCTTGGCGGCGAGCCACGCGTACTCGTCCACGACGGTGTCGCCGTGGTGGGTGCGTTCGGCGGGGACGCGCTTGGCGACCGGTGGGGTCGCGGCGGTTTCGGTCGTCACGTCCGACCACGTTACCGGGCGTCATGAGGGCTGGCGTGAGCGTGGTGGTCTTCGTACACTTGTTCGATGACGTCGCGGGGAGCCCTCTTCCGGAGCCTCGTCGACATCTGCGGCATGCGCTTCGCGCGCCTCGCCGGTCCGGCCGACACCGTCGGCGGCACCCCCGCCAGCTGGGTCGCCGCACCACCCACGATCGACGGCGTCGCGGCCATCGTGCGTCTCGCCGTCGAGCACGACCTGGCCGTGGTGGCCCGCGGTGCCGCCACCAAGCTCGACTGGGGTGCCCGGCCTACCCGCGCCGACCTGCTGCTCGACACCGGCCGGCTGGCCGGCGTGTGGCACCACGCGCCCACCGAGGGCGTCGCCGAGATCGGCGCCGGCACACCGCTGCGGGCCGCGCAGTCGGCGCTCGCCCGGGGCGGCTGGCGGCTGGCGCTCGACGGCCCGTCGATCGGCGCCACGATCGGCGGCGTCATCGCCGCCGACGAGGCCGGCCCGCTGGCCCACCGCTACGGCTCGGTCGCCGACCAGCTCGCCGGCGTGAGCTACGTCAGCGCCACCGGCATCCTGACCCACTCGGGCGGTCGGGCCGCTGAGGGCGCGCCCGACCGGGGCGTCGGCCGGCTGCTGTGCGGGTCGTCGGGGGCGCTCGGCGTGATCGTCGCGGCCACCGTCAAGGTGCTGCCCGAGCCGGCCTCCCGGGCCTGGGTGCGGCGCTCGGTCTGGACTCCCCTGGAGTTGTATGACCTGGTGCGTGGCGTGCTCCGGAGCCGGGTGCAGACCGCCGCCGTCGAGCTCGACCTCCCGGCCAGCCGGCCGATACTGGTGCCCCGCCAGCGCGCGCCACGCGGTCCCGGCACGCTCGCGGTGCTGCTGGAGGGCGAGCCAGGTGAGGTGCTCGAGCGGTCCACCAAGATCGCCGACATGCTCGGTGGCGACTCCTCGATCCGCTCCGAGCCACCGCCCTGGTGGGGGCGCTACCCGTTTGGCCCCGACGACGTCGCGCTGCGGGTCACCGTGCCCGCGGCCGACCTGCACGCGGCCATCTACGCGATCCGCGACGCCGCGGGCGCGGCCGTGCCCGTGCGCGGCTCGGCTGGCACCGGCGTGATCCACGCGTCGCTGCCCGGCGACGCCCACCCCGACCGGGTCGCCGCCGTGCTGGAGGCCGTGCGCGGGGTGCTGCTCGCCCGCGCCGGCTCGTGCGTCGTGGTCACCGCGCCGCCCCACATCCGCGACACCGTCGACATGTGGGGGCCGATGGCCAGCCCAGACCTCGTGCGCCGGGTCAAGGACCGCTTCGACCCGGCCGGCCGTCTCGCCCCTGGCAAATTTTTCGGCGTCTGAGTGTCGATTGGCGTGCGCTTCGTTCGACGCGTTGGTAAGCCAAGGTGCTACGAACGAACGAGGGAGTCGAACGATGCGATTCATGCTGCTTCTCAAGGGCGACCCGCCAGCGCCGGAAGACGGCGAGGCGATCACCCAGCCGCCGGAGGAGGTCGTCGGCGCGATGCTGAAGTACAACGAAGACCTGGCCAAGGCCGGTGTCCTGCTCGCCGCCGAGGGGCTCTACCCGAGCTCGGCCGGCGCCCGGGTGGTCTACAAGGACGGCAAGCGCTCCGTGGTCGACGGCCCGTTCGCCGAGGCCAAGGAGCTGATCGCCGGCTTCTACCTGATCCAGGTGCGGTCCAAGGAGGAAGCCATCGAGTGGGCCTCCCGCTGCCCGATCGAGGTCGCGGTCCCGCCCGGCGTCGAGGGTGTCATCGAGGTACGCCAGGTCGGCGAGACCGACGAGCTCGTCAACGTGACCGACGAGCAGCGCGAGCGGGACCGCCGGCTCAGGGAGCAGATCCCCGGCCTGTAACGGCGACACGCGTGGCGGCGGCCCGGTGCGCAGGCGTCGGGCCGCCGTCGAAAGTCAGCTCTCGGGATCGTTGCGCAGGACCAGGATGGCGATGTCGTCGCGGGGATCCTCCACGGAAAAGCCCATCGTGGCGGAGCGGACGCGCGCGGCAACGATGTCGGCGGAGTAGCCGGCCAGCGGCGCCACCGTGTCGCGCAGCCGCTCCGGGCCGAACAGCTCGCGCCCGCGTCGCCGCTCGGTGACGCCGTCGGTGTAGAAGACGAGCGCGTCCCCGGGGCTGAGCGGCACGGTGGCGACCGGCGTGGCGATCGTGTCGAGCAGGCCGAGCGCGGTGCCACCGGTGCCGACGAACGAGGCGCGCCCGTTGGCCCGCACCAGCACCGGCCGGTCGTGGCCGGCCAGGTGCAGCGCGACGTCGAGCTGGTCGCCGTCGCCACGGCCGACCGCGGCGAGCGCGAGCGTGCAGTATCGCCCGCCGCCCCGCTCGACGAGCGTGTCGTTGAGCCGGCCGAGCGCCTCCGGCAGCGGCTTGCCGTCGCGGACGAGCACCCGGATCACGTCGCGTACCAACCCGGTGACGGCGGCCGCCTGCACGCCCTTGCCGGAGACGTCGCCGACGACCACGAGCCACCGCTCGTCCGGCAGCGGTACGACGTCGTAGAAGTCGCCGCCCACCTCGGCCGCGTCGCCGGTCGGCACGTACTCGGCGGCGAAGCCGATGCCCTTGACCACCGGCAGCACCGGCGGCAGCAGCGACTGCTGGAGGGTGTGCGCGACCTTGCGGCGTTCCCCGTGGATGCGGGCGTTGTCGACGGCGAGCGCGGCCCGGCGGGCGACGTCTTCGAGGATCGCGATCTCTTCGGCGTCATGCCGGTGCCGCTGGTGCCGGCCGACGGAGAGCGTGCCGAGGCGCTGCCCCCGCGCGGCCAGCGGCACGGCGAAACCTTCCAGCGGCGGGCCGAGCGGCACTTGCGAGCCGCTGCGGGACGCCTCGCGCAGCCGCGCGATCGGCGACTCCGGCCCGCTTTCCTGGAACATCTCGTGTACCTGCGGCAGGGCCGACTCGTCCGCGTGGGTGGCGGCGGCGAGCTGAAGGCGGCCCCACTCGTCGGTGGTGTGCACCGCGCACCACTGCCCGAGCCGGGGCACGACGAGCTGCGGGATGAGCGCGAGCGTGAGGTTGACGTCGAGCGACTGGGCGAGCAGCTCGCTCGCCTCGGCGAGAAACGTCAGCCAGGTCTGGCGGCGCATGTCGGCCCGGCGCAGGCGGTCGTTTTCCAGGTGCAGGGCGAGGCGCTCGGCGGCCAGCCCGGCGAGCGGCCCGGCGTACCCGGAGGGCGCGACATCGAGCTCCAGCTCCCCGGAGTACGGCCGGTTGACGTTGAGCGGCACCCGCAGCAGCTGGGCGCCGGGGCGCGGCTGGCGGCCGTACCGGGCGAGCAGCTGCGCCCCGCCGCCCTCGCCCCGGTCGAGGCGGACCGCACCGCCGGCGGCGCCCACCAGCTCGGACACCCGAGACAGCAGGTGGGCGGCGAAGTCGGCGAGCGCGTCTTCGGCGTGCGCCTCGGGCGCGATCTGGAGCAGCGCCGTGATGGCACCGGCGGTCGGCGCGGGTGCCTCCGGGAGCAAGCCCACGGGTGGCACGTCTTTGCGGTCGAGCCGAAACCACACGCCCTTGCCGGTCGGCATGTGTGTCGTGCCCCACCGGCTGGCGAAGTGGTCGACCAGCAGCAGCCCGCGGCCGCGTTCCGATACGTCCGAGATGTCTATCTCGTTGTTGCGCGGGCCGGCTGTCAGGCTCTCCGCCGGGCTGGCCTCGTAGTCCGTGACCGTGACCATCAGGCCGGTAGGACCCGCGATGACCTCGATGTCCAGCTCCGTGCCGGCATGCACCACCGCGTTGGTGGAGAGCTCGGTGGTCAGCAGCAACGCCTCGTTGAGCAGCTCATCGAGGTCTGCCTCGGCGAGTACCGACCGCACGACCGCACGCGCCGCGGCCGGCGTTCGCCGGTCGGCGGGCAGCCTGACGCGCCGGACGTGTTCCGCCGCCGGGTAAGACCCGCTGACCTCCGCTGACACGCTTGCATCCTCTACCGACCGACCGGGTTCATCCAAGCGGCGTCGGTCCGCCATCGTGGCTAAGGCCCGTAGCCTCACGACTCCCGCTTCGCGCGCTCGCATCTGCCGCACACCACGGGCCATGATGTGGAGAACCACCCAAGGTGAGCGAGGACTGCATGACCACGGCAAAGCAGGTGAGCACCCGGCCGGCGTCGGACGAGGCCGCTGTCCTCAATGAGCTGGCGGACGCGCTGCGGCGGGTGCGCCGCGGTGATTTGAAGGTGCGCCTTCCCCGCCGGGCCGGAGTGGCCGGCGAGGTGGCCGACGCGTTCAACGACGTCGTGGCTCTTCAGGAGCGGCAAAACCTCGAAGTTCGCAAGATCAGCCGGATCGTGGGTCGGGACGGCCGGCTCACCGAGCGCCTCGACGAAGAAGGCGTCGACGGCGCCTGGGCCGACCACGCGCGGGCCATCAACTCACTTATCGACGACCTGGGCCGCCCGACCACCGAAATCTCCCGGGTCATCGTGGCGGTGGCAGACGGCGACCTCTCCCAGCACATGGCGCTGGAGATCGATGGCCGCCCGCTACGCGGTGAGTTCCTCCGCATCGGCCGCACGGTCAACACGATGGTCGACCAGCTCTCCTCGTTCGCCGACGAGGTGACCCGCGTGGCGCGCGAGGTCGGCACCGAGGGTGCGCTGGGCGGGCAGGCCGACGTGCGCGGCGTCGCCGGCACCTGGCGCGACCTGACCGACTCGGTCAACACGATGGCCTCCAACCTCACCAGCCAGGTGCGGTCGATCTCGCAGGTGACCACCGCGATCGCCAGCGGCGACCTCTCCCAGAAGATCACCGTGTCGGCGAAGGGCGAGGTCGCCGAGCTGGCCCACACGATCAACTCGCTCACCGACACGCTCCGCACCTTCGCCGAGCAGGTGACCCGGGTGGCCCGCGAGGTGGGCACCGAAGGCAAGCTCGGCGGTCAGGCCGAGGTGCCCAACGTGGCGGGCATCTGGAAAGACCTCACCGACAACGTCAACTCGATGGCCTCCAACCTGACCGCCCAGGTACGAAACATCGCCCAGGTCTCCACCGCCGTGGCGAAGGGCGACCTCTCGCAGACCATCACCGTGGCCGCCCAGGGCGAGATCCTTGAGCTGAAGAACACCATGAACACGATGGTCGACCAGCTCTCCTCGTTCGCCGAGGAGGTCACCCGGGTCGCCCGCGAGGTTGGTACGGAAGGCAAGCTCGGCGGCCAGGCCCAGGTGCGCGGCGTCGCGGGCACCTGGCGCGACCTGACCGAGAGCGTCAACCAGCTCGCCGGCAACCTCACCGCCCAGGTGCGAAACATCGCCCAGGTCTCCACCGCGGTGGCGAAGGGCGACCTGTCGCAGAAGATCACAGTGGACGCCCGCGGCGAGATCCTCGAGCTGAAGAACACCGTGAACACGATGGTGGACCAGCTCTCCTCGTTCGCCGACGAAGTGACCCGCGTGGCCCGCGAGGTCGGCACCGAGGGCAAGCTCGGCGGCCAGGCCCAGGTGAAGGGCGTGCTCGGCACCTGGCGCGACCTCACCGACAACGTCAACTCGATGGCCTCCAACCTGACCTCTCAGGTGCGAAACATCGCGAGCGTCACCACCGCCGTGGCCAAGGGCGACCTCTCCCAGAAGATCACAGTGGACGCCCGCGGCGAGATCCTCGAACTCAAGAGCACCGTGAACACGATGGTGGACCAGCTGTCGTCGTTCGCCGACGAGGTGACCCGCGTGGCCCGCGAGGTGGGCACCGAAGGCAAGCTCGGCGGTCAGGCCCAGGTACGCGGCGTCGCCGGCACCTGGCGCGACCTCACCGACAACGTCAACTTCATGGCGTCAAACCTCACCGCCCAGGTGCGAAACATCGCCCAGGTCTCCACCGCCGTGGCGCGCGGCGACCTCTCCCAGAAGATCACCGTCGACGCGCAGGGTGAGATCTGGGAGCTGAAGAACACCATGAACACGATGGTCGACCAGCTCTCCTCGTTCGCCGAGGAGGTCACGCGCGTCGCCCGCGAGGTGGGCACCGAGGGCAAGCTCGGCGGTCAGGCCCAGGTACGCGGCGTCGCCGGCACCTGGCGTGACCTCACCGACAACGTCAACTTCATGGCCTCCAACCTGACCGGCCAGGTGCGAAACATCGCCAGCGTCACCACCGCCGTGGCGAAGGGCGACCTCTCGCAGAAGATCACGGTCGACGCCGAGGGCGAGATCCTCGAACTGAAGAACACCGTGAACACGATGGTCGACCAGCTCTCCTCGTTCGCCGAGGAGATCACCCGGGTCGGCCGCGAGGTGGGCATCGAGGGCAAGCTGGGCGGCCTGGCCCGGGTCAAGGGCGTCTCGGGTACCTGGCGTGACCTCACCGAAAACGTCAACCAGCTCGCCGCCACGCTCACCACGCAGCTGCGGGCGATCGCGCAGGTGTCCACATCGGTGACCAAGGGCGACCTGACCCAGCGGATCACGGTCGAGGCCCAGGGCGAGGTCGCCGAGCTGAAAGACAACATCAACCAGATGATCGTGGCCCTGCGGGAGACCACCCGGAAGAACGCCGAGCAGAGCTGGCTCGACTCCAACCTGGCCCGGATCGGCGGCCTGCTCCAGGGCCAGCGCGACCTCGGCGAGGTCTGCCGGATGCTGATGGGCGAGGTCACCCCGCTCGTGGAGGCCCAGCTGGGCGCGTTCTTCCTGGTCGACAACGACGAGGCCACCACGCGGCTGCGCCTGGCCGCGTCGTACGGCTACGTCACGCGTACCAACGAGGTGGTCTTCGGTCCCGGCGAGGGGCTGATCGGACAGGCGGCGGTATCGCGGCGGATGATCCGGGTCAGCACCGACGCCACCGGCGCGCTGACGCTCCGCTCCGGGCTGCTGACCACCAAGCCCCGCGACGTCGTGGTGCTGCCGATCCTCTTCGAGGGAGAGATGCTCGGCGTGATCGAGTTCGCCTCGGTCAACGCCTACTCCGACCTGCACATCTCGTTCCTGGAGCGGCTCGTCTCCACGATCGGCATCGCGCTCAACACCATCCAGGCCAACCGGCGTACCGAGGAGCTGCTCTCCCAGTCGCAGCGGCTCGCGCACGAGCTCCAGGAACAGTCGGCGGAGCTCCAGCGCACCAACGCCGAGCTGGAAGACAAGGCGCAGCTGCTGTCCGAGCAGAAGGCCAACATCGAGACGAAGAACCGCGAGATCGAGCTGGCCCGGATCGGCCTGGAGGAGAAGGCGCAGCAGCTCACCCGGGCCTCGGCGTATAAGTCGGAGTTCCTCGCCAACATGAGCCACGAGCTGCGCACGCCGCTCAACTCGCTGCTCCTGCTGGCCCGGCTGCTGGCCGACAACACCGAGCACAACCTGACCGACAAGCAGATCGAGTTCGCCCGCACCATCCACAGTGCCGGATCCGACCTGCTCTCGCTGATCGACGACATCCTCGACGTCGCGAAGATCGAGGCGGGCCGGATGGACGTCGAGCCCACCGAGGTCAACCTCCAGGACATCCGGGCGTACGTCGAGCAGGCGTTCACACCGCAGGCCGAGGAGAAGGGCCTCGACTTCGCGGTGACCGTCGAGCCGGGGCTGCCCGCGGCCGTGGTCACCGACGCGCAGCGCCTCCAGCAGATCCTGCGCAACCTGCTGTCGAACGCGGTCAAGTTCACCGACAGCGGCTCGGTCACGCTCACCATCGCCCCCGCCGCGCCGGAAGAGCAGGCGGCGTCGGCGCGGCCGCTCGTCGCGTTCACCGTGGCCGACAGCGGCATCGGCATCTCGGCGGACAAGTTCGACCTGATCTTCGAGGCGTTCCAGCAGGCCGACGGCACGACAAGCCGTCGCTACGGCGGCACCGGACTGGGCCTGTCGATCAGCCGCGACCTGGCCCGCCTGCTCGGCGGCACGATCACGGTGTCCTCGTCGCCCGGCCAGGGCTCCACATTCACGCTGCTGCTACCGGACGTGCTGATGCCCGACGCGGTGCAGACGCCGCTGCCGATCGCGCTGCCGGTGACCAAGTCCAACCTGCCCGACCTGCCGGCCCTGGCCGACCTGCCGTTGCTGCGGCAGCCGGCGGAGGCCGAGCGCCCGGCGTCACCCGCCGCCCGCCAGCTGGACGGCGCCACAGTGCTGATCATCGATGACGACGTGCGCAACGTCTTCGCCCTGACCAGCGCGCTGGAGCTACACGGCATGACGGTTCTCTACTCGGACAACGGGGTCGATGGCGTACGGTTGCTGGCAGAGCACCCGGAGGTGGACATCGTGCTGATGGACGCGATGATGCCGGACCAGGACGGCTACGAGACGACGCGCGCCATCCGCCGCAACCACCGCTTCGCCGAGCTGCCGGTCGTCTTCCTCACCGCCAAGGCCATGCCCGGCGACCAGGAGTCGGCCATCGGAGCGGGTGCGAGCGACTACATCACCAAGCCCGTCGACCTCGACGAGCTGATCGAGATGATGGCAGCCTGGGTAAACGGGGGCGGCCGGGAGGTAATCAGCTAATGGGTGTCGCCAAGGCGCTGCTGGTCGACGACCGGCGCGACAACCTAGTCGCGCTCGAAGCCATCCTCCAAGGCCTACCGGTACACACGGTGGCCGTGGAGAGCGGTGAGGCCGCGCTCAAGCAACTCCTGGTAGACGACTTCGCGGTCATCCTGCTCGACGCGCAGATGCCCGATATGGACGGCTTCGAGACAGCCAGCCACATCAAACGCCGCGAACGCACCCGCCACGTCCCGATCATCTTCCTGACCGCCGCCGACCGCGACGCCCAGCTGGCGCTGCGCGGCTACTCGGTCGGCGCGGTCGACTACCTCACCAAACCGTTCGACCCGTGGGTGCTGCGCGCGAAGGTCTCGGTCTTCGTCGACCTCTGGATCAAGACCCAGCAGCTACAGGCACAGTCCGAAGTGGTCCGTGAGCGCGAGACCCAGTGGCGCGCGCTCACCGAGGCGGTCGACGAGGCCACGACACTGTTGCGCTCGTCGGACCCGGACGCCCAAGAACGCGCGGTCACCCTCCTGGAGCAGGCCCGCTGGGGCTAGCCACCCGTTGAGGCGACAGACGCGGATCGAGTACGCGTGAGCAAGGCTCCCCTCGAGCCGGCGACTCGAGGGGAGCCTTGACCGAGGTGCGTTATGGCGTCCGCTGGGCGAGCGCGCGCTCCAACTCGGGCAGGATCGAGACGGCCACCGCCCAGCTCGTCTTTGCGCCGGCGGCCTCCGCGAGTGCCTTCCGCTGCGCGTCGGTGAGCTGGGGCTCTAACCAGCCGACGCCGACCATGAAGACCTCCAGCGGGCCTTCCTTGACCGTGCCGTCGGCTCCTCTGCATCGGTATACCTGGTGGATCGAGCCTTCCGGCGCCGGAAGGGCTACGTAGCGGCACTCCGGCGCCAGCCGTTGGCTCATGTGTCGATTGGCGGCGATCTGATCGACGAGAAGCTGGGTTCCTCCGCCCGGGTAGCCCAGAATCTCCAGGTCACGAACAACGACCGCGTTCGCGTAGAGCACGTTGATGGCGAACCCGATCGCGTTGGCCGAAGTCTGGTCGATGCCGGGTCGCTCCAGCTGAGCCTTGGCCGCGCCCGCATACCGCGCGAAGTCTCTGGCGTTGTCGCTGGCGGCGATCTCGTTGTCCGCCCAAACCGTAAAGTCGACCATCTCGACTCTGATGTGGTTCAGGTAGCCGTTCACGTCCGCGACCACCACGCTGTCGGTGTGCTTCCTGACCTCTTCCGCCGTGGTCGGCACGGCCTGGCCCACGGCGCCGGAAAGCTGCCTCGCCATTTCCAGGAATCGGGACGGCGAGGCGTCCCGATTGACGAACATGTCGAGACCGACGAACACGACGTTGACGAGGTTTTCGACGGCCGGCACCCGATGGACGTCATCGGCCGCCTGTGCGGGCCGGGCTGTGCCGGGCAGGATCACCGCCAGCGCCACGACCAGCGTGGCGATACCGCGCCGCCATGTGAGACCTCTCATGTACAACCCCTTCCTCACAGCTCCGCCAGGGCGCGCTCGAGCTCGGGCAGGACCCGCGTGGCAACCGCCCAGCTCGTGTGCTGCCCGGCCCGAAACTTGATCTCCTGCTTTTTCTCTTCGGTGGTCGGCTCCGCCTCGCGCACCGTCGTGCCGTCGTACCCGACACATTCGTAGTGCTGCTGGGTCTGGTGGCAGGCCGGCGCGAGCCGGTCCACGAGCCACCGGTTGATGTCGATCTGGTCCCGCAGCAATTCCCGTGCCCCGTTGACCGCTCCGGCATCGACGCGCAGCATCACGGCAAGCGGATACAGCGTGTTGACCGCCAGCCCGAGCTTGTCCTCGGCGGCCCTGCTCTGGACGGCCCCGAGGTAGGCGCTGGCGTTGTTGGCCCAGGTGTTGAACTTCCTGGCGTTTTCCCAGAGTGCGATCTCGTCGTCGCGCCAGGCCGCGTAGTCGAGCATTTCGATCCGCGCCGCCGCAAGGGTCACGTTGACATCTGCGGCGATGCGCGCGTCGAGGTGTTGCTGCACCTCGGCACGGGCGGTGTCGATCGCCCCAATTGACTCACGGATCAGCAGTGCGACCTCCTGGGCCGACAGTTCCTCCTCTTCCTCCTCGAAGAAGCTGGAGATCGAAATCACCACGGTGATGACCGGGCCGGCCGGGGGCGGAGCCGGGACGACCTCCGCCCGCGCCGGCGTGGCCGTGCCCGCCAGCACCATCCCCGCCACGACGGCGGACGCCGCCAACCGGCGCGTCAGTTTCGCGCTCAAGCGGCTCCCTCCAACGCCGCCCGCAGTCTCGGCAACGCGTCCTTGGCGATCGCCCGGCTCGTCTTGAGCGTGGCGCGATCCTCGGCGACCGCCCGATTCGGCTGGCACGCGAAGCCGGTGCAGATGCCCGACCTTCCGACGTCGCCGTTGTACGCGGTGCATTCCCACCACCGCTCCGGCGGAGTTCCCTGCTCCGGCGGGTGCCGCTTGATGGCGCAGTTCGTCGGGGTAAGCCTCGCGATGATGGCTTCGTTGGCGCGGATGTTGTTTTCCACCAGCGCCACGATGCTGAAGCCCGCCTTGGCCCGGGCGGCGGACGCGATCATGTAGATCTCACCGGTGAGAAAGCCGATGTTGTCGGCCGCTCGCAGGGTGCTCACCGCGGAGAAGTACTCGGTCGCCTGCGACGCGCAGAACGTGGCGTCCTGCGCCCACAGCTGAAGGACCGTACGGCTCATGTTCTCGATGTCGGCGAACTCGATCGTGTGCGTACGCACGCACGCCTGTACCTCGGCGCTGGTGATCTCGTCGATGTGCTGGACGATCTGGTCTTTCGCCTGCTCGACCGCCTCGATGATCTGGCGGATCGCCTCCTCCAGCTCCGGCCCCCCGCCGCCACCACCGCCCCCGCCGCCGAACGCCTCGGTCAGCCGGAGATAGGCGTCGGTCAGCTCGGTGAACTCGTTCATGTCTTCTGGTGTCTTCGGCTGCCAGTCGGCCAATGCCGGCCGCGCCAACCCGACTGTGGCCACCACGACCAGAATGGTCGCGGCCAGACCACGCAACAACCCTCTCAACCCACCACTCCCTTCAGGCAATGCCAAGGGAGGAAACCATTCGCGACGCCACGGCTCGTCGCCGTATCTGTTTCGTTACGCGCCACATTCGCAATCGCGCATCAACGCGTATCCGTGGCCTGGCAAGCGATCATGCGCGATTGTGCATCGGCACATCACGACTCGGTAACACGCTCGTACATGGACAAGCGTCGTGGTTTTCTGGGCGGCGTGGGGGGTTCAAAAGTCCTTGGTCCACCGGCACCGTCACTGGTCAGATATGGCTCGTCGGTCGATGCCGACCTCGTGTACCGCTGCCTGCTGACGCTGGGGGCGCGGACGGCGGTGCGGCTGGAGCATGATCTCGGCCTGCCGCCGTCGCGAGTGGCGGCGGCGATCGAAGAGCTGGCGTCCCTCGGCGTGGTCGGCGGGCGCCGGCGCCCGGATCGGACGGAGACCGTCTGGACGGCTGGGAAACCAGACGATGTCATTTCGGCACTGCGTCAGCACCGTCGCCGGTCGACGCCGGCGAGGCAGCGGTCGCGCGGGGCCGGCGCGGCGCCGGTGCCGCTCGGTGACGGCCTGCGGCACCTGCCGAGTCGCGCGATGACCCGCGAGCGCCTGGCCGAGTTGAACGGCGTCGTCCGGCACGAACACCTGGCGATGCAACCCGACCGGGAGTTCGACGCGGAGTCCGCCCGCTCCGCGGTGCCGCTCGACCGGACACTGCTGTCCAGGGGAGTGCGCATGCGCGTGCTGGGTGTGCAGCCGGTGGATGCCGATCCGCTGGTGGCACACGGCCGATCGTCCGGAGACGAACGCCCGGACTACCGGCAGGCGATCGACGTGCCGACGAAGCTGATCGTCCTGGACCGCCGGGTGGCGTTTATGCCGGTCACCGCCGACAACCTCGACCACGGATACCTCGAAGTGACCGACGGGTCCGTCGTCGCCGCGCTGGTCGAGCTCTTCGAGCGGCATTGGTCGATGGCCGTCCCGGGACAGGAGCAGCGTATGGCGAGGCTTTCGCTGTCCACGCGGGAGCAGGACCTCATCGCGCTGCTGGTCTCGGGTCACACCGACGCGAGTGCCGCCGCCGTGCTGCGGGTGAGCCGGCGCACGGTGTCCAACCTGCTCCGCGGCCTCATGGACCGCCTCGGTGTGGAAAACCGGTTCCAGCTCGGCGTCGCCATCGGCGCCCTGGGCGTCGCCACCTCACCCGCCGCGAGCACGACGACGACCGAAGGAGACATCCGGTGAAACTGTGGACCCGCCCGTTGTTCGTCGCCGTGGCGGCGCTGATCGTGGCGGCACCCGCCCCGGCCAGCGCGGTGCCGGTGTCGTGGACCACGGCGGCGTGCGCCACGGGTGAGATGAGCGCGCGGCCGGCCCCGCTGGGAAACGTCAGCGTGAGCGGCTGGATCCTGCCCTGTCCATCCAGCCCCCTGCCGCCCGGCGCCGCGTTCACCGTCGCCTATTACGGGTTGTCCGCGACGACCGGGCGGCTCATCGGATACTCCAATGCCGACGATCTTGCTGGCACGGCCGATGCGGCCGGCTTTACCCGGACTCTCGACGCGCAACGACCGGACTACCCGCCTCGGGCGATATGCCTCGTCTTCAACCCCGAACAGAACGGCCGGCTGTCGTGCTACGCCCTTGATCCGGTGGACGGGAGCGAGCAGCTGAGCGTGAGGCCGATCCCGGTCTACGACCCTCTGGTGGCCCATCGCGTCACGGTTGGCCCGCCGCCAGGGCGGGACGACGACGACCCGGTGCCACATTGCGGCAACTGCGTCTGAACCCGGCGCCCATGGTCGAAGCTCCTCTCGATGTGAGAGGAGCCTCGACCGAGAAAGCTAGCCGTTCAGCAGGTCGTACGCCTCCGGCGGTGCGGGCACTGTCTGCGCCGCCGGCGGTGCCTTCACCGCCGGTGCGGTGCCGTAGTCGCTGAACGTCGCCTCCCACGTGAACGCGGCCGCCTTGCCCGCCGCGGGCACGTCGAGCGCGAGCGACGTGAGCCGCCCGGAACCGTCGACGGCCGCCTCGAACGGCACCGCCTTGGCCTTCTCGCCCAGGGCGGTCAGCGCCTCGGCGTCGACCACCTCCACCTCAGCCGCCGCCGTGAGGTCGACCGTCCCCTTGAACGCCCCCTGTGACGTCTCCGTCGCGTCCACGATGTGGTCGAGCAGTACCACGGCGCCGGTCGGGTCCGGGTGCGTGTACCTCACGTCCTCCGGGTCGTCCACTTTGGACGTGTCCAGCTCCAGCCACTTCGGCGGCAGCTTGGGCAGCCCGGTGATGCCCTTGGTCCCGCTGAACGTGACCTTCGTCCAGGCCTGCTGGTCGATGACGACGATCGCCATCGTCATGCTGAAGCCCAGATCTTTGTCTTTGAATACCGCCGTGTAGGTCATCCGCTTGTCTTTCGGGTTTACCTCACCCTTCGCGTCGCCTTCCAGCTCCTTCATCGTGTACCGGAAAGTGCCCTGCGAGCCGTCCGGCACCGCGTCCCGAAGCTTCTCGGCCGGTGTGGGCGGCGGATCGGCCGCGTCGACGGCGCCTTGGCAGCCGGTGATCAGTAGCGCGCTCGCGGTGAGCGCGAGGAAGATCCTTCGCCTCATCTCAGTCTCTCTATGCGTTTTCCGGATGCGCGGGTGGTGCGCCCAGCGATCGTGGAAAGCGACCCTGCTGGAACGCTGCCGTTATGCTGCGCATGGCTGCCGCATCGCTGCGGTCGCTTGCCGTTTTCGCGACATGGCCTGGTCAGACGGGGTGAGGCTGAGCTGAAACGCTTTGAGATCCTGGGTCCCGTACGCGCCTTCGACGGCGACGACGAGATAGCGCTCGGCCCGGTAAAGCAGCGCGCGGTCCTGGCCGTGCTGCTGCTCAACGCCAACCGTCCGGTCAGCGCGTCCCAGATCGTCACTGCGGTGTGGCAGGACGAGCCGCCGGGAAACGGCGCGAACGTCGTGCAGAAGTACGTCGCCGGCCTGCGCCGCGCCCTCGAGCCCGAGCGCACGCTGCGCGCGCCGTGGCAGCTGCTGACGCTGACCGAGGCCGGATACATGCTCAGCATCGAGCCCGGCGCGCTGGACGCCGACGTCTTCCGCGACCGCGTCCGGCAGGCTTTGGCCGCGCGCGAGGCGGGCCAGCTGGTCCGGGCCGCGGCGGAGCTTCAGGCCGCCCTCGCGCTGTGGCGGGCGGATCCGCTCGCCGGGCTGACCGGGGCGGTGTTCGACGCGGCACGCGACCGGCTGTCGGAGAGCCGGGCGGCCGCGCTGGAGTCGTGGGCCGAGACCGAGCTGATGCTCGGCCGCCACGCCACGCTCGTGCCGGAGCTGGTCCGCCTCATCGCCGAATACCCGCTCCGCGAGCAGCTGCGCCACCACCTGATGCTGGCGCTCTACCGCACCGGCCGGCAGGCGGAGGCGCTCGCGGCATACCGGGACGCGCGCGCGTTCTTCGTGGAGGAGTTCGGCGCCGAGCCGGGCGAGCCACTCCAGCAGCTGCACCAGCGGATCCTGCGTTCGGATCCCACGCTCGCCGCCCCGGTGGACAGTCCGGCACCGGCCGCGCCTGTCTCGCCACCACCCGTGTCACCGCCGCCGGGTGCGCCGCCCACGCCTCCTTCGATGCCCAGCCCGGCGATGCTTCCGCCGCTGCGGTTGCCGCCCGACCGGCCGTCGCGGTGGTGGGCGTGGGTCTGGCTGGTCGGCGCGATCGTGCTGACCTTCGGCACCTGCGGCTACCTCAGCTGGCTCGTCGTCGGCGTCTACGCACTGCGGCGGCGGAGCTGGCCCAACGCGCTGGCCGCGGCCGGCTACCTGCTCCTCGCGGTGGTGTCGCTGGTCGCGCTGTTCACCGATCCCAACCTCGACGATCCGGACGCGGAGCTCTCGGAGGCGCACGGCTGGGCGTGGTTCCTCGCCGCCTTCGTCGTGTGGAGCGCCAGCACCGTACACGCCGCGATCATCGGAGCGCTGACGGTGAAACGGGCGCGGGACGCCGATCCCCACCGCGCCGCCCGCCGCGAGCAGGCCCTCCAGATCGTGCGCTGGAGGCCCGACCTGGCCCGCGAGCTGCTGATCGGCCGCCCCGACCTGCCCCGCCAGTTTGACGACGGCGGGCTCGTCGACATCAATGCCGTGCCCGAACACGTGATCGCGATGCTACCGGGCGTGACCACGTACCTCACGCAGATGATCGTGGCCGACCGCGCGCTCCACGGGCCCTACGCCTCCGTCGAACACATGGTCGCCCGCCAGGTGATCACGCCCAAGCTCGCCGACTCGCTGCGCGGACTCCTGATCTTCGGACGGTTACCGGACCGTGAGGGCCGACCGCAAGCCGGTGATGTCCAGCACGCGTAGCAGGAAGTCGCCCAGGTTGGTGAGGAGCAGCACGCTCTGCGTGTGGCTCGCCTTCTTGGTCAGCACCACGATCGTGCCGAGGCCCTGCGAGTCACAGAACGTGACCCCTGCCATATCGAGCACGATGCGCACGGGCGCGTCGGTCAGGAGCTCATTGACGACGCTGGAAAGCCGGGCGGCCGTGAGCATGTCGATCTCACCCGCGAGTTTGAGCACGATCTCGTCGGGATCGCGAAGCACCGCGATGGACAACTCCGGACGTTCCACCCCATCAGCCTATCGTGATCTAGGGGAGGCCGCCCGGTGGAAGCCCCCCGGCCGGGGGGCTTTGCCCCCACGTCAGGTAACGCTGTCAGAATGGCTGGACCGTGAGTGACACGCCGAGATCCGACGCCCTCTTCGACCGCGCCCGAGCCATAGTGCCGGGTGGGGTCAACTCACCCGTTCGAGCGTTCCGCGCGGTCGGCGGCACGCCCCGTTTCATGGTCCGTGGTGACGGTCCGTGGATGTACGACGCGGACGACCGGCGCTACGTCGACCTTGTCTGCTCGTGGGGCCCGCTGATCCACGGCCACGCGCACCCCGAGGTGGTCGCGGCCGTGCAGGCCGCCGCGGCGCGCGGGACCAGCTTCGGCACACCCACGCCGGGTGAGGTCGACCTCGCCGAGGAGATCGTCGCGCGTACGCCGATCGACCAGGTGCGCCTGGTCAACTCCGGCACCGAGGCCACGATGTCCGCGATCCGGCTGGCCCGCGGCTTCACCGGCCGCGCCAAGGTCGTCAAGTTCGCCGGCTGCTACCACGGGCACGTCGACGCGCTGCTCGCCGCCGCCGGGTCGGGCGTGGCGACGCTCGGGCTGCCGGACTCGCCGGGCGTCACCGGCGCGGCCGCGAGCGAGACCATCGTGCTGCCGTACAACGACGTGGCCGCCGTGGAGGCCGCCTTCGCCGCCGACGGCGAGCACATCGCGGCCGTGATCACCGAGGCCGCGGCGGGCAACATGGGCGTCGTCGCCCCCCACGACGGGTTCAACAAGGCGCTCGCCGAGATCGCCCACCGGCACGGCGCCCTGCTGATCGTCGACGAGGTCATGACCGGCTTCCGGGTGGCCCGCGGCGGCTGGGCCGAGATCGAGCCGGTCGACGCCGACCTGTACACGTTCGGCAAGGTCATGGGCGGTGGCCTTCCCGCCGCGGCCTTCGGCGGGCGCGCGGAGATCATGGGTCGCCTCGCCCCGGCCGGCCCGGTCTACCAGGCCGGCACGCTCTCCGGAAACCCGCTCGCCTGTGCCGCCGGGCTGGCCAGCCTCCGCCTGGCCGACGCCGAGGTCTACCGCCGCCTCGACGAGACCGCCACCGTCGTCGGCGGGCTCGCCAGCGAGGCGCTCGGCAAGGCCGGAGTCGCGCACCGCCTCGCGTACGCGGGCAACATGTTCTCGATCTTCTTCACCGGCGGCTCGGTGTTCGACTACGACAGCGCCAAGACGCAGGATGTCGCCGCGTTCAAGGCGTTCTTCCACGCGATGCTGAGCCGCGGGGTCTACCTGCCGCCCAGCGCGTTCGAGGCATGGTTCGTATCCACCGCGATCGGCGACGACGCGTTGGAAGTGATATCGGCGGCACTGCCCGCGGCAGCGGCCGCCGCGGCGGCAGCGGGGAGCGATTCATGACCAGCAGCACGGTGGTGCATGTGCTTCGGCACGGGGAAGTGCACAACCCAGACAAGATCCTGTACGGCCGGTTGCCCGGGTTCCGCCTCTCCGAGCTGGGCGGGCAGATGGCCAAGGCGGCGGCGCAGGCCCTCGCCGAGCGCGACGTCGCCTACGTGGTGGCCAGTCCGCTGGAGCGCGCCCAGGAGACGGCCGAGCCGATCGCGGCCCAGTTCAAGCTGCCGGTGGCGGTCGACGAGCGGCTGATCGAGAGCGCCAACTGGTTCGAGGGCAAGAAGGTGGGTCCGGGCGACGGCTCGTTTCGCGACCCGCGCAACTGGTGGGTGCTGCGCGACCCGGTGACCCCCTCCTGGGGTGAGCCGTACAAGCAGATCGCCGAGCGGATGTTCGCCGCGCTGCACGCCGCGCGGGTGGCGGCCGACGGGCGCGAGGCGGTCTGCGTCTCGCACCAGCTGCCGGTGTGGATCCTCCGCCGGTACGTCGAGCGCAAACGACTCTGGCACGACCCTCGGCGCCGGCAGTGCGGCCTGGCCAGCCTCACCTCGTTCCACTTCGAAGACGAGAAGATCGTCGGCATCGGCTACTCCGAGCCGGCCGCACACCTTGTCGCGATGTCGCCGGGCGCCCGGACGGCCAAAGGCGCCTGATGCGACTTCGGGCCGCGCTCGCCGCTCTGTTCCTCGCCGCGACACTCACCGCGTGCGACGGGGGCGAGCGCGACGGCTGCGACACCTCCTCGACCGGGACGATCGAGTGTCCCGTCGACAAGCGCCCGACCCCACCGCGACTCTCCGGTGAGCTGCTCGAGGGCGGCCGGTACGACCTGAGCCAGGATCGCGGCCAGGTCGTGGTGATCAACTTTTGGGGTTCGTGGTGCGCGCCCTGCCGGGCCGAGATCGACGACCTGGAGCAGGTCTACCTCGCCACCAAAGATCGCGGCGTGCGCTTCCTCGGCATCAACATCCGCGACGACCGTGACAAGGCCAAGGCCTTTCAGCAGGGCAAGGTGACCTACCCCAGCGTCATCGACCCGTCCAGCAAGCTGGCCCTCGACTTCGACATCCCGCCCAACACCATCCCGGCGACGATCGTGCTCGACCGCGAGGGCCGGATCGCGGTGGTGATCCGCGCCTCGGTCAAGGCGGCCGACTTCGAGCCGATCGTCGCCCGGGTGGCGGCCGAGAAGAGCTGAGATGGGCGAGACGTTTCGGGAGCTGGCCAACGGCGGTCCCCTCGCGCTGGCGATCGGCGCGGCCGCCCTCGCCGGGCTGGTCAGCTTCCTCTCGCCGTGCGTGCTCCCGCTGGTGCCGGGCTACCTGTCGTACGTCACCGGGCTGTCCGGTGCCGAACTCGACGCCGGCACCCAGCGGATGCGCCGGGTACTCGCTGGCACGTCGCTCTTCATCGCCGGCTTCACGGTCGTGTTCACGCTGACCGCGGTGCTCTTCACCAGCGCCACCGGTGCGCTGCTGGGCAACAGGCGGCTGCTGGAGATCATCGGCGGTGCATTGATCATTGTGTTGGGGCTGGCTTTCCTCGGCCTCGTACCGGGGATGCAGCGCGAGTTCCGGATCCACAAGCTGCCCAACGCGGGCCTGATCGGGGCGCCGATCTTCGGCGCCGTCTTCGCGCTCTCCTGGGTGCCCTGCGTCGGCCCGACGCTCGGCGCGGTGCTGACCATGGCGTCGGTCAGCGGCAAGGCCGACCGGGCGGTGGTGCTCGCGGTCGCGTACTGCCTGGGGCTCGGCCTGCCGTTCGTCGCCTTCGGGCTGGGCTTCCGCCAGCTGCTCGGGGTGTTCAAGGCGATCCGGCGCAACAGCCAATGGGTCACCCGGGCGGGCGGCGCGCTGCTGATCGTGGTCGGGCTCGCGCTGGTCACCGGCGGGTGGCAGAGCTTCCTCATCTGGCTACAGACGACCGTCGGCGTCGGAGAGGTCAGCATCTGATGGTGGCCACCGAGGAGCGCGCGACCTCGCCGGCACCGGGGCCGGGGCGGGCCAACCCGCTGATCGCGATGCTGCGCAACTCCTGGCGGCAGCTGACCAGCATGCGCACCGCGCTGATCCTGCTCTTCCTGCTCGCCGTCGCCGCGATCCCCGGCTCGGTGCTGCCCCAGCGCAGCGTCAACATCGACGACGTCGACCGGTACTTCGCCGAGCATCCCGACCTCGCACCGGTGCTCGACCGGCTCGGCATGTTCGAGGTGTTCGCCTCGATCTGGTTCTCCGCGATCTACCTGCTGCTCTTCACGTCGCTGGTGGGCTGCGTCGTGCCGCGCCTGGCCGAGCACTGGCGGGCGATGCGCAGCGCCCCGCCCAAGGCGCCGGCCCGGCTCGACCGGCTGCCGCAGCACGCGACCGTCGAGCAGGCCGTGGGTGGTGCCGAGGAGATCGGCGCCGCGTTGCGCAAGCGCCGCTGGCGGGTCGCGGTCCGCGGCGACACCGTCTCCGCCGAGAAGGGGTACCTCAAGGAGACCGGCAACCTGCTCTTCCACTTCGCGCTGCTCGCGGTGCTCGCCGGCGTGGCCTTCGGCTCCTGGTACGGCTGGCACGGCAACCGCCTGCTCGTCGCCGGCGCCGACACGGCGTTCTGCAACACGCTCCAGCAGTTTGACGAGTCCGGCCTCGGTCCTCGGGTCGACGGGGCCGACCTGCCCCGCTTCTGCCTGGAGCTGACCGACTTCCACGCCGACTTCCTGCCGAGCGGGCAGCCGTCCTCCTTCCGGGCGACGGTGCGGGTGGACGACGGCGCGCCGCGCGACTTCTCGGTCAACTCCCCGCTGCGCCTCGACGGCGCCAACGTCTACCTCCTCGGCCACGGGTACGCGCCGGTGATCCGATACACCGACAAGTACGGGCAGGCGCAGACCACCGTCGCGCCGTTCCTGACCGTCGACGGCATGCTGACCAGCGAGGGCGTCGCCGCGTTCCCGGACGCCAACGTCGACCCGAAGGCGTCCGGCGCCCGCGACCCCGACGCGCAGGTGGCGTTCGAGGGCCTCTACCTGCCCACCGCGCCCAACCAGCCGCCGTACACCCGCTCGGTCTTCCCCGCGGAGCGTTCGCCGGCGCTGATGCTGTGGGCCTACCGGGGCAACCTCGGGCTCGACGCCGGCATCCCGGGCTCGATCTACCGCCTCGACCAGCGGCAGGTCGCCAACGGACGGCTCAAGCGCGTGGGCGACGCGACACTACTGCGGGTCGGCGAGAAGATGACGCTCGACGACGGCAGCACGGTGGAGTTCCTCGGCACGCGGCAGTACGCCACGCTCTCCATCCGCTACGACCCGGGCGAAAAGATCGCGCTCGGTGGCGCGGCGATCGGCCTGCTGGGGCTATTGCTCTCGCTGACCGGCAAGCGCCGGAGGGTGTTCTTCCGTGCCACTACGGGAGGTAGTAGGTTGGTGGAGGCCGGTGGGCTGCCGCGCACCGACTACTCCGGGTTCGCCGAGGAGTTCAAGCAGACCATCGAGGCCGTGGAGAAACGCTGATGTCCGCACTGTCCGATCAGCTCCTGGTCGTCGCGATCTTGTCATACGTCGCGGCGATGGTCTGCCACGCGGCGGAGTACGCCTTCGGCAACCGCAGCCATATCGGCCGGGCTGCCGCGCTGCCGGCACGCGAGCTGGTCGCGGTCGGGGCCCCGTCCGCCGCGGTCGAGGTGGAAGAGCCGCTGGAGCCGCCTCTCGCAAAGCGCGACCGGGCCGCCCTAGCCGGCAAGGCGGCCGTAGCGGTCACCGCCCTCGCCGCGCTCGTCCACCTCGGCACGCTCGTCACCCGCGGCATCGCGGCGGAGCGCATGCCGTGGGGCAACATGTACGAGTTCGTGCTCTCGGTGACGTTCGTGGGCAGCGTGGCCTGGCTTGTCGTGCTCTCCCAGCGGCCGGCGATCCGCCACCTCGGCCTCTTCGTGGCGACCGCGATGGTGCTGCTGCTCGGCGTCGCCGGCATGGTGCTCTACACCGACGTGGCGCCACTGGTGCCCGCGCTCAAGTCGACATGGTTCGTCGTGCACGTCTCGGCCGCGGTGCTCTCGTCCGGCATCTTCCTGCTCGGCTTCGTGCCGGCGGCCATGTTCCTCATCCGCAGCGGCTACGACCGGGGCAAGCGCAGCTTCCCGTACTCGCTGGGTCCGCGCGTCCCCGAGGCGGCGGCCCTCGACCGGCTGACCTTCCGGCTGCACGCGTTCGCGTTTCCGATCTGGACGTTCGGCGCCCTGATCGCCGGCCCGATCTGGGCGGAGGCGGCATGGGGCCGCTACTGGGGCTGGGACCCCAAGGAGGTCTGGGCGTTCATTTCCTGGATCGTCTACGCCGGCTACCTGCACGCCCGCGCGACGCCGAGCGTCAAGCGCACGACCGCCACGTGGATCGCGGTGATCGGCTGGCTCACGATGCTGATGAACCTCTTCGGCGTCAACATCTTCTTCACCGGCCTCCACTCGTACGGCGGCTTGTAGCCCCAATCGGACGTTCTGTCCGCGTGCCGCGGTCGCCGCGCCGCCAGTACCCGTTTGAAGCAGCTGGACAAGCGGCCGCAGCCGGCGCGCAACGCGGCGTCCGTGGCGCCGCCGCCGGCCGCCAAGGCGCCCGGCTTCGACCGCGCCAACCAGCTGTGAGCTGCCCACGGGCGCGGCGCTTCACCGGCGGCACCACCGTGCTCATGGCCGACGGCACCAGCAAGCGAGAAGAAGCTTGTCGATGTCACCGTCGACGTAGACGGCGATAAGGGCGACCGGATGGCGACGACCACCGCGACCGACGAACACCCATTCCGGTAAACGGCGAAAACCGCTGGGTGTACGCCAGGACCCCAAACCCGGGTACGCCTTCGAGACCGCCGACCACCGGTCGCCAACCGTTGTGTGCACCCGCGCCTGAGTCAACACCAGCGCGTCTACGACCTCACCGTCGACAAGGTCCGCACCTACTAAATCCTCGCCGGCGCCACTCCCGTCCTCGTCCACAATTGCGGCAGCGCGGTCCGGTTGCGGTTAGCCGTCAACACGGCTGGTGAGGTCGGCCTGCCCGAACCGGAGGCGGGCCAGAGTATGGCGGGCGGGCACACTCCCACATGTCACCACCATCATCAGGGCTGGTTCGGGAGCTGGCTGGAAGTTCGAAATCCACCATCCTGCCTGACGCCGCCGGCTGATCGGTGAGCGTGCCTCACCGGCGCCGGGTTTCGCAAGGTGGCGCCGGCTCGATTGCTGGACCGAAGCGGCACCGTGCTCGACAGCGGCGTCCTTCCCGCTGAGTTCCCACGCGCCGACCGTCGCGATGCAGGGCCAACCGTCCGGCACCGCACTCATGCCGCTGACGTATTCCTATGTGGACAACCTTGGGACGGTACGGCGGGATCCAGGTCACCGCGCAGAACACCGACAGGGAGGCTTGGACGAGCAGCCATACGTGGCTGAACACCGGCGCGACAGCGCCGTTCGCCGACCGTACCGGCGGAGAGTTGTGGCACCTGTGGCCCCAGCTCGCCGCAGGCGCGCCGCCCCGTCAACAACTGCCCGCGGTCCAGGTGTCGAATCGGGTGGCCCAGTCGAGGCAGTAGCCGCCGGAGCCACCGCCGGAGGCCGTACGCACGTCGGCTTCGCGCCAGTACCGGACCGCGTTTCCGTCACGCACCTGGACGTTGTCGACCGCGACCCGTGGCACCGCGATCGCCCCCTCGCCGTCGACGTGCACCTCGACGTACTGCTCCAGCTGAGCCCGCTCGGTGCCCAGGCGCTGGTTGGTCAACAGGTGCCAGCCGCCCCGCCACCAGAGCCAGGCCTCCCACACGCCGTCCCGCTTGGTGTGTACGGAAATCCATATCTGGTCGCCGTCGGCGAGCTCGTACTGGTCGTAGAAGGTCCACTGGCCGCGGTTGGTGTCGTACGTGTAGACCCGCTGCCGCCCGCTGCCGGACCAACCCGTCTCCGCCCAGCCCGCCTCGAGCCACGCCGTGCGCCCGCCCGATTCGCGCTTGGCCAGAAAGCGGGTCGCGACGAAGTCGTGCGTGCCGGCGCGTACACCGGTATCACGCACTGTCAAACGTCCGACTACGCCTGTCCATTCGCCGACAGTCCCGGCGCCGAGGTGATGGTACTGGCCGTAAGCTACCGATCTGGCCGGTTCGGCGACCGCCAGGATTGCCACACAAAGCCCGCCGATCGCCAATCGCCGCGCCGATCGGCGCCATCTGACACGTCCCACATTTGACAAACCCACATTCGCCTCGGGAGTGATTCACCCGATGGGCTGTTTCCGTTCAGAGCCTTTCGTCCGAACGGATGAGCCGTACATCGCACCCCATAGACGAGGATGGGCCTCGTCTTTTGCCGGAAGGCAGTGTCCGTCCACCCCTCCACAGTGGACGCTGAACCTACGGGGAGTCTGTCGTGTTCCAACTTCGCCGAGCGCGTCGCTCGGCTGTGGCCGCCGTCGTCCTTACCGCGATGGCGTCCTCCGTCACCGCGGTCGTCAGCGGTGGTGCGGCCTCTGCCGCGCCTAGCGATCGGGGCAGCGTCAAGCGGCCCGCCGTCGTCCACCCGGACAACGGCAAAGTCATCAAAGACAGCTACATCGTGGTGTTCAAGGACGGTAAGGCGAAGGCCGCCGACGTGAACGCCGATGCCAAGTCCCTCGCCAAGACGTACGGCGGCACGGTCCGCCGCACCTACACCGAGGGCCTGCGGGGCTACGCCGCGAAGATGACGGCCGCTCAGGCCAAGCTCGTCGCGAAGCACCCCGATGTGGCGTATGTCGAGCAAAACCGCTTGGTGGCGCTCAATGACACGCAGCAAAACACGCAAGCCTGGGGCCTCGACCGGATCGACCAGCAGTGGCAGCCCTACGACCGCTCGTACACGTACCCCAACGTGGCCGGCAACGTCCACGCGTACGTGATCGACAGCGGCATCCGCATCTCGCACGAGCAGTTCGGCGGCCGCGCCAGCTACGGCATCAACACGGTCGACGACCAGGAGCCGACCAACGCCAACGACTGTGACGGGCACGGCACGCACGTCGCGGGCACCATCGGCGGCCGTGACTACGGCGTGGCCAAGGGCGCACAGCTGGTGGCGGTGCGGGTCTTCCCCTGCGGCCCGCTCGGTGAGGTCGCCGACATCATCGCCGGTGTCAACTGGGTGACGGCCAACGCCGTCAAGCCGGCGGTGGCCAACATGAGCCTCGGTCTCGGGGTCGGCAGCGCGAGCGTGGCGCTCGACCAGGCCGTGCAGAATTCGATCAACTCGGGTATCACCTACGTCGTGTCGGCGGGTAACGGCGACGAGTTCGGTCTGCCGCTCGACGCCTGCGACCAGTCGCCGGCGCACATTCCGGCGGCCATCACGGTGAGCGGCACCGACCAGGCCGACTTCCGGATGTCGTGGGCCAACTACGGCACGTGCGTCGACATCTTCGCACCGGGCAACAACGTCCTGTCCTCGGTCAACGACAGCGACACCGCGACCGCCCGGTACACCGGCACCTCGATGTCCAGCCCGCACGTCGCCGGCGCGGCCGCCCTGCTCCTCTCCGAAAACCCGGGGTGGACACCGCAGCAGGTGCACGCCCGGATCGTCGGCGCCGCGACCCGCGCCGCGGTGCGCAACCCTGGGCCGGGCTCGACCGACCGGCTCCTGCGGATCGGCTCGGCGCTGCCGGTGACCACCGGTCTCCGCGCGCTGGCCAACAACAAGTTCGTCACCACTCCCAGCGCGGGCGCGTCACCGCTGATCGCGAGCGGCAGCGTGGTCAACACCTGGGAGCAGTTCGACGTCGTCAGCAACGCCGATGGCACGATCTCGTTCAAGGCCAAGTCCAACGGCAACTACGTGTCGGCGGAGAGCGGTGGCACCAAGCCGCTGATCGCCAGCCGTCCCGCGATCGGTAACTGGGAGAAGTACGAGCTGGTCAACAACGCCGACGGCACGATCAGCCTCAAGGCGCTGGCCAATGGCAACTACGTGTCGGCGGAGAGCGGTGGCACCAAGCCGCTGATCGCCAGCCGCCCCGCGATCGGTAACTGGGAAAAGTTCAACTGGGCTTCTCCGGTCTCCGTGATCAGCCTGCGGGCCCTGGCCAACGGCAAGATCGTGTCGGCGGAGAGCGGTGGCACCAAGCCGCTGATCGCCAGCCGCACGGCGGTCGGCGGGTGGGAGCAGTTCGACATGATCGACCTGGGCGGCGACGCGGTTGCCTTCCGGGCCAAGGCGAACAACAAGTACGTCACCGCCGAGGCGGCCGGTGCCCAGCCGCTGATCGCCAGCCGTACGGCGATCGCCGAGTGGCAGAGCTTCTGGTACTACCACCTCGGTGACGGCTCCATCGGTCTCCAGTCGCAGGCCAACTTCCTGTTGGTGACCGCTGAGCAGGCCGGTGCCAAGCCGCTGATCGCCAGCCGCGAGTCCTTCGACACGTGGCAGGCCTTCGGCTACGTGTACTGATCGACAAGCTCCACCTCGGGTGGCCGTCGAGCCAGGTGTCGCACCTGACTCGGCGGCCACCCGCGTCATGGGGGTTACGAGCCGGTAGGCGAGACTTGCACCCATGGCGGTACGCGGATTCCCGTACGCGGGGCTGAAGGACTTCCTCGGGGCCCTGGAGCAGGCCGGCGAGCTGCGCCGGGTCACGGTGCCGGTCGACCCGACGCTGGAGATCAGCGAGGTGGTCACCCGCACGGTGGCGGCTAGGGGGCCGGCGCTGCTCTTCGAGCGCCCCACCCGCGGCGAGATGCCCCTGGCGATCAACCTCTTCGGCACCCAGCGCCGCATGGCGATGGCGCTCGGCGTGGAGAGCGTCGAGGAGATCGGTGCCCGGATCGGCGAGCTGATCAAGCCGGAGCTGCCGGTCGGCTGGTCGGGCATCCGCGAGGGCCTCGGCAAGGTGATGCAGCTCAAGTCCGTGCCGCCGAAGAAGGTCAAGACCGCGCCCTGCCAGCAGGTGATCTACCGGGGCGCCGACGTCGACCTGGGCCGCCTGCCCGGCTTGCAGACGTGGCCCGATGACGGTGGGATTTTCCACAACTACGGGCTGACCCATACAAAGCACCCGGAGACCGGCAAGCGCAACCTCGGGCTGTACCGGCTCCAGCAGCACTCGCCCACCACGCTGGGCATGCACTGGCAGATCCACAAGGACTCGACCGCGCACCACGCCGTGGCCGAGCGGCGGGGCGAGCGGCTGCCGGTCGCGATCGCCTTCGGGTGTGACCCCGTGGTGTCGTACAGCGCCTCCGCGCCGCTGCCGAGCGACATCGACGAGTACCTGTTCGCCGGCTTCCTGCGCGGCGAGCGGGTGGAGATGGTCGACTGCCTGACCGTGCCGCTTCAGGTGCCGGCGCACGCCCAGGTCGTGCTGGAGGGGTACGTCGAGCCGGGCGAGCGCCTCCCGGAGGGCCCGTTCGGCGACCACACCGGCTTCTACACGCCGGTCGAGCCGTTTCCGGTGTTCCACGTCGAATGCATGACCACCCAGCGCGATCCGGTGTACCACTCGATCGTGACCTCCAAGCCGCCGCAGGAGGACGGCCCGATCGGCCACGCCACCGAGCGGATCTTCCTACCGCTGCTCAAGCTGCTCATCCCGGACATCGTGGACTACTCGATGCCGGAGGCCGGCGTCTTCCACAACTGCGTGATCGTCTCGATCCGCAAGCGGTACCCGAAGCACGCGCAGAAGGTCATGTCCTCGATCTGGGGCGCCCACCTGCTCTCGCTGGCCAAGCTGATCGTGGTGGTCGACGACGACTGCGACGTGCACGACTACAACGAGGTCGCGTTCCGCGCGTTCAGCAACGTCGACTACGACCACGACCTGCTGCTCACCCAGGGCCCGGTCGACCACCTCGACCACTCGTCGTACCAGCAGTTCTGGGGCGGCAAGGCGGGCGTCGACGCGACCCGCAAGCTGGCCACCGAGGGGTACACGCGCGGCTGGCCGGACGAGGCGGTCATGTCGCCCGAGGTCAAGGCGTTGGTCGACAAGCGCTGGAAAGAGTACGGGATCTCATGAAAGCTTTCCTGCGTCTCGTCGCCATCGAACACTCGGTCTTCGCGCTCCCGTTCGCCTACCTCTCCGCACTCGCCGCCATGCGCCACCTGGGCGGCGGCGTGCGCTGGGGCGACCTGCTGCTGATCACGGTCGCGATGGTGGGCGCGCGCACGTTCGCGATGGCCGCCAACCGCATCATCGACCGTCACATCGACGCGCAAAACCCGCGCACCGCCAAGCGCGAGCTGGTGACCGGGGCGGTGCGGGTGCGCACGGCCTGGACCGGCGCGGCGGTCGCGCTCGTCGTCTTCCTCGGCGCCGCCGCCCTGCTCAACCCGCTCTGCCTGGTGCTGTCACCGCTCGCGGTGGTGCCGCTCGTCGTCTACCCGTACGGCAAGCGCTTCACCGACTGGCCCCACGCGATCCTGGCGGTCGCGCAGGCGGTCGGCCCGGTCGGCGCCTGGTTGGCCGTGACCGGCACGTTCGAGGGCTCGTGGCCCGCCTGGGTGCTCGGCATCGCGGTGGGCCTGTGGATCGGCGGATTCGACCTGATCTACGCCTGCCAGGACACCACCGTCGACCGCGAAATCGGCGTGCGCAGCGTCCCGGCGCGCTACGGCGTACCGTTCGCGCTCGGCCTGTCGTCGGTAGTCCACCTGGTGACGTTCGCCCTGTTCGTCTACTACGGCGAGCTTGTCGACTTCGGCTGGCTGTGGTGGGTCGGGCTCGCGCTGACCGCGGTCGCGTTCGGCTATCAGCACGTCGTGGTCACGCCCACGGACCTGTCCCGGGTCAACCGCGCCTTCTTCACCGCCAACGGCTTCGTCGGCATCGCCCTCTTCGCATTCGCCGTCCTTGACTACTACTCCTAAGGCCTTTACTTTCCCGGGTTCGCGTCAGCGGCGGACCGCTGCTCCCGCCGGAGAACGCGGAGGTCGGCGGCTCGCTGGCGCTCGCCGAGATCCCCGACCTCCGCTGCCACGTCCGCGGTTCAAGCCCAAGGCACCTTGCTGGGGTCGACGCCCGCGCGGCTCGCGCTGTTGATCAGGGATTTGGTGGGCGTGGCGGCCGGCGTGGTGCGCCACCAAGTCCCTGATCAACAGCCTTGTTCGGGTGTGCCTCGGCGTCAGTTGTAGCGGGCGCTTTCGTGGGACCAGTCGATGGTGCCGCGGACGGCGTGTTCTACGCCGTCCAGGTAGCGGCGGCCGGCTGGGCCGTGAGGGGGCGCCGCGGCTCGCAGGGATGGGAATTCGCGCATGGCGCGGTGCCAGCGTTCCCGGGCCGCTGCGGCCGCCTCCTCGATCGGGACGTGACGCTCGGCGGCCACGGCCAGCACGAGGTTGTGCCCGCCCGACGTGGCCGCGTCCCGCTCCAGTGAGAGCAGGTCGTTGAACCACGAGAGCAGGTCGTTACCCGTTCGGCTGAAGGCTCGCACGGCCGGGTGACGGTAGAACGACTCGCTCACCGGCTGGCCGCCGCCGGCGAAGTCGATGAGCGTGTGCGCCACGTACGCCGCGGAGGTGGCCCGGCGCAGCTCGACGTACTCCTCGACGCGCGGGCGGTGGCCGCCGGCCTTGTTGCGGGCTTCCACGATCACGCCGCTGAGGTGATGTTCGACCGCGGCGACGAACCGGGCCCGCCACCGTGCCGGCATGCGGCGGTTCGGCTCGCGCCAGGCGTCGGCGAGCATGGTGCCGAGCGGGCCGGGCAGCGCGCGACCGCCGGTGGCGGGCTCGCCACGCAGCAGGGACAGCGCACCGCCGACGAGCGCGCGTACCCGCTCCGGCTCCGGGACGCTGGCCCGGTCGCACTCGTCGTCGATGAGGAAGAACCAGGTGAACAGCGCGGAGAGCACGCGCAGGTCGCCGGGGCTCGCGTCGGGGTAGAGGCGCGCCGCGTACCGCGCGATGCGACCCTCGGCGAGTCGGTCGGCGTATACGTCGGGCAACCCGTGGCCGCGGGTCCAACCGTCGAGCCAGTTGTGGGCGTCTTCCGCGTAGGGTGAGATAACCGGATGAATCGGGCATTGGAGATCGAGGGAGATCGTCGGCAACATCGCAGCCTCCTGCTGTCCCGCCAACATCAGCTTTGGCCGACGGTAGCCCTACGCTGGAACAATGCGGAATCCGTGGATCGTCGGTGTTTCAGGTGCATCCGGGACGCCGTACGCTGCGGCGGTCCTCCGTGGACTGTTCGATGCAGGTGAGTCCGTCGACCTTGTGGTGTCCCGGGCGGCCCGGCTGACGATCCTCGACGAGACCGGCGCGCCGTTCCGTGACGCCCATTGGAAGGACGACCTGGCCAAGTGGCTGGGGCGCGACCTGGGTGGTGCCGACGTGGCGCACTGGCCGGCCGGCGACCTGGCTGCCGGGCCGAGCAGCGGCTCCTACCCGGCGCGGGGGATGGTGGTCGTTCCGGCGAGCACCGCCGCGTGCGCCGGCATCGCGATCGGCCTTTCGAAGGACCTGCTTCAGCGGGCCGCCGAGGTCAACCTCAAGGAACGGCGCAGGGTCGTCGTGGTGCCACGGGAGACGCCGGTGACCCGCAGCCACCTGAGCCATCTCATCGCGCTGCACGACGCCGGTGCCGTGGTGTTGCCGGCCAGTCCGGGCTTCTACGGCGCCGGGGCGTCCGCCTCCGCGCAGCAGCTCGTCGACTTCGTCGCGGGGAAGGCGCTGGACGCACTGGGTGTGCCGCACTCGCTCTTCCGCCGCTGGCGGGGTGAGCTCGGGTCCTAGGAGCCGCGGACGAAGGCGTCGATCCCGTCGAGGATGCGCGCGAGGCCGAACTCGAACGCGAACCGGTGATCGGCGGCGCTGTCCCCGGACCCGGGCTCCAGGAGGCCGACCGCGTCCACGGTCGGAAACCGCTTCGGGTCCAAGGCCGTCGACAGGTACGGCTGGTGTGCCGCCCACCACTGCTGCTCGCTGACTCCGGACTGTGCCGCCTCGACGGAGGCGCGGGCGGCGCCCTGGACGTACGAGATGAGCGTCATCAGGACCGCCTTCATCTCCGCGGGTCCGAGGCCGGTGCCGGCCATCGCCCGCAGGTCGCCCTCGTACTTCGCGATGACGTTGGGACCGACCGGTGGCCGCCGGGTCGCCAGCTCCAGCAGCCAGGGATGCCGGTGATATCGGTCCCAGTCGCGCAGCGCCACTTCTTCGAGTGCGGCGCGCCAGGGCAGCTGGGCGACGGCGCCGTCGAGTCCCTCGCCGAGAACCTGGTTGAGCATCAGCGCCTCGAGCTCGGGCTTGCCGGGCACGTGGGTGTAGATGCTCATCGTCCCGACGCCGAGGACGCCGGCGACGGAGCGCATGGTCACGGCGGCCAGCCCTTCGGCGTCGGCGAGCTGGATCGCCGCGGTCACGATGCGGTCCACCGACAGCTCGCTGCCGCGGCGCGAGGTGCGCTCCTGGGTGCGCCACAGCAACGCGAGCGACCGAGCCGGGTCGACTGGGATGGGCATGGCCTCCATTGTGCTTAACGTACCGTCTATCGTACGGTGTATCGTACGACGTACGGTAACGCCAAAGATCGGGGAGGAAACATGCAGTACGCGATCATCGCGCCGGGTGCCGGCGACGGGAGGGTCGTCACGATCTCGAAGGCGACGGGCGGGTTGGAGGTCACCGAGGTCGACGCGCCCGAGGAGCTGCTCGCCTCGGCCCGGGGCGCCGGCTTCACCGCGGGAGCCCTGCTCCTCGACTTGGACCTGCTGGGGCAAGGGTCCGTGGACGACCCGGTCGCGCAGCTCACCTACGCCGGGCCCAGCGCGGAGACGCTTCACTCGGATTATGTGGGCCGCGGCCGGGTCGACGAGCTCGCGCCCACGCAGGCCGCTGGCGAGATTGTGATCGAGGCCACGCCCGAGTGCGTCTGGGCGGTGCTCGCCGAGGTCGAGAGCTGGCCCACGATCCGGGCCGACATCTCGGACGTGCGTGCCGAAGGGCCGGCCGCGCCCGGGGTCCGGTTCACCTGGCAGGCCGGTGCCAACCGGCTCACGTCGCGCTTCGCCCTGGTGGAGCCGGGCCAGCGGCTCACGTATACGAGCGTCGCCGCTGGCACACGGGTGGCGCACGTCTACGAGCTGGCGGCCAAGGGCACCGGCACCGTGCTGAGCTGCCGCGAGTCGCTGGCCGCCCCGATCCTGGCGCGGTTTCTGCCGAGCGCCGCCCTACAGGCCGGCGTGGATTCCTGGCTGGCCGGCGTCAAGGCGGTCGCCGAATCGGCAAACTCCAACAACAGGCACTAAGGGCCTCATGTCAGCCCATGGCGCATCGTCACGGGAGCCCGGAGCGCGTCAGCGCATGTTGACGTTGCCCGGGCTGGGCGTGTGGTGGCCGGCGCTCCGAGACGGACCAGGATGTGCGCCTGGACCCTCGTTGCGCGGCCTGTTGGCGGTGGACGGAGGCTGCTGCTCATCGCGCAGCTCGTCCAGCTCGCCCTCACCCTCAAGGAGCGCGCGCACTTCCGACTCGCGGAAGCGGCGGTGGCCCCCGGGCGTGCGAATGCTGCCGATCCGGCCCGCGGCCGCCCATCTGGTCACGGTCTTTGGATCGACGCGGAACAGCGCAGCCACCTCGCCCGGCGTCAGCAGACGATCTCCAGTGTCCACGGCCCCTCCCTCGCGTCGCACGATGGCCATAGGTTGGACCCGACAGCCTCGATAGGGACGTACGGTCATTACAGCACCGCGAGCGTGCCGTGTCCGGGAAACAGGGAAAACGCACTGTCTGGGAAGTTAGCCAGTAGGATTTGCGAGCCTTGCTCATCTCCCCGACTGTTAATGTCTACCACCGGTGGACGACATAGATCTGAGGCTTGTGGAGCTATTGCGGGCGAATGCCCGGCTCTCCTACGCCGAGCTGGCCCGGCAGGTCGGCCTCTCCGCGCCCGCGGTGCACGATCGCGTGGGCAAGCTGGAGAGCGGCGGGGTGATCCGCGGATACCGCGCGGATGCTGAGCCGGAGGCGATCGGGCTGGGTGTCACCGCCCTGATCGGCATCGTGCAGGACTCCGCCGCCGACCCCGACGACGTGCTCGACGCCCTGCGCGCCCTGCCCGAGATCGAGTCCTGTTACTTCATGGCCGGCGTGGAGTCGTTCCTCATCAAGGTGCGGGTGGCCACGATCCACGAGCTGGAGACCCTGATCGTGCGGCTCAACCGCACCGCGGGCGTGGCCTCTACGCGGACCGCGATCGCCCTCTCCACCAAGTGGGAAGACCGGCCGCAGCCCCTGTTACGGTCCGAGGATGGAACTCCTCGATCGGTGTAATGACTCCGACCGCGCCTGGGTGACCGACGCGATCGGCAAGGTCGAGGCCGACGCCAACCGCTCCGCCGACACCCACCTGCTGCCGTTTCCGCTGCCCCCCGACTGGGGCATCGACCTGTACCTCAAGGACGAGTCCGTCCACCCCACCGGCTCGCTCAAGCACCGGCTCGCCCGCTCGCTCTTCCTCTACGGCCTCTGCAACGGCTGGATCGGCCCTCGTACCACGATCGTGGAGGCGTCGTCCGGCTCCACGGCCGTCTCCGAGGCGTACTTCGCCCGCATGCTCGGCCTGCCCTTCATCGCCGTGATGCCGGCCTCCACGCAGCCGGAGAAAGTGGCGCTGATCGAGTTTCAGGGCGGCAAGTGCCACCTTGTCGAGGACCCGGCGTCCGTCGTGGTCGAGGCCCGCTGGCTGGCCGAAGACACCGGCGGGCACTTCATGGACCAGTTCACGTACGCCGAGCGGGCCACCGACTGGCGGGGCAACAACAACATCGCCGAGTCGATCTACGCGCAAATGGCGCTGGAACGGCACCCCGTGCCGGCCTGGGTCGTCGTCGGCGCTGGCACCGGGGGCACCAGCGCCACCATCGGCCGGTACGCCCGCTACTGCCGCCACCCCACCAAGCTGTGTGTGGTCGACCCGGAAAACTCGGCGTTCTACCCGGCCTGGCAGGCGGCCGACTGGACCCACGAGACCGGCCTCGGCTCGCGCATCGAGGGCATCGGGCGGCCGCGGGTGGAGCCGTCGTTTCAGCCGACGCTCGTCGACCGCATGGTGCGGGTGCCGGACGCCGCCTCACTCGCCGCGATGCGCGCGGCCTCCGCGCTGCTCGGCCGCCGCGTCGGCGGATCCACGGGTACCAACCTGTGGGGCGCCTTCGGCCTGATCGCCGAAATGCGCGCGGCCGGCGCGGCGGGGTCGGTGGTGACACTGCTCTGCGACGGCGGCGAGCGCTACGTCAATACCTACTACTCGGACGAATGGGTCGCCGCACAGGGCCTCGACATGGCCCCCTACCTGGGGATCCTCGACCGCTTCCTGGCGACCGGGGTCATGCCTTCCGCTCGGCCAGCCCCGGGTACTTGACCACGTACCCCTCCTTGTCGACGGCCAGCTCGGCGCCGAACCCGTCGATGTCGAAGCGGACCGTGCTCTCGTCGACCACCCGGTAGGTCTGCTCGCTCGGCAGCACCTCCAGGCTCGGCACCAGCACCCACGCCATGTTGAGGCGGTGAGTGGTGCCGGGCGGCTCGGTGAGCAGGGAAAGCCGCCGGATCGGCAGGGTGTTGGGCAGCGGCGAGCCGCCGAGGTCGACGTCTGTCGCGTCGTGCAGCCGGCCCGGGTCCTCGGTGCCGGGCAGGCCCACCGGCGCGTGTCCGGCGCTGGCCAATGCCCGGTCGAGGTCACCCTGCTCGGCGGTGGTCGCCCGCCACCGGCCCACCGCCCGCTCCAGCCGCAGCGTGCGCAGCCAGCCCGCCCCCTCGACGCTCACGTCGAGGTGGGCGGTGGCCCAGGTCTCGTCGGTGACGAGCTCGTAGCGGCAGACGTACGGGATCGGGTCGACGGCGGTCGCGATGCCCCGCGCGTAGAGCCCGCGCCGGTCGTCGACGAGCGCCAGATCGGTGCCGGTCGTGTCGGTACGTTGCCACAGCAGTGCCTTGGGTAGCGGCGCCATGGTGGAGACGCTACCGCCGCGCCACCCCTCCGAGGAGCCAAGAGGGCTCCCCTGTACCCGTCTGGACGGGTATAGGGGAGCCCTTTCAGGAATTCACGCCCAACAGGGCTGCCCTCTTGGGGCGTTCCTCAGTGCGTGCGGGCCGGACGGCGATCGTTGCCGCCGGGGCGGCGGCCGCCGTGCGGACGGTCTCCACGGGGACGGCCGTCGTGGCGGTAGCCGCGTGGGCGGTCGCTCCGGCGCGCGGGCGGGGACGTGGGCTCCTCCACCACCGGGACGCCGCTGGGCTCGCGGGCGCCGGTCAGCTCGGCCAGGGCGGCCTCACCGGCGCGCACCCGGGTCTCGCCCGGCTCGACACCGGCGCGCTTGAGCATCGCGAGGGTGGGCTTGCGCTGCTTGGGCAGCACGAGCGTCACCACCGCGCCGGACTCGCCGGCCCGCGCCGTGCGCCCGGCCCGGTGCAGGTAGTCCTTCTCGTCCTTGGGTGGGTCGATGTGCACCACCAGCGAGATGCCGTCGACGTGGATGCCGCGCGCGGCGACGTCGGTGGCGACGAGCACGTTGGTGCGGCCCTCGCGAAACTCCGCGAGCGTCCGCGTGCGTGCCCGCTGGGTCTTGCCGCCGTGCAGCGCACCGGCCCGCACGCCCACCGCGGCGAGCTGCCCGACCAGCCGGTCGACGCCCATCTGGGTGCGCGCGAACATGATCGTGCGGCCCTTGCGGGCGGCGATCGCGGCCGTCACGCCGAACTTGTCGTGCGGCGGGATCAGCAGCAGGTGGTGGTCCATCGTGGTGACGGTCGCCACCGGCGGGGCGGTCGAGTGCGTCACCGGGTCGGTCATGAAGCGCCGCACCAGCGTGTCGACGTCGCCGTCGAGCGTGGCCGAGAAGAGCAGCCGCTGGCCGCCCGCCGGCGTCTTGCCGAGCAGCTCGGTGACGTCGGGCAGGAAGCCCATGTCGGCCATCTGGTCGGCCTCGTCGAGCACGGTGATGGCGATGTCGTCGAGCGAGCAGGCGCCGCGCTCGATCAGGTCTTTGAGCCGGCCGGGCGTGGCCACGAGGACCTCGACCCCGCGGCGCAGCGAGTCGATCTGCCGGTCGTAGGGCACACCGCCGACGGCCGTGCTCATAAACACACCCACCGCGCGGCCGAGCGGCCGCAGCGCGTCGGCGACCTGCATGGCCAGCTCACGCGTCGGCACCAGGATGAGCGCGCGCGGGTGGCGCGGCCGGGCCCGCTCGCCGGCCGAGACCCGGGTGAGCAGCGGCAGGCCGAATGCCAGCGTCTTGCCCGAGCCGGTCTGGCCGCGGCCGAGCACGTCACGGCCGGCCAGCGCGTCGGGGACGGTCGCGCTCTGGATCTCGAACGGGGTGAGGATGCCCTCCCGGTCGAGCTCGCGCACGAGCGGCGTGGGCAGGCCGAGGTCGGCGAAAGAAGCCTCAGTGGTGGAGGAGTCGAAGGCGGATGGGAACGTGCTGGGATCAGCGAACGCGGTCAAGTAAACCTCTCAGCGGAGGGCGCCTCTTCGCGTGGCCCCGCCGCGGCCATGGGCAGCCGCCGGTGTATCGCCCCAAAGAACGCCCAAGGACGCGCGATCTTCAAGCGCGCCGGGTCAGTAGATCTCGACAAGTGTACGGGCAGCCGCTCGCGCGGCCACACGCATATACCCGGTCGTGGGGAGGCTCACCCTGGGGTCAGCTGTTGAGGAAGCTGTCGAACAGGTTGGAGAACGTGTCTCCGGTTGCCAGTACGACCAACGCACCGACGGCCACGAGGATTCCCAACACAAGCGCCATGATCAGGAAGACCTTGGCGGTATTGGCCCGAGGCGCCGGCCCATCGGACCGCCCCTGGGAGAGGATGTGGCCGGTCAGCGAGCCGGAGTTTTCCAGCGGGCTGCCGCCGGCCACCGCCATGGTCATCTGGGCGGGCGCGGAACCGCCGCCACCGTAGACCGTCCCTTGTGGACGCTGATCGCCGCGGACGCCCTGGTCACGTGCCCATTCCCCGTACTCGGGGGAGGTGGAGACCGGCGGTGCCGAGGTAGGCGGCGGGCTGCTCGGGGCGGGTGCTGGCTCCGCCGGTGCCGGCGCCGCCGAGAAAAGGCTCGGAGCGGGCGGTGGTGGTGCTGCTGCCGGCTCGCTCACCGGCGGCGGCTGGTCGACAGCGCTCCACCGGCCGGGCGCCGTGGGGTTACCGGCCGGCGGCCAACTCGGCAGCGCGGCCGCCGGCACGACCGGCGCCCCCGCGGGCGCGGGCGGCCCGGACGGCGGCGCGAGGTGTGACGGCGGCGTGGCTATGGGCGGCCCAGATGACGGCGGCGCGAGGTATGGCGGCGCCGCGGCCGCTTGCGGCCCGGGTGGCGGCACGAGGTGTGACGGTGGCGCGGCCGCTTGCGGCCCGGATGGCGACGCGAGGTGCGGCGACGGCGCCACGGCGGGCGAGGCCGCTCCGCGGGGTGTCAGCGGGCTGGCCGCACCACGGACGGGTGCGGCCGACGACGGGGGCACCACCTGCGGCACCGACATCGCCGGTGGCGGCGGGAACGGCGGCGGTGGCTCCGGCGGCTGCGGCCCCGGCCCCGGCGACGGCCCAGGATCGGGCCCCGGCGCCGGCGGGATCGGCACCGGCGGCACCGGCTCCGGTGGCGGGAACGGGTTGGGCGCCGGCCCTGGACCGGGTGGCTCCGGAGCGGGCGGGCCGGGCGGCTCGGGTGGCTCCGGGTCCGGAGTGCCGGCACGGTAGACCCGGGCGCGACCCGCCGCGGGCTGCGCGGCGACCGCCGCCTCCTCGGCCGAGACCGGACCCGCACCGGGCACGCTCACCCTGGCGCGGGCGCCCAGCGCGGGGGCGAGCGAGTCGCCGCGAGGAGCCGGCCGCTGCTGCGGCACGAGGTATTCGGGCTCGGCCGGCCCGCTCTCCGACGCGGCAGCGCCACCGGGCGGAGCGGCCGGCGTGAGCCCGCTACCAGGCGGAGCGGGTGGCGAGAGCGCGCCACCGGGCGGAGCAGGCGGCGTGAGCGCACCACCGGGCGGGGTGGGCGTGGCGGACGGCACCGAGTACGCCGGGACTTCGCGCACCGCCGGCGGCTCGGGCGGCTGCGACGCGCGCTCCTCGGGCTTGGCGTCGCTAGATCCGGAGGCGGAGTCACGCCACGGCACCTCGAAAGCGGACCACGGCGAGGCTTCGGCCTGCGGCACCTTCGGCTGGCGCCGCTCCAAGGGCGGGCCGGGGACCGGCGACTTCACCGGCACCGGCAGCCCAGCCGCCGACGACGCAGGCGACGACGCCGACGCGTGTGGCGACGCAGACGCGTGCGACGACGCGGGCGGCGAGGAGACGGACGCCTGCGGTGTCGAAACGGACGCCTGCGGTCTCGAGACAGATGCCGGCGGCGACGAGGTCGGCGCGCCGGAGACGGGTGCCGGAGGCGCGGAGGCCGATGCACCCGACACCGGTGCGGGCGGCGCCGAAGCGGAGGCGGCCCAGGCGACCGGGCTGGGCGGCGGCACCACCGGCGGGACGCTGGGCGCGGGCGGAGCGCTCGACTCGCCGGCCCGGTACGTACGCCCCGTCGCGGGCGGTGCCGGCAGCGCGGCCAGGTCGGACGGCGCGGGTGGGGCCGCACCCGAGACCGACGCCCGACCGACGATGCCGGGCCGTGAGCGCACCGGCTCAGGCGGGTCGTTGGGCGTCGGATTGCTCCAGGCCGGCACGATCGGCGCGACTGCGGCCGCCGGTGACGGCGGTGGCGTGGGCGCGGGCCAAACCGCCGCGCCGGAACCCGGCGCCCCGGCCGGCGACACCGGCGGCGCGCTCACGGACGCGGAAGCGGCGGCCGCCGGTGGCGCGCTGACGGACCCGAAGGTGGGAGACGCCGGCGGCGCGCTCACGGACGCGGGGGTCGGTGGCGCGCTGACAGGCGTGGAGGCGGCCGGCGGTGGTGGCGGGCTGGGCGTGGCAGCGGCGTCCGGCTCGGCGGGGGAGGCGAAGCCGGGCCACAGCGCACCCTCGGGCGGGGGCGGCGGCATCTCGTACGCCTCCGGCAGGTACTCCGGCGGCGGCTCGGGCAGCATCGTGCCCACCGGTGGGGGAGGCGGCAGTGGCGGCAGCTCAGCCGCCGGCCCGGTCGGCTCGCCGGACTTTCCGGCGGCCGGCGGATCTCGTCGCTCGTCCATCATCGCCTCCCGCTCCCCCGCCGCGCCGGACCGGTGACGGCCGGACCGGAGCGCCCTTCAGGTTTACCGTGCCACATCGACCGGCGCCCGGACACCCGGAGTCGGGTTGTGGGCGCCTACCTGCCCCAACCGTCAAACCATGCCGCCCACCATGCGGACGGCGCCGTCAGCCGCCAGAGGTCGTCGCCTCGGGCGAATCGGAGGAAGCGGACGAACTGGGCTCTGCCTCCGAGGTGGCCGGAGCCGCGCTGCTGGTGGCGGTAGCCGGCGGGTTGCTCGGCTCCTCCGTATCCGGCGGGTCGGGCGTCGGGGACGGCGTCGGAGTTGGCGGGGTCGTCGGCGGCGTGGTGGGTGGCGTCGTCGGCGGGGTGGTCGGCGGCGTCGTGGGCGGGGTGGTCGGTGGCGTCGTCGGCGGCTTGCTGGTGGGCGGCGGGGTGGTCTTCGGCGGCTTGGTCGTGGGCGGCTTGGTGGGCGGGGTCGTCGTCGGCGGCGTGGTGGGCGCCGACACCGCGCCGTAGATCCGCGTGGCCGCGAAGAGCCGCGAATACCAGACCGTGGAGACCTTCACCTTTTCGCGGCTGTTGGGCGCGTGGACCATCTTGGCGTCGCCGAGGTACATGCCGACGTGGTGGATGCCGCTGGCCAGGCCGTTGGAGCTGAAGAACAGCAGGTCGCCGGGGAGCAGCGCGCTGGTGGAGACGCTCTTGGAGCGGGTGTTTGCGAACTGGTCGCGGGAAACCCGAGGCAGCTGGTAGCCGGCGCTGCGGTAGGCGGCCCACATCAGGCCGGAGCAGTCGTACGCGTTTGGACCTTCGGCTCCCCACACGTACGGCTTGCCGAGCTCGCCGAGCGCGAAGTTGACCGCCTTGATGGCCAGCGGGTGGGCGGCCATCCCGGCGATGTTTTCGTCGTTGAGGAAGTCTTTGCTGAGCTTGGACTCGTTGACCTCGCGCTCCTGCTCGATCACCGCGAGCTGGGCCGCGTTGCGGTCCTTGACCTCGGTGAGAGCGGCTTCCTTGGTCTTGAGTGTCGCCTCGAGGGTGTTGAACTGCCCGACGAGCGTCTTTTCCTTGGCAAGCGCCGTGTTGTACGCCTCCTGGGCGACCCGCTCGGCGTCCTTGGCCCGGGCCACCTCGTGCTCGGCCGCGTCGCTCTTGGCCGTGGAGGACTCGCCGCGCTGGATGCGGGACAGCTCGCTCAGCCCGTGCAGGTCGGAGCCGAACGCACCCGGCGGCAGCTCGGCCGCCTCCTTGATCGCCTGGGCGGCCGCGCTCTCGGCCGCGGACTCGGCCTTGGCGACGGCGGCGCGTGCCTCGTCGAGCTGGCGGTGAGCGATCGCGAGGTCGGTGCGGGCCTGCGCCTGCTCCTCGCGCTTTTTCAGCAGGTCTTCGCTGAGCAGGCCGATCTCGACCTCGGCGTTGTAGATCTGCGTGGCCAGCGGGCCGGTGACCGAGGTGGGCGGCGTGTAGGTGCTGCCGGTGGGCGGCGTGGTCGCGCCGGGCAGCTGGAACGTGCCCGAGGTCGCGGGCCGGGAGCCGGCGTCGGGGATCGTGTTGGGCGTCGGCTCCGCGTAGCTCGGCGCGGCGAACGCGGCCGCCGCGGCGGCGCCGAGCATGGCGGACCAGGCCAGCGGCCGTAGGACGGGACTGATGAACCCGTCCGGTCGCGCCTGATGCCTGCCCTTGCGCTTCGCCATACGCGTCTCTCCCCGCCACTCGCGTCCTATTCTGTCCTACCGCACGGAGGCAGCTATGTCGATTGGAGAGCAGGTAACGGGTACCTGAGAGCTGGATGACGTAAGGGGTGACTAGGCTCGTCGGCATGGACGCGGCGCGCAGGCAAGAGATCGAAGAGCGTGTTTACGCAGGTGACCGGCTTACCGGGCGGGACAGCGAGGAATTGGCCGCCTGCGACGACCTCGCCTGGCTCGGGCGGCTCGCCGACGACCGTCGCGCGGCCCATCACGGCGACCGGGTGACCTTCATGATCGGCGGCGGTCGGGTTTCCGACAAGACGGCGGAGGCGCCGGCGCCGGCCGAGGTGCTCCGGCGGTTCGCGGTCGCCCGTCTCGCGATCATCGGCCCGCGCCACGTGACCTGCTCGACCGCGGACCACTCCACCGCGCTGGCCCAGCTCGCCCTCAACTTCGGCGTCGACGACCTTGTCGCCCCGGCGGACGCCGACCGCGACGAGATCCTTCACTTGATCTGGGACGCCGGCTTCCGGCCGGTGGAGCGGGACGCGGACGGCAACGTGGTCCGCGAGTTCGACCCGCCGGTCTCACTGGCCGAGCGCCGCGCCACGCCGCAGCAGGTCTGGGCCTGAGCACAGGGGCTCACCCCGGCGGCAGTACCCTCAATGGGTCATGACTGAGGCGCAGAGTGGCTTTCCCCGGCGCGACGCCGACGGGCGGATCCTCGCCGTGACCGATCTGCTGGGCCTGGTCCTGGCCGGCCTGGTCATCGGCGTGCTCGCGCTGCTCGTCTTCGACGGCGGCTTCTCGCTGCTCGGCTTCGGCGACTTCGGCCGGGCTTCGGGCTGGCTGGCCGTGATCCTGCCGGCGTGGGCGTTCGTCGAGGAGTTTCGGGCCTGGTCGTTCGGCGCCGCCCGGGTGGTCGTCGCGCTGGTCGGCGCGGCCGTCTCGATCACCTTCGGGCTGCTGATCGCCGGCCTGCTCAACGAGGCGGGTCCGCTCTGGTCCGGCGCCGCGGCCGCGGTGGCCTTTGCTCTGGCCTACTCGCTGATCTGGTTCTACGGCATCCGGTGGCTGGCCCACCGGACAGGGTAAGGAATACGGCATGAGCCCGGTAGTCAAGTACACCCTGGCTCGGGTCGGTCTGTTCGCGGTCGTCTTCGCCGCGCTGGTGCCGGTCAGCCTCGACATCTTCGTCAAGCTGCTGATCGCGCTCGTCGCGTCGGCCGGTTTCTCGTTCATCCTGCTGCGCGGGCTGCGCGACCAGGTGGCCAACCAGATGTCCTCGTCGGCAGAGCGGCGCAAGGCGGAGAAGGATCGCCTGCGCGCCGCCCTGGCCGGAGACGACGAGCCGAAGAAGAGCGACGGCTAGGGGACCCGCGCGACCACGCCGCCGTTGGTCACCGCGACGAACGATGTCGGGCGGATCGTCATGACCACCCGCACCGGCGCGTCCTTGATCGGGTAGTCCATGCCGTACCGCTGCTGGAGCGACTTGTAGAACGATGCCTCGGCGTCGTCGTCCTCGATGGTCTCGACCACGCCGCGCACCTCGAGGAAGCGGTACCCGTCCTCCGGGTCGGCGATGGAGAGCGCGATCCGCGGCTCTCGGGCGAGGTTCTGAAACTTCTGGCGGGTCTTGGTGTGCGTCATGCGGATCCGCTTGCCGTCCCAGTCGAACCACATGACGCTGCTCTGCGGTGAGCCGTCGGGTCGGACGGTGGCCAGGTGGGCGAAGAGGGGACGGTCGAGGAGGTCCGCATGGGTCTCGGGCGGAAACACGTCGGTCATGGTCAACCGAATACCCTGTCGCGGGCCCGCCGCCAAATGGCGGCGGGCCCGCGGAGCCCTCAGCGCGGCAGGCCCGCCGCCTGCGGCCAGGGCTTCCACCAGGGTTTGATCAGGTACGCGATGCCGCCGGACCCGCTGGACACGCCGCCGCTCACGTTGATGCGCTTGGTGCGCAGCCACACGGTCTCGAACTGCTCGCGCGGGTAGACGTTGCGCACCGCCTCGTTGGAGGAGCTGGCCGGGTCGTTGATCACCACGTCGCCCTCGGCTGTGAATCCCACCACAACGAAGAGGTGGCCCGAGGTGCCGTAGTTGGCCCCGTCGAGTTCGCTGGCGAGGAAGGACTGGCTCGTGATGACCGGGATGCCGGCGCGGATGAGGCGCTCCACGTCGTCGAGCGAGTGCAGCCGCGTCACGAACGCGTCCAGCCCGGGGAACGAGGCCGCGTACGCGGTGTTGAAGGGCCAGTTGCCCGCGCCGTCGTACGTGTAGTCGTAGACCATGCGGGCCGCGTGGTTGACCGTCGGGTCGGGGTAGGTGGGGTCCACCCAGGACGTGTCCTCTTCAGAGGGTCGCCGTCCCCAGTACTCCACGACCATCTCCGTCGACGTGGGGGAGCACCAGGCCTCGCCGCCGCCGTCGTACTCGGGGTAGTGGCCCTCGTGGACGTTCTGCGAGTAGCGCGGCACGACCAGCTCCCGGCCCCACGCGATGCGGCCCTTGCTGAGCGGCACGGTGAAGCGGTCGGGCACCAACGAGCTCATCGCGCCGACCATCCACACGCGCGGCGAGCGCCACTGGTCCGGCGCGCGGTAGAGGGTGAGGCGCAGCTGGTACCCGCGCAGCATCACGCCGTTGGCCACGTCGTCGATGGAGAACGTGTCGGTGAAGATCGTCGACCACGGGTCGCCCTGGCGGTTGACGCTCGTGCGGCGGATGTCCTGGTCGCCGGAGGCCCAGCGGCCCATGACGTACCACGGTGTGCGGTCACCGGTGTTGTAGGTGCCCTGCATCTCGACCTGGATCCACGTGCCGGCAGGCGTCTCGGCGTTCCACGAGGCGACCAGCTCGCTGGCGTCGAAGCCGACCTTGCGGACCGGTGAGGTCCAGGTCGCGTACGCCCAGGTCTTCGTCGCTCCCGTGTGCGGGTCGGTGTAGTCGACGGTGCCGGCGGGCCGGCCGATGGTGATGCCCGTACGCACGCCCGGGAGGGCCACGGTGCCCTGGTGCGTGCCGCCGCGCCAGTCCTGATACGTGGACCAGCGCTGGAAGGTGATTTGTTCGTCTTGGCTGATGGCTCCTCCGGTTGTGGCCGGTGCCGCGGAGGCGGCGACGGCCGGTGCCGCGGGGCCAAACAGCGCGAGGGCCGTGACGGCTACGGCGGTGGTTCTGACCATGCGGACACTATCCCGTTTGAAGGGAAGTTTCGCCAGAGGTGGCACTCAAGAAAGTCTTTGTCGGCGGGACGACCACATTGGCATTACGGCGATGGCTCGGGATGTGGTGCAGTTTCTTCAGTACACATGGGATCTCCCCACCCCCAGGAGGTCGTTGATGTCCACCCGTCTGAAGCCACGCCGGGCGATCATCCTCGGCGCGGCTCTCGCGGCCGGGCTGTTGCTGATCACCAGCAGCCCCGGCCGCGCCCAGCCAGATCCCGGCCCGAAGACGGCCGAGGTCGCCGTGCAGTACACGGTGATCGGCCCGCGCACGTTCGCGGACCGTGACGCCATCGCCCGTACCGGCGCGGCCGTCGACTACATCGAGCACGGGAAGATCTACGTCTCGGCGATCCAGTCCGAGGTGCTGGCGATCCGCAAGCTCGGCTTCCAGGTCGTGCCGGTGCCGGTCGCGGCGCCGGACGGCGTGACCACGTTCGACTTCCCGCCGGCCGACTCCGCGTACCACAACTACGCCGAGCTCAACACCGTGGTCAACCAGGTGGTGGCCGACCACCCCTCGATCGCCCGCCGGATCTCGCTGGGCAACTCGTACGAGGGCCGCGACATCATGGCCGTCAAGATCTCCGACAACGTCGCCACTGACGAGGCGGAGCCGGAGATCCTCTTCAACTCGCAGCAGCACGCGCGCGAGCACCTGACCGTGGAGATGGCGATCTACCTGCTCAACCTCTTCACGGACAGCTACGGCTCGGACTCGCGGGTCACCAACATCGTCAACAGCCGCGAGATCTGGATCATCCCGACGGTCAACCCGGACGGCAGCGAGTACGACGTCGCCACCGGCTCGTACCGGTCCTGGCGCAAGAACCGGCAGCCCAACTCGGGCTCCTCCAATGTGGGCACCGACCTCAACCGCAACTGGTCGTACAACTGGGGCTGCTGCGGCGGCTCGTCCGGCTCGACCGGCTCCGAGACCTACCGCGGCCCGTCCGCCTTCTCGGCTCCGGAAACCCAGCGGCTGCGCGACTTCGTCAACAGCCGGGTGGTCGGCGGCACGCAGCAGATCAAGATGAACATCGACTTCCACACGTACTCCCAGCTCGTCCTCTGGCCGTTCGGCTACACCACCGCGAACACCGCTCCCGGCCTCAACGCCGACCAGGAAGCGGTCTTCCGCACGATCGGGCAGCAGATGGCGGCCACCAACGGGTACACGCCGGAGCAGTCCTCCGACCTGTACATCACCGACGGCGACAGCATCGACTGGATGTGGGGGCAGCACGGCATCTGGGCGTACACGTTCGAGATGTACCCGGGCTCGGCCACCGGCGGCGGCTTCTACCCGCCCGACGAGGTCATCCCGGCGCAGACCTCACGCAACCGTGAGGCGGTGCTGATCCTGAGCGAGTACGCCGACTGCCCGTACCGCGCGACCGGCAAGCAGGCCCAGTACTGCGGCACCGGCGGCGGCACGACGGTGTGGTCGGACACGCTCGAGACCGACACCGGCTGGACCGTCAACCCGTCCAGCACCGACACCGCCACGACCGGGCAGTGGGCGCGGGGCGCCGCCCAGGCGACCAACTCCAGCGGCGCCAAGCAGCTCACCCCGTTCGCCGGCGGCAACGACCTGGCGACCGGTCTCCAGGCCGGCGCCGCCGCCGGCGACTTCGACATCGACGGCGGCCTGACGAGCGCCCGCTCGCCGGCTGTGACGCTCCCGTCGAGCGGCACGCTGTCCCTGTCGTTCGCCTGGTACCTGGCGCACGGCTCGAACTCCTCGTCCGCCGACTTCTTCCGGGTCAGCGTGGTGCACTCCGGCGGCACGACGCCGGTCTTCACCCAGGCGGGCGCGGCGAGCAACCGTAACGGCTCCTGGGCCACGGCGACGGCCAACCTGACCCCGTACGCCGGCCAGTCGATCCGCATCCTGATCGAGGCCACCGACGCGTCGGGCGCCAGCCTGGTCGAGGCCGGGTTCGACAACGTCACCATCACCTCGGCTTAGCGGCAGTTCCCCACAGGAGTAGGCCCCGGGCACGCGCCCGGGGCCTACTCTCGTCCAAGCACCGCCGTCAGGTCGACTGGATGGTCAGCGCGGTCCAGGCGCCCAGGTACACCACGTCGCCGTCCTTCAGGGCCACCGCCACGTTGGGGTCGAGCGGGTTGGAGTTCGGGTCGTTCAGGTACGTGCCGTTCGCGGACTCCATGTCGACCACCGCCCACCCGGACTCCTGGGGCACCAGCAGCGCGTGTACGTGCGAGACGCCCGGGTCCTCGGGTGGGCCGACGAGGTCGATGTCCGGGCTGACCCCGCGCGAGCGGCTGCGGCGGCCGATGACCATCTGCTGGCCGGTCAGCGGGAAGCGGCGTTCGGCCACGAAGCGGGGCATGGCCAGCCCGCCGGCGTCTTCGCCGCCCATGGCCTTGACCACCTCGAAGTAGGCCGCGTCCGCGCGGACCACGACCTCCCAGGACGCGGCGGGGGCTGGCGGAGCGGGCGGGGCAACCGGAGCCTCCGCGGCCGGCGACGGGGCCGCGGGAGTGGACACCGGCGGGGCGAGCAGAAAGTCGTACCCGTCCTCCTCGCAGAAGCGGCCGGTCTTGGGAGTGCCACACACGGGGCACAGCACGGCATCCGGGGCGGGAGGAGGAGCAGCGGCGGGCGCCGGCGAAGGAGCGGCAGCGGCGGGCGCCGCGCCCATGCGGGCGCCGCACACCTCGCAGTAGTCGAGCGTCGCCGACTCGTGGCCCTTGGGGCAGGTGGCCATCAGCCCTCCTCCGGCTGCTTCTTCTTCACGCGGACCGTCTTGGTGCTGCGGACGTTGGTCAGCTCGGCGTCCACGCCGGCCACCTGCTTCTTCAGCCGTACCGTGCCGGTGGGTGCGTCCACCACGTCGACCACGCGGGCGAGCAGCTTGGCCGTGCCTTCGTGGCCGGACTCGTTGGCGAGCTGCACCGCCCGGCCCAGCTTGGCCGTCGCGGTCTCGATGTCGCCCTGGTCGCGGGCCTTGAGACCGTCCTGGATGACCTCGGCGAGCTCGGCCTGGCCGGTGTAGTGGGCGACCTGCGGGTTGATTTTCGTGGAGAGCGCGGTGTCGTCGGTCCAGCGGGCGAGCACGAGCTTTTCGGTCAGCACCTGGCCACCGCTGACCAGGCTGAACCGGGCGGCGAGCACCTCTTCGCCGACCGCGTCGGGCTCGACCTCGACGGAGATGTGGTAGTCGCGGCTCTCCGCGCCCCAGGCCCCGGTCGGGTAGTCGCCGATGCGGGCGCTGACTTCGACGCGGCGGCCGGTCAGCTCTTCGACCTGCGGGTACACCTGCTTGACGAACCGGATCGTCGAGCCGGCTGGGGTCCAGACGCGGAGCGAGACGTCCGCCACCGACTTGCCCATCGCCGCCTCGGTCATCGCGCGGAACGCGGCGGGCAGCTCGGACGGGTCTTCGAGGCCGTCGGCCGTGCCCAGCAGGGTGGAGGCGACCTTACGCAGCTCCGTCGCCACCCAGTCGGTGCCGACGCCGCGGCTGTCGCAGATGAACTTGCCCTCGCAGGCGTCCAGCACCTTCTGGAAGTCCTGCGGCGTCTCGTGCTGGTTTTGCCCGTCGGTCAGCAGGATGGCGTGCTTTACCTCGGCCTGCTGGCCGGCGAAGAGGAAGTTGGCCAGGTCGAGCCAGCGCCCGATGGCGGTGCCACCGTCGGCACGCAGGCGGGAGACGGCGGCCTTGGCCTCGGCCCGGGTCTGCGCGTTGGCCGGCACCATGCGGGTGTCACCCGGGTAGATCATGTGGGCGCCCGCGGTGCCGGCGACGACGGCGAACGCCACGCCGTCGCGGAGCGTGTCGATCGCGACGGCGGTGGCCTTCTTTGCCTCCGCGATCTTCGTGCCGGGCATCGCCATCGAGCCCGACGTGTCGACCATGATGACCTGCGCGGCACTCAGCGCCGGGGATGCGGTGCGCAGGTCGCCGCCCTGCGCGGTCACCGTGACGATCGCGTCGACGACGCGGCCGCCTTCGGGCAGGTACTCGTTCTGGTCGACCTCGGCCGTGAACTGCGCGGTCATGCGGAGGAGCCTCCTACAGCGGGGAACGACAGTATGGCGACGGCGATGTTGTCGTGGCCGCCGCCCTCGAGGGCCACGGTGGTGAGGTGGCGGGCCACCTCGATGGGGGTGCCGGTGGCCGCGGCGGTGAGCTCGGCGGGGTCGGACAGGTAGTGGTGCAGGCCGTCGGAGCAGAGCAGCAGCCGCCCCTCCCCGCCCGGCTGGAGCGAGACCACCTGCGGCTCGGCGTCGTCGGAGTCGGCGCCCAGCCAGCGGATCAGCGCCCGCGAGGTGGGATCGGCGTCCACTGTGGCCGGTGCGGGGCGGCCGGCGGCGAGCTGCCCGGCGATCGAGTCGTCGATGGTGAGGCAGGCGGGGTCGGCGCCGAGCCAGTACGCCCGGCTGTCGCCGATCCAGCCCACCGTCACCGCGTCCGCCGTGACGATGCCGGAGACGTACGTGCAGCTGGGCGGGGTGTCGCTCTCGTCGGGTACGGCGGCGGCGCGGGCGGCCTTCGCGGCGGCGCGGGCGCCCAGCGCGGTCGCCTCGGCGGGGTCGGCCCCGGTGGTGAGCGCGTCGAGGAGCGCGGCCACGCCCGCCTCGGCGGCGCCGTGCGAGGCCGCGTCGGAGCGGGTCGAGGTGGAGACGCCGTCGCAGACGATCGACACCAGGCCGCCGTCGTATCGGGCGATCACCACGGCGTCTTCGTTGCGCGGGCGGCGCCGGCCCCGGTCGGTCACCGCCGCGACCGCGCTCAGGTCCAGCTCCGCGTGGTCGCGCCCGGCGGAGCGCCGGCGCCCGCAGTTGTCGCAGTAGGGCTCGGTGCCGGACTCACCGCACCCGGTGCACGCCAGGCCGGCGCGAGAGGAGAGCGACACCGTAAGCACCGGCAGCGTCTCACCGGTGACGAGGTTGCGGCCGCACACCTCGCAGAACTTGTGTTCCGGCGAACTCGGCGGGCCGTGCTCCGGACAGACCCTCATACGAGCGTCCGGGGGCGTACGGCGTTGGCCCGGTCGACGAGCGCGATCTTCGTATCCGGGTCGCGGGCGATCTGGGCCATCGTGCGGTATGCCCGCTCCAGCCCGAACCGCAGGCCCCGTTCGGAGAGCTCGTGGCCGAGCACCTTCGCCCCGGCCGGCAGCCGGTGTGCCGGCAGGTTGGCCGCGGTGAGCCAGGCGAGCGCGGCCTCCAGCATCTCCACGGTCAGCCGGGCCTGCCGCTCCACGTCGAGCCCAAGCCGCTCCAGCCGGCCCGACGCGCGCAGCAGGTCGTCGGCGTGCGCGAGCGGCCCGCCCGCGTGCAGGCTGGCCCGCACGGCGGCGACCTGCGCGGTCACGTGGTGGCTGGAGCTGTCTGGCACCTGGTCGAGCACGGCCAGCGCACCGCTCCGGTCGCCGGCGGCAAGCATGATGCGGGCCAGCCCGAACGCGGCGCTGATGAACCCCCGGTCCATCCGCCACACCCGGTCGTACAGCCGCTGGGCCGCCTCCTTGTCGCCGGTGCACTCCACCGCGGCGGCGAGCGCGAGGCGGGCGGCGGGCTCGCCGGGCAGGTCCCCGTACACGGCGTCGAACGCCACCCGCGCCTCACCGGCCTTGCCGGCGGCCATCGCGGCGATGCCCCGGTACCAGTCGATCCGCCAGTCGAACGGGTCCGTGACGGACAGCACGTCCAGCCCGTTCACCGCTCCGTCCAGGTCGCCTGCCTCGATGCGGGCGCGGACCAGGCGCAGCGCGACCTCGGTGCTCTGCACGGGCGGCGACTCCAGCTGCCGCACCAGCTCGGCCGGGTCGGTGCTGCTGAGCGTGGCGAGGAAGCCGGCGCCCGGGTCGAGCACGTCGACCTGGGGCAGCGGCAGCGCGGCGGCCACTCCCGACGGCAGGAGGTCGGCCGGCACCGACTCGGGGGTCACCTCGCCCGCCGCGGTGCCGAAGGCCCGCCGCTCGGGGGTGAACTGCCGCGACACCACCGACCGCGGCAGCCCGTCGGCGGCCGAGAGCACCTCGCGGAGCACGCCGAGCAGCTGCTCGCTCATGTCGGCCGCGGTCTGGAAGCGCCGGGCCGGGTCGATGTGCGTGGCACGGAGCAGCAACCGGTGGTACGACTCCTCCTGCTGGAACAGCGGCACGTCGGCACGGTCCGGCAGCTTCTTCGCGTACGTGGTGGAGAAGCCGCGGAACTCGAAGCTCAGCACCGCCAGCGACCGCCCGACGGTGTAGATGTCGCCGGCCACCGACGGACCCACCTGCTCCACCTCGGGCGCCTGGTATCCGGGCGTGCCGTAGACCGCGCTCACGTCGTCGTCGGCGCGGCGCACCGCACCGAGGTCGATGAGCTTGAGCTGCTCCTCGGCGTGGATCACGTTGTCGGGCTTGAAGTCGCAGTAGATCAGGTCGCGCCCGTGCAGGTAACCGAAGGCGGGAAGCACCTCGGCGCCGTAGGCCAGCACCTCGGCGAGCGGCAGCACCCGCTGGCCCTCGGCGCGGCGAGCCATCAGCAGATCGCGCAGCGACTGGCCGCCCACGTACTCCATGACGATGTAGCCCACCGGCACGCCGGTCTTCGGGTCGGGGTGCTGCACGAAGTCGTGGATCTTCACGATGCTCGGGTGGTCGATCTCCACCAGGTATCGCCGCTCGGTCACCGCCGCTGCCATCGCGTCCGCGTCGGCGGTGTTGATCAGTCCTTTGAGGACGACCCAGCGTTCGGTGGCCGAGTCGGCGAGGTTGCGGTCGCGGGCCAGGTAGATCCAGCCGAGCCCGCCGTACGCGAGCGCGCCGAGCACCTCGTACCGGTCGTTGACGAGGTCGCCCTGCGACAGCCGGGGAACGAACGAGAACGGCGTGCCGCAGTTGGGGCAGAAGCCCTCGCTCCGGCCCGGCTTGCCGTCGCGCCCGCGGCCGACCGGCTCCTCGCACTTGCTGCAAAAGCGGCGTGACTCGGAGACCTTGGGGTCGCGCATGACGGCCGTCGCCGGGTCGCGCAGCGGCACCCGGGGCAGCTCGATGAGGCCGGCGCCGAGCCCGCCGCGCGAGGCGCCGCGGCTGCGGCCGGAGCCGCGCGTCGAGCCCCGCCCGGTGGTGGTCGGCACCGAGCCGGCCGACGTGGCGACGCTGACCGGCGACACCGTCGACGGCGCCTTGGGCTGTGCCGGCACCGCGCCGGCGGGCGCGCGCCGCCCGCACTCGTCGCAGTAGCCCTCGGCGCCGTACGTGCCGGAGCAGCCGGGCCGGACACACCTCATGGGTTGCCCCTCTCCGTGAGCTGGTTGAGGTAACGCTGGTAGGCGACCACCGCGCGGGTGGCGGCGGGCAGGTCGCAAGGGCTTGTGTAGAGCAGATCCTGTGCGGCGCGGTGCAGGGCGGCGAGCTCCTCGTGCTCGACGAGCCCCATCCGGCCGGCCCGCGCGCGGTAGGCGTCGAGCCGGCCGCGCAGCTCGGTGCGGCGCTCCAGCAGCCCGTCGGCCGCCTCGAAGAGGTGGGCCGCCCGCTCCTTCGCCTGCGCCACCGAGCGTTCCACAATGGACAGCTCGTCGGCCAGGCGCAGCCACCGCCCCTCGCGGTGCAGCTGCCCGAGCTGCGCGATGTGTGCGCGCAGCCCACCCACCGCGTCGGGCACCGCCGGCAGGCCGGCGTTGGCGATCTTCGTCGCCGCGAGGTCGCCGACCCTGCGCGCCTCCGCCTCCGCCGCGGCCACCTCGTCGACCGCGGTGGTCAGGCTCCGGATCTTTTCCGGGTACGCGCCGCGCAGTGCCGCCAAGCCGGCGATCCGTGTGGTCAGCGCCTCGATCTCGGACACCAGCCCGGTCGGTGGCGCTTTCGCGCCGATCGGGTCTTTGAGCGCTTCGGCGTGCGCGTCGGCGAGCCTGCGCGCGAGTCCGTCCACATCGGACCCCTTGAGCGCGTCACCGCCAAGGTTCGTCGCGTCGGCGGTCGCCTTCTCCAATGCCCTGGTCGGCTGCCCGTACAGCGTGGCGACCCGGGTGGTGGCCGCCTCGACCTCGCCAAGCGCGTGCACGACCTCGGCGGCCACGGTCTCCAGGTCGTCGGCGAGCCCGGGGACGGTCTGCCACGAGGCCGGTGTGCCGCCGGCGAGGGTGTCGAGCACGATGCCGGAGGCGCTCAGCCCCACGATCGGCTGGCGCAGCACCGAGGTGAGCAGGCGCAGCTCGCCTTCGCCGGGCCGGGAACGCTCGGCACGTACCGTCTTCGCGCGGTCGAGGTGGGCGCCCAGCGCGGCGAACTGCGACCAGAGCACCTCGACCGCCCCGAGCACCTCGGTCGCCACATCCGCCGTACGCCCGCGCAGCCCGCCGCCGCGCAGCAGGACGAGCGCCGGGTGCGCGTCCATCTCGAACATCGCCGCGGAGATCCGGTCGTACGCCGCGACAAGCCCGACGATGGCCCGATCGACCTCGTCGCGGCTCATCATCGGCGGCGGCGTCGACACGGTCAGCCCTTGTAGCGCGGTGCGGGTGGCTGCGGGGTGGCGCCGAGCGAGGAGAGCCACCGGTCGTACAGGCGGGTCCAGGTGCCGTCGGAGCGGATCCGCTCCAGCACGCCGTTGACGAACCGCGCCAGGTCGACGGACTCCTTCTTCATCGCCATGCCGTACGGCTCCTCGGTGAACCGCTCCGGCAAGATCTTGGTGCCCTTGTCCTGCTCGGCGAAGCCGGCCAGGATCGCGTCGTCGGTGGAGACCGCGTCGACCTGAAGCTGCTGGAGCAGCACGAGGCAGTCGAGCGCGTCGCTGGCCGACACCGGCTTCGCCTCCGGCGCCTTGGCGGCGATGTTGCGGATCGAGGTGCTGCCGGTGGCCGCGCAGACCTTCTTGCCGGCGAGGTCCTTGATCCCCTTGATCGGCGAATCACGGGCGACCATGATGGCCTGCCCCGCGGAGAAGTACTCGGTGGAGAAGGTGATCTGCTCCCACCTGTCGCAGTTCATCGTCATGCTGCGGATGACGATGTCGACCCGCCCCTCGTTGATCGCCGGGATCCGGTCGGCCGTGGTGATGGCCCGGAAGAGCACCTTGTCGGGACTGCCGAAGATGGCCCGGGAGAGCTCGCGGGCCAGGTCGATCTCGAAGCCGACGAGGTTGCCGGTCTTGGGGTCGCGGTAGCCGAAGCGGAAGTTGTTTTGGTCGACGCCGACGACGAGCCGGCCCGACTGCTGGATGCGCGCCATCGTCGAGCCGGACGGCATCCGGCCGGGCGCGGGGAGCGTGCCGGCGGGGCGGTAACTGGCCCGCGGGTCGCACGAGCCGGTCGGCGCCGCACTGGTGGTGGGCAGCACCGCGGGATCCTGCACGCCCACGGGGCGGGCCGGCTGGGCCGGATCGGGACCCGGCGGCGGGCTGTCCGAGCCACCACACCCGGCCAGCACCAACGCGGCCAGCGCGGCCACCGCGGCGGCGAAGGGCTTTTTCATCGGTATTCCGCCAGCCGCCGCTGGATGCCGGCCGCCGCGCCGAACACCAGCAGCGCGGCCAGGAACCCGACCCCGATGTCGGCTCCGGAGAGCGAGCCGCCGGCGCCGCGCACCTCTTCCCGGAACACCTCGCTGTTGTGGTCGATCGCCTTGGACAGGTTTTCGTCGAGCCGGTTGGCGATGGTGGCGGTGCTGTTTTGGTCGGTGCCCACCGACGAGGTGACCGCCTGGTCGTACTGGCCGTCGTTGTCGAGCTGGCGCACCTTGCCGTGTGCCGAGTCCCAGTTTCTCGCCTCGTTGAGCGCGGCCGCGAGGAATTCGCGCGTGGGCCCGTCGGCGTCGCCCGCGACCAGCAGACCGCCGTCGCGCTTGTCACCGGCGAGCCGGTCCATCATCTTGTCGTAGTCGTCTTCGAAGACCTTGCCGTTGCCGCGCGCGACGAGCGTCAGCGACTCGTCGGCACGGGCCTGGAGGGCGGCGATCCGGGCGTCGGCGAGCCGGGCCACCTCCTCCGAGCCGCGGTCCTGACTGGCCTCCAGCCGCCCGGCGGTCACCAGCGCGGATACGCCCAGCCAGAGCAGCACGGCCACGGCGGCGACGGTGGCCACGACGAGCCCCACGTTGAACACCCTGTTGGTGCGCCGGGTCAGGTAGCGCTGGACCACCACGAGCGCGGCGATCGTCAGCAGGCCGAGCGCCACCGCGAACCACGGGAAGGCGCCCGCGTCGCCGCGCGCCTCGTCGAGGTCGTCCGAGACCGCCTTGTAGAGCGCCTGTGCGGCGGGCAGCAGGCGCTCGCGCATCACGCCGGAGGCCTCGCGCAGGTACGCACCGCCCACCGGCACGCCTTGGCGGTTGTAGACCCGGGCGGTCTCCACCAGGCCGGTGTAGACCGGCAGCTGCGCGGCGATCCGGGCAACCGCGCCGGCACCCTCCTCGCCGCCGGCGCCACCGCCGGAGACGATCGCGAGCGCGGCCGCCGCGTCGGCGATGTCGGCCTGGTAGCGCTCGCGCAGGGCCACCGGCTCCACGCCACCGGTCAGGAACGCGCTCGCGGCTGTCGCGTCGGCGTCGGAGAGCGCGCGGTAGAGCCGCTGTGCCGCGACGGCCAGCTCGCCGCTCTGTGCCACGGCGCCGTCGACGAGGCCGGCCCGCTGGCGCACACCCACGACGCCGGCGACGCCGGTGGCGAGGCCCAGCACGACGAGTGCCACCGTGGCGAGCACGAGCCGGCCCGGGGTGCCGCGGAATTGTCCTGCCGCCCGCCTGCGCAACCGGGCCGCGGGTGCGGCGGCGGGAGCCCGGGTTTCCGGTTCACGTACGAGAGTCGTCACCGTCACCACCTCGGGGATCAAGGTAGCCAACCGCATCAAGGCCCGACACCCCTGTCATGCGCCCTAGCGGACGGGCACCACCAGGGGACCGTGATCGCCGTCGATGACCCGTACGCGGGCGCCGTAGTGGGTCGCCAGCAGCTCCTCGGTCAGCACCTCGCGGGCGGTGCCGCTCGCGGCCACGCGGCCGTTCGCGAGGAGCACCATACGGTCGGCGTACTCGCCGGCGATGGAGAGGTCGTGCATGGTGGCGAGCACGGTCAGACCGCGGTCCTGGCGCAGCTCGTCGACGAGGTCGAGCACCTCCTGCTGGTGGCCGATGTCGAGCGCGGTGGTCGGCTCGTCGAGCAGCAGCAGCGGGGCGCCCTGGGCGAGCGCGCGGGCCAGAAACACCCGCTGGCGCTCGCCGCCGGAGAGCGTGGCCAGCTGGCGGTCGGCGAAGCGGTGCAGGTCGAGCCGGGCCAGCACCTCGCCGGCGGCGGCCAGGTCGGCGGTGGACTCCCGGCCCAGCGGCGGGATGTGCGGAGTGCGGCCGAGCAGCACGTAGTCGAAGACGGCCATGCCGGCCGGCACGACCGGTGACTGCGCGACCGTCGCCACGAGCCGGGCGCGCTGCCGCCGGGACAGGCGCTCGGTGGGCGTACCAAAAATGGAGATGGCACCGGCGGCGGGGAGGAGGCCGCCGACGGCGCGCAACAACGTCGACTTGCCGGCGCCGTTCGGTCCGATGACCGCGACCCACTCGCCGGTGGCGACCGTGAGGTCGACGCCGTCGAGGATCCGTGCGCCGCCCAGGGTGACCCGCACGTCGAGCGCGTCCAGCGCGGCGTTCATAGTGTGACCCGCTTCGTGGTGCGCAGCACCAGCACGAAGAAGGGTGCGCCGAAGAAGGCGGTGACCACGCCGATCGGGATCTCGGCCGGGCTGGCGACCGTGCGCGCGACGAGGTCGGTGAGGGCCAGGAACGCGGCCCCGAAGAGCACCGACAGTGGCAGGATCACGCGGTAGCTGGCACCGGCCAGCAACCGCACGGTGTGCGGCACGATGATGCCCACGAACCCGATCAGGCCGGACACGGACACGGCCGCGGCAGTGCCGAGGCTGGCGGCGGCGAGCAGGATGTAGCGCGAGCGCTGCGGATGCAGGCCCAGGCTGCTCGCCTCGTCGTCACCGACGGACAGCACGTCGAGCTCGCGGCGGAAGAGCAGCAGGACGGCGCCGGTCACCACCGCGTACGGGAGGATGACCAGCACGTCGTGCCAACCCGCGGTGGCCAGCCGCCCCAGCAGCCAGGAGTACACCTCGCGGATGGCGTCGACGTTGCGCTGCATCAGGTACGTCTGGCCGGCGGCGAGGAATGCGGAGACCGCCACCCCGGCGAGGATCAGCGTGGCCGGCGAGCGGTCCCGGCCACCGGAGACGCCGAGCAGGTACGTGAGCGCGACCGCGCCCACCGCGCCGACGAACGCGGCCACCGGCGTGGTGAGCGGCAGGCCGGAGGTGACGTCGCCGCCCGCTGAGCCGGTGCCGATCCGGAACGCGATGACCGCGGTCACCGCCAGGCCGGCGCCGGCCGCGACGCCGAGCAGGTGCGGGTCGGCCAGCGGGTTGCGGAAGACGCCCTGGTAGCAGCCGCCGGCGAGCGCGAGCATCGCGCCGACCAGCAGCGCGAGCACGACGCGGGGCAGCCGGATCTCGGTGATGATGGCGATCTCGCGCTCGTCCAGGCCGCTGTGGATGTGTACGCCCGGGACGAGGTTGAGCACTTCGGCGGCCACGCTGCCCGGTGGCAGGTTGACCGGGCCGAACGCCAGGCCGGCCAGCGCCGCGACGACGACGGAGAGGACGCCCGCGACGATCCAGCCGGCCCTTGATCTGGCGTTCGTCACGCGGGGACCTTGGCTACCGCTTCCGTGATGACCCGCACGAGGTCGACGACCCGCGGACCCCAGCGGGAGGCGATGTCGTCGTCGAGCTCGATCACGTTGCCGTTCTTCACCGCGGTGATGTTCGCCCACCCGGTGCGCGCCTTCACCGTCTCCAGCGACTGCTTACAGCACTTGGTATCGGCCAGGAAGATCAGATCCGGGTCGGACTTGACCAGGGCCTCGGCCGAGAGCTGCGGGTAGCCGCCCTTCTTGCCGTCCGCGTCGGCGGCGTCGGCCACGTTTTCCAGGCCGGCCTGGGCGAAAAGCGCACCGATGAACGTCTTGCTCGTCACCGAGTACAGCGTGGGGTCGAGCTCGTAGTAGTAGGTGAGCTTGGTCGCCCGCTGCGGCACGTCCTTGACCAGCTTGGCGATGTCCTCCTTCATCCGCTGCACGGTGGAGGCCGCCTCGGTGGCGTGCCCGGTGAGCGCGCCGAGGTCGTCGAGCTGCTTGTACGTGTCGTCCAGCGTGACCGCGCTCGCCGCCAGGTACACCGGGATCTTCAGCGTGGTGAGCTGGTCGACCACCTTGTTGGTGTCGTTGGAGAGCACGACAAGATCCGGCGACTTCGCGGCGATGGCCTCCGCGTTGGGCTGGAAGCCGGACAGCTCCGACTTGGGCGCCTCAGGTGGGTAGTTCGAGTTGTCGTCGGCGGCGGTGACCTGCGACCCCGCGCCGATGGCGAAGAGCATCTCGGTCGCGCTCGGCGACAGCGACACGATCTTCTCGGGCCGCTTGTCGAGCGTGATCGTGCCCACGGTGACCGGGTAGGCGGCGGCCGGTGCGCTGGTGGCGCCCGAGCCGGGGTCGGCGTTGTCGTCGCTGGCGCACCCGCTCATCGCGATCGCCGCGGCAGCCGCTATCGCGGCCGCTGTGACCTGTCTTCTCATGGTCCTCCTGTCGGTCGAGGATCTGGTGCTTCGCCGACTGGAGGGGTCGTCCGCTCCGTCCGCGAGGCGCCCTTCCTCGAGAGCGCTTGTTCGCGACCGTCCGCAGGCGACCTGGCTAGTCCGTCCGGTTTGCGCCGGTACGGCATCACAGTTGCGGGACAGCTCCGGTTTGTCGTCCGGATTCGCTGCGGGCGGTCGTCTGCACGTTACCGCAGCGTGGACGTGGGGTTACCCGTCGCATACCCCCAGCCCGGCTGGTGCCGCGAATCCCTTATGCCGACAGAGATTTGAGCTACCGCGATGTGCGTCGTGGTCCAGACCGTTGCTCCCGCGGCCTCACCCGTCCGCCGCTGGTCACACTCACCCCTGCGCCCAGCCGGCCGAGGAAACAGGGCGGGTGAAGTGGCTCGCGCCAGGCCGGGGTCGACGTTCGTCCCACAATGTCTCTTTCCGGGATCGGCAATCGGAAAGCAACCGAAGTCCCGACCCTGGGCTGGTTACGGTGCGTCTGGATGGCGGAGGTAAGGGCCGCGAAGACCCCCTCGGGGCTTGTCTCGCGGAGCCGGCAGCGGACGGCCGGGGATTTCGGCTCGCCCCGCGAGCCGCCGGCCGGGAGCGGTGCCCGCGGGAGCATACGGTCCGCCGCTGACGCGGACGTGGGCAAATCTGCCTCGAGGCAACGCCACGACGGACGGCGACCTTGATCCCGAAAGGTCTCTGGATCTCAATGAGTGGGGTGGGCGCGGCCGGGAGTTGGGTGCGACCAGCGGCGGGCGGATAAAGCCGCAGGAGCGGCGGCATGGACCACGACGGGCATCGCGGTAGGTCACATTTCGGGAATCGGCCGGGTCCGCCCCGATGAGGGCGGACCCGGCATGGTCATGGTCACCGCATTAGCAGCAGCTGGCCGTGGGGTTTTCGTCGCGGCGGTCGGTGCGGCAGTGTTCGAACTCGCGGCGGGTCATCAGGGGCTGGTCCGGGTGGAGGCGGCGGTGGCGTTCGACGTAGTGGTCGTACTCCGCCTCGCCGCTCAGCTCCCGGAAGTACCAGCGGACGGCCGCCAGCGCGCGCCTCATGTCCGGTCACCCCCGGAGCCGGCCGACGCCGCCGCCATCTCGCGCTTTTCCTCGGCGGTGGCGAAGAGGCCGGCCGGGGCGACGATGGTGGACTTCACGTACGGCGCCTCCGTCGTGGGCAGTGGCGCGCGGGCGCGGATCGCCTTGAAGCAGACCCAGGCGGCGTTGGCGATCACGATGATGACCAGGATGGCGAACAGCGCCGACAGCACACCGTCCACCGTGGAGTTTGTCACCACCGCCCGCATGTCGTCGAGGTTCTTCGCGGGTGCCAGCACTTCGCCGCGGTCCAGGGCGTCGGCGTACCGGTCGCGTTGGGCGAAGAAGCCGATCGCCGGCTGGTCGGAGAAGACCTTCTGCCAGCTCGCGGTCAGCGTGACCGTGGCGTCCCAGGCCAGCGGAATCGCCGTCACCCAGGCCCATTTCAGCCGGCCGCTCTTGACCAGGATCGTGGTCGCCACCGCCAGGGCGACGGCCGCCAGTAGCTGGTTGGCGATGCCGAAGAGCGGGAAGAGCTGGTTGATGCCGCCGAGCGGGTTGGTGACGCCGGTGTAGAGGAAGTAGCCCCAGGCGAGCACCACTACGGCGCTGGTGGCCCACAGGCCCGGCTTCCAGCTGACTCGGCCGATCGGCTTCCAGATGTTGCCGAGCGTGTCCTGGAGCATGAACCGGCCGACGCGGGTGCCGGCGTCCACAGTGGTCAGGATGAAGAGCGCCTCGAACATGATGGCGAAGTGGTACCAGAACGCCTTCAGGCTCGAGCCACCGATCACGCTGGAGAAGATCTCCGACATGCCCACGGCGAGGGTTGGTGCGCCGCCGGTGCGGGCGACGAGCGTCTGCTCCTCGACCTCGGCGGCCGCGGCGCTGAGGTCCTGCGGGGTGATCGTGAAGCCCAGGTTGGTCACCGCGGCCGACGCGCTCTCCACTGTGGAGCCGAGGAGGCCGGCGGGTGCGTTCATCGCGTAGTACAGGCCGGGCTCGAGGATGCAGGCGGCGATCAGGGCCATCACCGCGACGAACGACTCCATCAGCATCGCGCCGTAGCCGACGAGCCGCACCTGCGACTCCTTCTGGATCATCTTGGGCGTGGTGCCGGACGAGATCAGCGAGTGGAATCCGGAGAGGGCGCCGCAGGCGATGATGATGAAGACGAACGGGAACAGTTCGCCCGAGAAGACCGGGCCGGTGCCGCTGCTGGCGAACTTCGTCACGGCCTCGGTCTGTAGCGCCGGCGCGGCGATGATCACGCCGATGGCGAGCAGTGCGATCGTGCCCACCTTCATGAACGTGGACAGGTAGTCGCGTGGGGCCAGCAGCATCCAGACCGGCAGCACCGAGGCGAAGAAGCCGTAGATGATCAGGCAGATCGTGAGGGTTTCCGGGCTCAGCGTGAACGTGTCGGCCAGGCCGGACTCCTGCACCCAGCCGCCCGCCACGATCGCGAGCAGCAGCAGGGCGACGCCGATCGCGGTGGTTTCGATGACCCGGCCCGGACGCAGTGTCCGCAGGTAGAAGCCCATGAACAGGGCGATCGGGATGGTCATCGCGATGGAGAAGGTGCCCCACGGCGACTTGGCCAGCGCGTTGACCACGACCAGCGCGAGCACGGCCAGCAGGATGATCATGATGGAGAAGACGGCGATGAGCGCGGCGATGCCGCCGACCGTGCCGATCTCGTCGCGGGCCATCTGGCCCAGGCTCTTGCCGTTGCGCCGCATCGAGAAGAACAGGATCACCATGTCCTGTACGGCGCCGGCGAAGATGACGCCGAAGATGATCCACATGGTGCCGGGCAGGTAGCCCATCTGCGCGGCGAGCACCGGGCCGACCAGCGGGCCGGCGCCGGCGATGGCCGCGAAGTGGTGTCCGACCAGGATCCGGCGGTCGGTCGGCTGGTAGTCGATGCTGTTGTCCAGGCGCTCCGCGGGGGTGGCTCGGGTGTCGTCGACCTTGAGCACCTTGCGGACGATGAAGCGGGCGTAGAAGCGGTACGCGATCGCGTACGAGGCGATCGCGGCCACCACGAGCCAGATCGCGTTGATCTCTTCGCCGCGGGACAGGGCGAGCACGCCCCAGGCGATCGCGCCGGCGATGGCCACGGCGCCCCAGATCGCGATCGATCTCGGGTTGAGCTGGCGGCGGGCGGGGGCGGGGGAACTCGGCGGGCTCGCGGGAGTGGTGGTCGTCATAGGGGGCCTCCGAGAGCTAACGACGCAGCAGCAAGTAGGCGATGAACATGAGTAGAACACTCAAGGGCACCCAAAGCATCTGGTACCAGTAGAAAAACGGCACCCCGGCGAGTGAGGGACCGCCGCCGGCATAGAAGGGCACCCACAGCAAGGCGACAAATGGGGCGGCCAGGCAGCCGCCCGCGATCGCCCGTGCAGTGTTCGACGTCACATGGCAGAGTTGCCCAACCAGTGCATTCGGTTTACCCGATGTTTCAGGGAGATCTCGTGCTCGCCACCGTGGCCGCGTTCCTCGCCGTCGTCGGCGGGACATCGCTGGTGGCGGTCGGTGCGCGCTGGTTCCGGCGGGACGACTCGCTGCCCACACTGGAGGGCTGGGCGCTGGCCGGCCGCCGCTTCGGCGCACCGACGACGTGGCTGCTGCTCGGCGGCACGATCTACACGGCGTACACGTTCGCGGCGGTTCCCGGCCTCGTGTACGGCGCGGGCGCGCTCGGCTTCTTCGCGCTCCCGTACACGGTGATCGTCTACCCGCTCGCGTTCGTGCTGCTGCCGCGCCTGTGGACGGCGGCACGCGACAACGGCTACATCACGGTGGCCGACTACGTGAAGGGTCGGTACGACTCGCCGCCGCTCGCGCTCGCGGTCGCGCTGACCGGCATCCTCGCCACGATGCCGTACATCGCGCTCCAGCTCCTCGGCATCCGGGCCGTGCTCACCGCCGGTGGCCTGTACCCCCGCGGGCTGGCCGGTGACCTCGCGCTGATCGCGGTGTTCGGCGTGCTGGCGCTGGCGACCTACCGGCACGGGCTGCGCGCGCCCGCGGTGATCTCGATCGTCAAGGGCGCGGCGATCTTCGGGGCCACGCTCGCGGTGGTCGCGGTGGTCCTCGACGAGCTGGGCGGGCCGGGCCGGATGTTCGAGACGGCGGCGACCCGCCACACCGCGCTCGCGCTGGAGCCCGAGCTGTTCCCGGCCTTCGCCACGCTCGCGCTCGGCTCGGCGATGGCGCTGCTGATGTACCCGCACGTGCTGACCGCCGCGTTCGCCGCCAAGGGGCCGGACACGCTGCGCAAGGTGACGGTGGCACTGCCGGCCTGGACCGCGGTGCTGGGACTTTTCGGCGTGCTGGGCATCGCCGCGCTCGCCGCCGGGGTGCAGGCGCCGCCGGGCAACGCCGAGTCGGCGGTACCCCTGCTGGTCGACCAGCTGATGCCGGCCGCGCTGACCGGCGTGCTGTTCGGCGCGTTCGTGGTGGGGGCGCTGGTGCCCGCGGCGGTCATGTCGATCGCGGCGGCCACCGCCTTCGTCCGCAACATCTACGTCGAGTACTTCCATCCGACCGCCACGCCCAAGCACCAGATGCGCATCGCCCAGTCGGTGTCGCTGACCGCGAAGGTGGGCGCGGTCGCGTTCGTCCTCGGGCTGCGCAACCAGGACGCGATCAACCTCCAGCTGCTGGGCGGGGTGTGGATCCTCCAGACGTTCCCCGCGGTGGCGATCGGCCTCTTCACCACCTGGCTGCACCGGAGAGCGCTGCTCGCGGGCTGGGCGGTCGGCATGGTCGCAGGCACGCTGCTCGTGGTCTGGGGCGGCTTCTCGTCGGTGGTCTCGGTGGGGATCGGCGGCGCGGACGTGCCGGTCTACGCGGCCCTTGTCGCGTTCGCCCTCAACCTGGCCGTGGCGGTGTTGCTCACGCCGTTCTTCGCGCGGGCCGGTGAACGGCAGGCGGTGCGCGCCACATGACCTCACCGCTCATCCGGGCACAGCAGGACGCCGCCGAGGCCGACGCCGCGCTGGCCGAGCTCTTCCAGACGCAGTACGCGGCCATGCACCGCCTCGCCGTGCTGCTCGGCGCCGACGACGCGGAAGACATCGTGGCGGAGGCGTTCTACCAGCTGTACCGGCGCTGGAAGAAGCTCCAAGGCGCGGACAAGGCCCTGCCCTACCTGCGGTCGGTGGTCTGCAACCTCACCCGCATGCGCCTGCGCCACCTCCAGGTCGTGCGAAAGCACGCCACACCGGAGACCGCCCCGCCGGCCGGCAGCTCGGCCGAGGCGGAGGCGCTGCTCCACGACGACCAGCGGGCGCTGGTGGCGGCGCTCAAAGAACTGCCCGCACGGCAGCGGGAGGCGCTCGTGCTGCGACACTGGCTGGGGCTGCGTGAAGCCGAGATCGCCGAGGCGATGGGCATCTCGCCCGGCGCGGTGAAGTCACACACCTCGCGCGGGATGGCCGCCCTCACGCGGGTGCTGGAGGAACGACAATGAGGGAGCGAAGCGAGCGAATCATCAGGCTCAGCGGACTTGGAGCCTCGCGGCCGCCCGCGGCGAAGCGAGGACGGTCGTGAGCGGCACTGAAGACCAGCTGCGGGAGACGCTCGGCGCGCTCGCCGCGGGGATCGAGGCCGCGCCGCCCGCGTACAAGAAGGCGCGCGCCGAGTGGCTGCGCCGCGAGCGCCGGCGCCGGCTCGTGCTGGCGGTGCTGGTCGCGATCGTCTTCGCACTTGCCGATCTGATCGGCCTCTGGGCGCTCAACCAGACCCGCGACCACGACCCGATCATCTTCGACGACCGCTCCCGCATCCACCAGACCGAGCCGGCGACCCGCGTCATACCGCCGTAACGGCTAGCCCTGCACCGTGGGGAGCACGATCATCTCGGCCACGTTCACCCGCGCGGGGGCGGCGGTGGCGTACGCGATCGCGTCCGCGATGTCCTCCGGCGGCAGCGGCGGCACGGCCTGCCGCATCTGCGCGAGTACCTCGCGCTGGCCGCCGTCGAGCATGCCGTCGCCCAGTTCGGTGCTGACGAAGCCCGGCTCGACGTTCTTGACCCGTACCCCGCGTGGACCGAAGTCGGCACGCAGGCCCCGGGTCAGGTGCGCGACGGCCGCCTTGGTGGCGGTGTAGACGGCGTAGTTGGAGAACACGGTGTGACCGCCGATCGAGCCGACCAGCACCAGGTCCGCCGGCTTGCCGTCCGCCGCCGCGGCGAGCAGGTCGTCGACGAACGCGCGGGCGGTGTAGAGCAGCCCGTTGATGTTGGTGCTGACCATCTGGTCCCACTCGGCGGTCTGCGCCGACTCGAAGGGCGCGGGGAGCATCACGCCCGCGTTCGCCACCACGAGGTCGACCCGGCCAAGGGCCGAGCGGATGGTGGTCGCGGCCGCGTTCAGGGCGTCCTGGTCGGTGACGTCGACGGCGACCGGCAGTGCGGCCGCGCCGATCTCGGTGGCCAGCCCCTTGAGGCGGTCCTCGCGCCGCCCCAGGAGGGCGACGGACGCGCCGGCCGCGGCGAGGCGGTGGGCGGTGGCGGCACCGATGCCGCTGGTGGCGCCGGTGATTACCGCGACCCGGCCGGAGAGGGTGTTGTTGTCAGTCATGGCTCCACCGTCGCCGCCTCGCGGACGGGCTACCAGGACGGCCTTTTCCTGGGGGTTCGCATCCTGGTAGTGCGGGGACCAGGCTCGCCGCCCGGGGGCCGGCCTAGGCTCGGGGGATGGACAGCGACAACCGGCTCGGTGAGTTTCTGCGAGCGCGGCGGGAGCTGACCCGCCCGGAAGAGTTCGGCCTGCCCGACCCGGGGCGACGCCGGGTGCCCGGCCTGCGCCGCGAAGAGGTCGCCCTGCTCGCCGGCATGAGCGCCGACTACTACATCAGGCTCGAGCAGGGGCGCGACAAGCACCCGTCCGAGCAGATCATCGAGGCGCTCGCCCGGGTCTTCACGCTCGACGACGAGGGCGTGGCACACCTGCGCGAGCTGGCCCGCCCGGCGACCCGCCGCCGGCGCCGCTCCAGCCAGCCGGAGCGGGCCAGTCCGCGGCTGGCGCGCCTGCTGGACGCGTGGGTCGACACACCGGCCCTCGTGCTGGGCCGTTACCTGGACGTGCTGGCCAACAACCGGCTCGCCGCCGCGCTCAACCACTGCTCGGTCAAGGGGGCCAACCAGCTGCGAGTGATGTTTCTGGATCCCGAAGCCCGGCGGATCTACGCCGACTGGGACACCGTCGCCGCGGAGACGGTCGCCACCCTCCGCGCCAGCGCCGGCACCGACCTCGACGACCCGCGCCTCACCGAGCTTGTCGGCGAGCTGTCGTTGAAGAGCGAAGACTTTCGGCGGCTCTGGGCGCGGCACGACGTGGGCGTCAAGACCGCGGGCACCAAGCGCTTCCTCCACGCGCTGGTCGGCGAGCTCACGCTGGCGTACGAGACGTTCGCGGTGAACGGCAGCCCGGGGCAGTTCCTTGTCGTGTACCACGCCGAGCCGGGCAGCCCGTCCGCGCAGGCGCTGGCATTGCTCGGCAGCGTCACCGCGTCAGCGGACGCCCGTGAATTGAGTGGTCGAGCAGTTCCACCGGGTGCATGATCAGCGGACCGTCCTCTGTGTACCGGCGGATTTGCAGCAGGCATCCGGCGTTGCCGGTCGCGATCACATCGGGGCGCGCGGACGTCAGGTTTTCCGCCTTGCGCCGCCCGAGCTGCTCGGCCGTGCCGGCCTGGAGCAGGTTGTAGACGCCCGCCGATCCGCAGCAGATCTTCTCCTCGGGCACCTCGACGAGCTCCAGCCCGGGGATCGTGCGCAGCGCGTCGCGCGGCTCGCGGGTGATCCGCTGGGCGTTCGCCAGGTGGCAGGCGTCGTGGTAGGCGACACGGATGGGCAGCGGGTGCCGCTGCGCCACCGGCTCCAACCCGGCGAGCACCTCGCTCACGTCTCGCACCCGGCCGGCGAACGCGGCCGCCCGCTCGGCGTACTCCGGGTCGTCGCGCAGCAGCTCGCCGTACTCCTTGAGCACCGAGCCGCAGCCCGCGACGTTGACGACGACCGTCTCGTACCCCTCGAACGCGTCCACCGTGCGCCGCGCGAACGCCCGCGCCTCCTCGTCGCGCCCGGTGTGCAGGCTGAGCGCGCCGCAGCACCCCTGCCCCTTCGGCACGGCGACCGCGCAGCCCTCGGCCGCGAGGACGCGCGCGGTCGCGTCGTTGACCGGCTTGAAGAAGACCCGCTGGGCGCAGCCCGTGAGCAGGGCCACGGTGCCTTTCTCATCACCCTTCGTCTTCGTGAACAGGTCCTTCAGCCGCACCGGCGGCAGCAGCCCTTCGAGCGCGCGCGCCCTGGCCGGCAGGCGTTTCAGCAAACCTGAGCGGTGAGTCAGCCAGCGGATGCCCAGCCGCCGGTAGAGCAGACCGAGGAGCGCGGCCGCCCGCAGCCGTCGTGGATAAGGAAAGAGCGCGAACACCGCCGACCGGAAGAACCTGTCGCGGGGCACCTCGCGGTCGATCTGCGGGCGGGCCGACTCGATCAACGCGTTGTACTTCACGCCGGACGGGCAGGCCGGCACGCACGCGAGGCAGCCCAGGCAGGAGTCGAGGTGCTGGGTGACCGGCCCGGCGACCGGCGCCTCGCCGCGGGTGGCGAGGCCCATGAGGTAGATGCGGCCGCGCGGCGACTCGGCCTCGTCACCGGTCAGGACGAACGTGGGGCAGGTGGGCAGGCAGAAGCCACAGTGGACACACTCGTCGAGCAGGGCCCGGTCCAGGTCGAAGGCCACGTCTCCCCCTTAGAACCACGGCCTGAACCGGCCGGGGCCGAGCCGCCCGTCCGGGTCGAAGCGCTGCTTGACCGCGCGCATGAGTGGCACTGCCGGGTGTGGCTCGCCCCAGGCTGCGGTGTCCGGCGCCCGGCGGATCGTCGTCACCTGCGCGAACTCCTCGCGCAGCCGATCGACGTCGGCCACTTCGAGCGTGTGCACGCCCACCGCCGCGCTACTCGTCATCGACGTCGCGTGCTTGGCGACCGCGGCGAGCTGGCTGGGCCGGCTGCCGCAGCGCACCACCACGTCGCCGTCGTGCACCGCGGCAACCCGCCGCCATGCCGCCTCGGCGTCCGCTGTGGACAGTGTCGTACCGCCGGGCGTCGCGGCCGCACGAAGCTCCACACTGGACTCGACGCCTTCGTACAGGGCGAGCAGCTCGCCGTCGCACCACTCCAGCGCGGCCGGCTCCAGGCGCGCCTCCAGCACCCGTCCCGTGTGCTCGACGGCCTCCGCCGCGTCACAGGGGATGGAGACCGTCCGGGAGGCGGGCGGCAGCGGGTGTACCCGCAGCACCACCTCGGCGATCACCCCGAGCGTGCCGAACGAGCCGCAGAGCAGCTTGCCGAGGTCGTACCCGGCGACGTTTTTGATGACGTGGCCGCCGGAGCGGGCGACAGTGCCGTCCGCGAGCACCACGGTGACGCCGATGAGCAGGTCGCGCGGCCCGCCGAACGCGTGCCGCAACGGCCCCGAGTCGGCGGTGGCGACGAGGCCGCCGACGGTCGCCTTGGGGCGGGCGGGATCCAGGGAGACCCGCTGCCCGCCCGCCGCAAGCTCCTGCTGTAGCACCGTCAACGGCGTGCCGGCCCGCACCGCTACGGTCATGTCCGCGGGGTTGTACGTGACCACACCGGTCAACCCGGTCGTCTCCAGCACATGGTCGGTCGGGTCAGGCGAGCCGGCCCAGCCCTGCGCCGTGCCCGCGCCCTTGACCAGCAGGGTGCCGCGCGTGTCGCGTACCGCGTCACGCAGCTCGGCCAGCGACCCCGGCCTCATAGCCGCTCGATGACGCCGGCCGCTTCCAGCGGGTGCGGGCGGTACGGCCCCGGCCGCTCCCCGCACAGCCGCGGGGTGGGGAAGACCTTGCCCGGGTTGCACAGCCCTTCCGGGTCGAACGCCGCCCGCAGCCGCTGCATCGTGGCCAGGTCGTCTTCGGAGAACATGCGCGGCATCGAACAGGCCTTGTCGGTGCCGATGCCGTGCTCGCCGGAGAGCGAGCCGCCCAGCTCGACGCAGAGCTCGGCGATCGCGGTGGAGAGCGCCTCGGCCCGCTCGTGCTCGCCACGCTCCTCGCTGTACAACACGAGGGGGTGGAGGTTGCCGTCGCCGGCGTGGAAGACGTTCGCCACACGGATGCCAGCCGCGTCGCCCATCTCCGCGATCCGGGTGAGCGCCTCGCCCAGCCGGGTGCGCGGCACGACCCCGTCCTGCACGAAGTAGTTGGGGCTGAGCCGGCCCACCGCCGCGAACGCCGCCTTCCGCCCCTGCCAGATCTTCGCCCGGTGCGCGGCATCCCGCGCGATCGTCACCTCGGTGGCCCTGGCGCAGAGCCGCGTGAGGTCGGCGAAGCGCGCCTCCACCTCGTCGGCCGGCCCATCCAGCTCCACGATGAGCGCGGCCGCGGTGTCCGGGTCGAAGCCCGCGTCGACGGCCTGGTTGACCGCCTGGATCGCGAGGTTGTCCATCATCTCGATCGCCGCCGGCACGATGCCCGCCGCGATCACCGCGGTGACCGCGTCGCCGGCGTCCTTGGTCGAGTCGAAGTTGGCGACGAGCGTGCGCACCGTCGCCGGCGTGTGCAGCAGCCGCACGACCACGCCGGTCACGATGCCCAGCGTGCCCTCGGTGCCCACGAACGCCCCGAGCAGGTCGAACCCCGCCTGGTGCGGCGCGTCCCCGCCGAGGCGCGTGGTGCTCCCGTCGGGAAGGACCACGTCGACCGCGAGGATGTGGTTGACCGTGAACCCGTACTTGAGGCAGTGCGCCCCGCCCGAGTTTTCCGCCACGTTGCCGCCGATCGTGCAGACCTGCTGGCTGGACGGGTCGGGCGAGTAGTAGAGCCCGTACCGCGCGGCGGCGCGGCTGATGTCGAGGTTGGTCACGCCCGGCTCCACCGTGGCCCGCCGGTCGACCGGGTCGACCTCGACCACCCGCCGCAGCCGCTGTAGCGAGATCACCACCCCGTCGGCGACCGGCAACGCCCCACCGGAGAGCCCCGTGCCCGCGCCCCGCGCCACGAAGGGCACCTTGTAGGCGGCGCATGCGGCGACGGCGGCCGCGACCCCGGCGGCGTCGCGCGGCAGGGCAACGAGGGCCGGCACCACGCGGTAGCCGGTGAGGGCGTCACACTCGTACGTCCGCAGGTGCGCCGGATCGGTGATCACCCCGTCACGGCCAAGGCGGGCGGTCAGCTCGTCACGCAGCTCAGCGAGGGACATCGGCGCCTCCTCCCGCCCCGACGCTAGCAGCCGTCCAGGCGGGTGGCTATTGCCGAGATCAGAGAGGTTGCCAATCGCCACGTGGCTATTCGACAGATTTCATTTCGCATTGATGACTGTGCCGACTGAATGTCGTGAAGGCGGCTTTCATCAATCAGTCATCGCTGCATGCTGGCAACCTTGCGCAGGTTAGCACACTATGTATCCATGGGGAGGAACGACGGCGTTCGACGCAAAGATCTCCGTGCGGAAATAGTGGCGATCGGGTTCACGCGCCGAAAATTGCAATTGCAGGACTGGCCTGTAGCGGACGGGTTCCTGTATGCAAGTTCGGTACTTCTAACGGAACAGCCATGAGTACGAGATCCGGTGGCCCCGAGATCAATGCCGAGGTCACGGTCCGAACCAGTAAGTGGATAGCCGCGTCCGCGCTGGTGATCTTCGTTATTCTGCTGCTGGGGCTGGGAGTCGTGGCCGCACTGCAACGACTGGACACACCCACTGACTGGGCTGAGCGGGCGAGTGTCGGCGACAGCTTCGGTGTGGTCAACGCGATCGTTTCCGGGCTCGCGCTGGCGGCCCTGATCGCTACGCTCTGGCTTCAGTCTCGGGAGCTGGCGTTGCAGCGGACCGAGCTCGCGATGCAGCGTGAGTCGCTTCACCAATCCCAAATCGAGTTGCATCGTAGTGCCGAAGCTAGCCTGCGGATGCTGCATGTCGATCTTATCCGCATGAGCATCGACGACCCCTCGTTGGCTGCCGTGTGGCCACCCCTGGAACCTGGCGTATCCCGCGAGAAAGAGCGTCAGTACCTCTACGCAAACCTGATCTTTCAGCACATGCGCCTGGGCTTGCGCATCAGTGACTACACCACCGACGAACAAGTGCAGAACCATCTGCGCCAGCTCTTCACCAGCTCGCTCATGCGAGAGTACTGGCGCGCGGCCGCCAAGGCGCGTACGTCGCTGGTCCCGGGCACCGACGAGTACGCCTTCGCGTCCGCGGCGAATCGCATCTGCGAGGAGTACGAAGACCTCCTCGCGGCTGCGCGATCGGCTGATCAGGGGCGGGAGACGCCGTCCAAGGCCTGGAAACACCTAGACGCGGACGCACGGCCCGTGACGAATCCCTCTGGTTAAAGATCGGGAATGTGGCGCTTGGCGTGCAGAAGCGTCTCCCTACTGATGACGACGATGCGCTCATAGCTCGCCCTGCCCGCGTCGGCAGGTAGGTGCCCGTCGAGTTCGGCGGTGGCGTCGGTGCCGACGATGGCGAACCGGCCATCGCTCAGCTCAAAAATGTCCGGGCACGTGCCGTTGTCCATACTGCCGCGTTCCTGGGGCGTCGACCCCAGTCGCCGATCGATCCGCCCGAAGGGCGCGCCATGGTCGGGAGACACAGGCCCGAACGCTAGCGGATGATCGTCCACAGTGGTGGTCGGCACGCGGAGATTGAGACTCCGATATGGCGGTCTGTTCGGCTCAACGTCGTAGCGGAAGGCCGACGTAGTTCTCGGCGAGGCTTGTCGCGGCGGCCTCGGATGAGGCGACGTAGCGGAGCTGGGCGAGCTGGAGCTTGCGCTGGAAGTCGTCCGCGCCGGGGGCCTGGTGCAGCATGCTGGTCATCCACCAGGAGAAGTGCTCGGCCCGCCACACTCGCCGCAGGCACGTCTCGTCGTACGCGTCGAGCAGGTCCGAGCGGCCCTCCCTGAGATACGCGCCCAGCGCCTCCGCCAGCACCCACACGTCCGCGATGGCCAGGTTCATGCCCTTGGCGCCGGTGGGCGGGACGATGTGTGCGGCGTCGCCGGCCAGGAAGAGGTGGTCCTGGCGCATCGGCTCGGTGACCACGCTGCGCATGGTCGTGATGCCCTTCTCCAGGATCGGGCCGGTCGCCAGCGTGAACCCGTCCGCCGCGAGCCGCCTGCCCAGCTCGTCCCAGATGCGGTCATCGGACCAGTCGTCGATCCGCTCGTCCGGCGCGACCTGGAGGTACAGGCGGGTGATCTCGGGTGTGCGCATGCTGTGCAGGGCGAAGCCCCGCTCGTGGTGCGTGTAGATCAGCTCGCTGTGCGACGGGGGCGCCTGGGCCAGCACGCCCAGCCACGCGAACGGGTAGTCGTGCGCGTGCACCGTCGCCTTCACGTGGGGCGCGCAGACGCCGTGCGAGCCGTCGCAGCCGGCGATGAAGTCGCACTCCAACTCCTGCCGCGTGCCGCCGGCGTCGGTGAAGGTGACCAGTGGCGTCGCGGGGTCGAGCATCACGTCCGAGACCTCGAACAGCAGCGGCTCGCCGGCGGCCACCCGAGCCGCGATGAGGTCCTTGACGACCTCCTGCTGCCCGTACACGGTGATGCTCCTGCCGGTCAGGTCGGACAGCGCGATGCGGTGGTCGGCCCCGTCGAAGCGCAGCGAGATGCCGTGGTGTGGCATGCCTTCGCGGTCGAGGCGGTCGGCGACGCCGGCCTCCCGCAGCAGCTCGACGGTGGGGTGCTCGAGCACGCCGGCGCGGACCCGCCGCTCGACGTAGTCGCGGCTGCGCCGCTCCAGCACCACCGAGTCGATGCCGCCGAGCCGCAGCAGGTGGGCCAGCATCAGGCCGGCGGGGCCGGCACCGACGATCGCAACCTGGGTACGCATGTCCTGCATGCTGCCCCGTCGCGTCTCTCGACGCTAGGAGACCTCTGGACCTCGTTTGCGCAACTCGGCGACCGCGCCCATCGCGCCGCGCAGGTCGTCGAGCCAGGTGTTGGTGTGCTCGCCGACCAGCCGTACGCACCAGGCGAGCGCGTCGGAGCGGGAGCGGGCGACGCCGGCCTCGACCAGCGTGTCGAGCACCTGGCGCTCGGGCTGGCGGAGCCGGGTCATGACGGGGGCGGAGAGGTTGGTGAAGAGCACCTGTGTGCCGCCGCACGCTGCTCCCCAGGCCACCTTGCGCTGGTAGCGGCGCTCAAGCTGCTGTGCGATCTTGATCCGCCGGTCGCGGGTGTCCTCGCGGTGCTGGTTGATCCGGCCGGCCTCGGCGGCGGCCTTGTCGGTGTCGCTCGCACCCTCGGCGAGCTGGGGCTCGGGCAGCCGCCCGACGATCACGATCTCGTCCCGGTCGATGACGATCTCGGGCGGCTCGGTGAACCACCCCTCCGGCACCGCACCCGTGACCCACGCCGCCGCGTCGTGTGCCGGCGGCGGCTCCTGGCGGGCTCCCGCCCATGTCCTGTCGCGCATGATTACACAATTACACTGCAACACGTCTTACACAAGGGCCGCCGGCAGTGGTTGTGCGTGGACGACGGAGAGGCGGGACACGGCGCGGGTGAGCACCACGTACAGCCGGTGCAGCCCGCGCGGCTCCGCGGCCACGATCTCCGCCGGCTCGACGACCACCACGTGGTCGTACTCCAGGCCTTTGGCCATGCTCGCCGGCACCACCGTGACCCGCGCCTCCTGGTCCTCCAGGGTCGCGGCCGCCACGCCGGCCGTGGCCAGCGCCGCGCGCAGCCGCTCCACTGCGGCGTCCGCCGCGATCACCGCCACCGAACCCTCGTGCGCCAGCGCCGCCCGCACCTCACCCACCGTCGTGGCATCCAGGTCGTCCGCCGCGCGAACCGTCAGCTCCCCGTCATGCCGCAGCGACCGAGCTTCGGGTACACGCACCGCGAGCGCCGGCAGCAGCCGGTTGGCGAGAGCCACGACCGCCTCGGGTACCCGGAAGCCGACCGTCAACGGCACCACCGGCGCGTCCGGCTTGCCGAGGTGACGCAGCGACTCCCGCCAGTCGGTGGCGGCCCACGGCGCGGTGCCCTGCGCCAGGTCGCCGAGGAGTGTGATCGAGCCGTGCTCGCTGCGGCGGGCGATCGCGCGGCACTGCATGGCGGAGAGGTCCTGCGCCTCGTCGAGCACGACGTGGCCGAAGCCGCCGGGCCGCTCGATCAGCCCGGCCGCCTCGTCGAGCAGCACCGCGTCGGCCGCGCTCCACCGCGTCGCCTTGGGGGTACGCGCCGGCTTCGTCCACAGTAGAGCCGCCTGCTCCTCGGGGGTGAGCGCGTCACCGGCCGCGCGGGCGAGCGTGTCGGCGTCGGCGAGCAGCCGGTACACGAGCCCTTCGGGCGTCGCGGCCGGCCACACCGCGTCGAGGAACTCGGTCACCGGCTTGGCTTTCCCCATCCGCCGCAGCCACGCTTCGCCCGGCGAGTCGCCGCGGCGGGCCTCGCTCTGGCGCTGGAGGAGGCCGACGACGCGGGCGCGTACCCGCTCGCGGCCCGTCTCGTAGGGCAGCCCCTCGCGGCGCGCCTCGTCGACGATCCGGCGCAGCGGCTCCTCGGCGATCCGCCACCGGTACGAGCCGTCGGAGACCACGATCGGCGCGTCCGGCTTGCGGATGCCGCCCCACAGCGCCCGGTGCAGCACCCTGGCCATCCGCTCGTCGTGCTTGAGGGCGGCCACCTCGGGCGGGTCGGTGGCACGTACCGGTACGCGGGCGATCAGGTCTTCCAACGTGGTCTGCGCCACCTCGACCTCGCCGAGGGCGGGCAGCACCGCCGAGATGTACGACAGGAACGCCCGGTTGGGCCCCACGATGAGTACGCCGTTGCGGCGCAGCCGCTCGCGGTGCAGGTAGAGCAGGTAGGCCGCCCGGTGCAAGCCGACCGCGGTCTTGCCCGTGCCCGGCGCGCCCTGCACGCAGATCGAGTCGGCCAGGTCCGCGCGCACCAGCTCGTCCTGCTCCGGCTGGATCGTGGCCACGATGTCGCGCATCGGCCCCACGCGCGGCCGCTCGATCTCGGCGGTGAGGATGCGGCTCGCGGTGCCCAGCTCCTCACCCCGGTCGAGGTGCTCGTCTTCGAAGCTGGTCAGGACGCCACCGCTGTAGCCGAAGCGGCGCCGCACCCGCACGTCCTGCGGGTCGCGGGCGCTGGCCCGGTAGAACGCCCGCGAGATCGGCGCCCGCCAGTCGAGCACCATCGGCTCACCAACCGCGTCGACGACATGCCGCCGTCCGATGTGGTGGTCGCTCTCGGAGAATCGCAGCCGCCCGAAGAACAGCGGCGTGTCCGGGCTGTCGGCCAGCTCGGCCACCCGGCGCGAGAGGGTACGCCCGAGCGTCTCGGCCGCGTACGCGTCGCCGGCCACCTGGTCACCGGTAGCGAAGAGCGCCTCGGCCCGCTCCCGCATCCGTTTCAGCGCCGCCCGGGAGGCGGCCAGATGTTCTTGTTCGGCAGTGAGTTCGGTGTCAAGATCCTGTGCGGGCACGGTCATCCTTCAGCAGTGGTTGGTGACTGCTCGCGTATCCGAGAAACAAGCGGCCTCGGCGCGTAGGGGACGTCCGATGCGGTGCATGCTCACCACGGCCGTCAAGCGGCCATCCAGATTACGCTCCGTAGCCCGCCTACCTCCATCCATTTATCGAGGGCACGCGAATTGGACGTTCCCGCCGAGCAGGTGCGGCGACGGGCTCGCGACGACGGGGACATTGCGGCCATCGCATGAGGGGGCGGGAGACTACGGGGGTGACGGCGGAGCAGCAGCGGTTAACGATCACCGACCCGCAGGTGATGCGGGCGCTCGCGCATCCGGCGCGGCTGGCGATCATGGAGGAGTTGGGCACCAGCGGTGCGGCGCTGACGGCGACCGAGGCGGCCGAGGTGGCTGGGCTTTCGCCGAGTGCGACCAGCTACCACCTGCGTGCGCTGGCGCGTTACGGGCTGGTCGAGGAGGCGCCGAGCCGGGGTGACGCGCGCGAGCGGGTCTGGCGCAGCACGGTGCATTCGTGGCAGGTGGATCCCGGTGTGTCCGGTGATCCTGAGACGCAGGCGGCCGAGGGGGCGTTGGTCGACGCGTACCTGTCCCGGGAGGTCGACCGGATCCGTGGGTGGCTGTCCCGCGTGGGCGACGAGCCGGCGGAGTGGGCGTCGTCCGCGCTGATGAACGAGTCGGTGCTGCTGCTCACCGCCGACGAGCTCAGGTCCTTCAACGCCGAGGTGATGCGGTTGATCGAGCCGTACAAGCGGCGGCATCGCGTCGCTGACCCGCCCGAGGGGGCGCGGACCGTGGCGGTCACCTACAAGGCGGTGCCGCTCGACTGAACGCCACCCCTTGCCCTCGCAGATGTGAAGCATTACTTTCGAAGTATGTCTTTCGCATCTGCCGAACAGGCGCGTTCACGGTGGGGTGACGTCTACCTCGCGGCAGGGGCGCGTGGGGTTTCGACGTGCGGTGACTTTCTCGCCGCGACCGCGCTGGCGTTGGCCCTCCAGTCGGCGGGTGCGGGCGGGCTGGCCGTCTCCGGGCTGATGCTGGCGGCGGTGCTGCCGCTGGTCGTCCTCGCCCCGCTCACCGGGCGGCTCGCCGACCGGGTGGACAGCCGCACGCTGCTGGTCGGCGCGGGTGTCGCGCAGGCGGGGATCTGCGTCGTGCTGGCGTACGCGGAGGGCACCGCCCTGATCATCGCGCTGGTGGCGCTGCTCGCCTGTGGGCTGGCGGTGACCCAGCCGACGCTCTCCGCGCTGCTGCCCGAGATGGTGCGCCGGGACGACCTGCCTCGCGCCACCGCGCTCAACCAGACCGCCGGCTCGGTCGGCGTGCTGGTCGGGCCCGCGCTCGCCGGCCTGCTGGTCGGGGAGTTCGGCACCAAGGTCCCGCTGCTCATCGATGGTGCGAGTTATCTCGCTCTGGTGGCGGCAGGACTTCTCCTGCGTACCACCAGAAATAGCCGGAACACCCACAAAACAGCGACTGTCGCGTGGCGGCTGCGGCGGGATCCGATGGTGTTGGCGGTGACCGCGGCCGTGGCCGCGACGATCGCCGGGGTGGGTGCCGTGAGCGTCGTGGAGATCTTCTTCGTGCGGGAGACGCTGGGTGGCTCGACCACCGCGTTCGGGCTGGTCCAGGCCACCTGGACGGCGGGCATGCTGGCCGGCGCGTGGCTGCTCACCCGGCCGGCGCGACGGGCGGCCGACGACGGTGCGCTGGTCAACGGGCTGGTGCTGATGCTCGGGCTGTGCTGTCTGGCGGTGCTGGCCGGCGCGGCCGTGCCCGCCGTGGGCTGGCTCGTGCCGCTCTGGCTGGCCGGCGGCGTGCTCAACGGCGGCCTCAACGTCTTCCTCGCCATGGTCATGGCCCGGCGGGTGCCGGCGGAGGCGCGTGGGCGAGCCTTCGCGGTGCAGGGGGCGGCGATCCAAGGTGCCGGCATGTTCGGATACCTGGCGGGTGGGCTGCTGCTGGAGAGCTTCGCGCCGCGGCCCCTCGTCGCCGCGTGCGGCCTGGCCGGCCTCGTCGTGGTCGCGCTGGTGGCGATCCCCGTGACGCGGGCGGTACGCGGTGAACGAAAAGCACCGCGTGCGGCGTGGGCCACTTCTGCGGCATCCGCCTGATTCCTGACGCCTACCGGCCGATACGGTGGGGATCATGAGGCGTCCACGAGTCGGCCACATCCAGTTCCTCAACTGCCTGCCGATCTACTGGGGCCTCATGCGCTCCGGCGCCCTCATCGACGTCGACCTGCACAAAGACTCGCCCGACCGGCTCAGCGCCGCGCTCGTCGCCGGCGACCTGGACATCGGGCCGATCTCGCTCGTCGAGTACCTGCGCAAGGCCGACGACCTGCTGCTCCTGCCCGATCTCGCGGTCGGCAGCGACGGTCCGGTGCTCTCGGTCAACGTGGTCTCCACCCGCCCGCTGCCCGACCTCGACGGCGCCAAGGTGGCGCTGGGCTCGACCTCGCGCACCGGCGTGCTGCTCGCCCAGATGCTGCTCGCCGAGCGGTACGGCGCCCGGCCCGAGTACTTCAGCTGCCCGCCCGACCTCACCCAGATGCTGCTGGAGGCGGACGCCGGTGTGCTGATCGGCGACGTGGCCCTGCGCGCGCTGTACGAGGCGCCGCGCCGCGGCCTCTCGGTCACCGACCTGGGGCAGGCGTGGCGGGAGTGGACGGGCCTGCCGATGGTCTTCGCCGTGTGGGCGGTGCGCCGCGACTTCGCCGCCGACCATCCGGGCGTGGTCAAGGAGGTGCACGAGTCGTTCCTGCACTCGCGCGACCTGTGCCTGTCCGAGCTCGACGACGTGGCGGCCAGCGCGGCGCGGTGGGAGCCGTTCGACGCGGCGACCCTCGCGTCGTACTTCCGGACGCTGGACTTTTCGCTCGGCGAACGGCAGGTGGCCGGGCTGCGCGAGTTTGCCGCCCGGGCCGCGGAGCGGGGCGACGTGCCGTCGTTGCCCGCGGACGGGCCGGCGTTCTTCAGCTCTTGAGCTGGCGGGCCACGTTTTCGCAGATCTTGGCGCCGTGGGTGTAGCCGAGGCTGGCCGGGTAGCGGGTCATCACGCCCATCGTCCAGCCGTCGCCGATGGCGAGGCAGTTGACGTGCCATTCGCCGAGCGCGTCGCGGGTCACCCAGCCGTTTTTGATCGCGATGTTCTTCTGGGTGGTCGCCGGGAACGCCTTGCGGATCCCGAAGTCGCCCACGCCGCGTACCGCGCGCATCTCGTTGAGCAGCCACTTCGTCCACTTGGGGCCGGCGGCGCGGCCGTCCGCGATGCACACGCCCAGCCGCGCGGTGTCGCGGGCGGAGAGGTTGGTGTTGCTCCACCTCGTCTTGTCCGCGCTGCTGTCGGTCAGCTTGCACGTCTTGATGAGTCGGCTGATCGACGCGGAGCCGCCGCTCGCCTCCCACAGTGACTGCGCGGCCTGGTTGTCGCTGTCTCGGATCATGATCCTGAGCTGCTGCATGCGGGCGGCGCTCGGGGTCTGGCCGTTTTCGGCGGCCCGGCGCAGGTAGTCCGCCCCGATCCACGACTTGATGAGCGAGGCGGTGGTGTTGGTCTGCGTCATGTTGGACGAGCCGTAGACCTTGCCGGTGCGGCGGTCGATCATCGACCACGACCACCAGCCGCTGGAGTCGATCGTGACCTTCGCCGGGTGTACGGCAAGGGGTTTGAGCGAGGGAGTGGGCTTCGGCGTGGGCTTCGGTGTCTGCTTGACCGACGGGGACGCCGATGGGGTCGCGGTTTCGAAACGCGACGCGGCATTCGCGGAGATCGGGGAGCCGGGGAGCGTACGCAGGCCGACACCGGCGAGCACCAGCCCCAGCAGCGCGGTGCCGCCGAGCAGCCACCACATCCATCGGTTGGACTGCCGCTTTGCCGCCATTCGAACTACCTCCGGACGAGCTGCTCGGTGATGGTGCGACAGATGTTGGCGCCGTAGTCGAGCCCGTGCGCGGTGGGGTATCGCAGCATCACCGCGAGCACCCAGTCGTCGGTCACGGCCAGGCAGTTGACGTGCCAGTTGCCGTCGGCCCAGATGGCCGTCCAGCCGTTCTTGATGGCGACGCCCTGCTTGACGATCTCCTCGGGCAGGCCGTCGATGATGCCCCACCGGCCGCCGCCGGACGTCTCGTGCTGGTCTTCGGCCGCGGTCGTGCCGCGGACGAGCGTCATCTCCTTGAGCACCCACGCGGTCCACTTCGACCCGGCCGCGGTGCCGTTCTTCACGCATTCGCCGAGCCGCACGGCGTCGCGCGGGGACATCTGGGTGTAGCTCCACCAGCCCGGCCGGGCGATGCTCGTGTCGGTCAGGCCGCACATCGAGATCATTCGCTGTACGACCTCGTCGCCGCCGCCGGCCAGGTACAGCGACTGGGCCGCGTCGTCGTCGCTGTCGCGGATCGCCGTGCTCGCCTCGGCCAGGCGGTCGGCCGAGGGCTCGGGGTTGCGGCGCAGGTAGTCGGCGACGAGCCAGACCTTGATCATCGACTCGGTGGAGCTGGTCGCGGTCATGTTGTCGGAGCCGGCGATCTTGCCGGTCTGGCGGTGGAGCAGCGCCCAGGCCGCGAACCCGTCCACCGAGACCTCGACTGGACCGGCGGCGAGCGTGGCCATGGTGGTCTCCGGCGAGGAAGACGGTGACTGCGACGGTGTTGTGGGTACGGCACCACCCGCGCCGACGCCGCTGGCGGCCGGCGTCACCGGATCGTCACCCGACTGCGAGGTGACGGCGAACAGGGCTCCGCCACCGAGAACGAGTGCGGCGATAGCGAGGCCCGTCGTGCGAAGACGCATGAGGGGGCTTTCATGGGGTCAATACCGAGGGATGTGCGTCCCGGAGTCTACGGCTCCAAACTCGCCTTGCCATGAGTACTCGAACCCATTTGCGCCCTTATCGGTACATAGAAGCCGGTATTACCGAAGCGTCCGTGACGCGGCTCACTCCACAGTGGATACCCACGGTTACGGCGGCGTTACTTTCCGCCCTGATCTATTACACGTACTGGCCAAGACGTCCACGAGATGTAACACTCGGGAGGTGTACGGCAACGACATCCCGGACCTCCTGGGCGAGGTTGAGGCGGCCGAGGCGGCACTTCGCGAGGCTGCGGCCCGTGACACTGAGGCGACCCATGGTGAGGTCGCGTACTTCGATGCCGTGATCCAGGCGGACCAAAAGGTGGAGCCGCGCGACTGGATGCCGGATTCGTACCGTAAGACGCTGATCAGGCAGATCGCCCAGCACGCGCACTCCGAGATCATCGGCATGCAGCCGGAGGGTAACTGGATCAGCCGAGCACCCACGCTCAAGCGCAAGGCGATCCTGCTCGCCAAGGTGCAAGACGAGGCGGGCCACGGCCTCTACCTGTACGCCGCCGCCGAGACGCTCGGGGTCAGCCGCGACGAGCTCGTCGACATGCTGCTGGCCGGCCGGCAAAAGTACAGCTCGATCTTCAACTATCCGACGCTCACCTGGGCCGACGTGGGCGCGATCGGTTGGCTGGTCGACGGCGCCGCGATCGTCAACCAGGTGCCGCTGTGCCGCTGCTCGTACGGGCCGTACGCGCGGGCGATGATCCGCATCTGCAAGGAGGAGTCCTTCCACCAGCGGCAGGGCTTCGAGATCCTGCACACGCTCTCCCACGGCACCGAGGCGCAGCGGGCGATGGCGCAGGACGCGGTCGACCGGTGGTGGTATCCGTCGCTGGCCATGTTCGGCCCGCCGGACGCCGACTCCACCCACTCCGAGCAGTCGATGGCCTGGAAGATCAAGCGTTTCTCCAACGACGAGCTGCGCCAGCGCTTCGTCGACATGTGCGTGCAGCAGGCCGGCGTGCTCGGCCTGACGCTGCCCGACCCCGACCTCCGGTGGGACGAGGAGCGGCAGGCGCACGACTACACCCAGCCCGACTACGACGAGCTGATGCGCGTCATCAAGGGCGACGGGCCGTGCAACCGCCAGCGGATGGCACACCGCCGCCGGGCCCACGACGAAGGCGCCTGGGTGCGCGAGGCGGCCGCCGCGTACGCCAAGAAGAAGGCGGCGGCATGAGCGGAAACGACTGGCCGCTGTGGGAGGTGTTCATCCGGCCGCGACGCGGGCTGTCACACGGGCACGTGGGGAGCCTGCACGCACCGGACGCCACGATGGCCCTGCGCAACGCCCGCGACCTCTACACCCGTCGCCAGGAGGGCGTCTCGATCTGGGTGGTGCCGGCGGCCGAGATCACCGCGTCGAGCCCGGACGAAAAGGACGCGTTTTTCGACCCGGCCGCCGACAAGGTCTACCGGCACCCCACCTTCTACGAGGTGCCCGAGGGGACACAGCACCTGTGAAGGCCGACTACCTGCTCCAGCTCGGTGACGACGCGCTGATCGCGGCGCAGCGCCTCGCCGAGTGGCATGCCAGCTCCCCGGAGATGGAGGAAGACGTCGCGCTCGCCAACCTCGCCCTCGACCAGCTCGGCGCGGCGCGGCTGCTGCTCACGTACGCCGGCGAGATCGAGGGGCGGGGCCGCGACGAAGACGCGCTCGCCTTCCTCCGCGACGACCGGGAGTTTCGCAACTGCCTGCTTGTCGAGCTGCCCAACGGCGACTTCGCGGTCACGATCGCCAAGCTGCTGTTCCTGTCCGCGTACCAGCTGCCGCTTTATACGAAGCTGGCCGGTGGTGACGACGAGCGGCTGGCGGCGATCGCGGCCAAGGCGCGCAAGGAGTCGGCGTACCACCTCGACCACAGTGCACAGTGGATGATCCGGCTCGGTGACGGCACCGAGGAGTCGCACCGGCGCGCGCAGGACGCGGTCGACGCCCTGTGGCCGTACACGCACGAGCTGACCAGCGGTGACGTGAGCCGCGACATTTGGCTGTCCAACGTGGAGCCGGTGCTGGCCGAGGCGACGCTCGACCGGCCCGTTGACGGCTGGGCGCCGGGCGGTGGCCGGGCCGGTGTGCACACCGAGCACCTGTCGTACCTGCTGGCGGAGATGCAGGTGCTGCACCGCGCCCATCCGGGGGCGAAATGGTGACCGCCCGCGAGGCCGCCGCGGCCGTCGTCGACCCCGAGCTGCGCGTGGTCACGATCGAAGAGCTGGGCATCCTGCGCGACGTCAGCGTCGACGCCGGCACCGGTCACGTGACGGTGACGATCACACCGACGTACACCGGCTGCCCCGCGATGGACGTGATCCGCGCGGACATCCGCGCCGCGCTCACCGCCGCCGGCCACGCCGACGCGGAGGTGCGCACCGTCTTCGGTCCACCGTGGACGACCGACTGGATCAGCGAGTCGGGCCGGGCGAAGCTGGCCGCGGCGCACATCGCGCCGCCGCACCCCGCCGGTCCGGTCACGCTCACGCTGAGCGTGCGCTGCCCGCGCTGCGGTTCGCCGGACACCGAGCAGCTGAGCCGCTTCGGCTCCACGGCGTGCAAGGCGCTGTGGCGGTGCCGCGCATGCTCCGAGCCGTTCGACCACATGAAGGCGCTATGACGCGCACGCTGCCCAGGCCGCCGGCTCAGCGTCCGCCGCGGCACGACCACGTGAGGGCGCTATGACGGTCACGATCAAGACGCCGGTGCGCCGCCGGCCGGTGTTTCACCACCTGACCGTCGAGGCCGTCGACCGGCTGACCGACGACGCGGTGGCGGTCACCTTCGAGGTGCCGCCGGAGCTGCGCGAGACGTTCGACTTCCGGGCCGGGCAGCACCTGACCGTGCGCCTCGCCGGCGAGGCCGAAGACGTGCGCCGGTCGTACTCGATCTGCTCCACCCCGGCCGACCTGGCCGCACAAGGCCGCCTCCGGATCGGCGTGAAGGAGATCCCGGGCGGCGCGTTCTCCGCCTACGCCGCCCGCTCGCTGCGGCGCGGCGACACCGTCGAGGTCATGCCACCGTTGGGGCACTTCACGACCGGGTTCGCGCCCGACCGGGCCCGCCACTACGGCGCGGTGGTCGCCGGCTCGGGCATCACCCCGGTGCTCTCGCTTGTCGCGACCGCCCTTGCCGTCGAGCCGGCCAGCCGGTTCACCATCGTGTACGGCAACCGGTACGCGCGCAGCGTCATGTTCGCCGAGGAGCTGGCCGACCTGAAAGACGTGCACCGGCACCGGTTGCACGTGGTGCACGTGCTCTCCCGCGAGCCGCAGGAGGCGCGGCTGCTCTCCGGCCGGGTCGACGCGGCGCGCCTGGCCGAGCTGCTCGACACGCTCGTGCCCGGCGACTCGATCGACGAGTGGTTTCTCTGCGGGCCGTACGGGATGGTCACCGACGCCCGGGCGGTGCTGTCCGGGCGGGGCGTGCCGGACAAGGCCGTACACACCGAGCTTTTCCACGTCGACGAGGTGCCGGAGCCGCCCCGGCGGCCGGAGCCCGACGGACGTGGCGGCACCGAGGTGACGATCCTGCTGGACGGGCGGGCGTCGAGCTTCACGATGGGCGCTGGCGAGCGGGTGCTCGACGCGGCGCTCAAGGTGCGGTCGGAGCTGCCGTTCGCGTGCAAGGGCGGGGTCTGCTCGACCTGCCGGGCCAGGGTGGTCGAGGGCTCGGTCACCATGGCGCGCAACTTCGCGCTCGAGCCCGACGAGGTGGCCGCCGGCTACGTGCTGACCTGCCAGTCCAGCCCCGACACCGAGCGGCTGATCGTCGACTACGACGCCTGAGGCTCAGGTTTCTCCTCTTCCGCCTTTTCCGCATCGTCCGGGGGTGACGGCCGCACTCTCCCGCTTGTGAGACCGAATATGGCGAGTGCGGCGCCCAGGGAGGCGAGCGGCACTGCGGGCATGGCGTATCTGGCCTCGTACATGCCGATCGCGACCGTGAGGATCGTGAGGCCGACACCGGCGAAGAGCAGCACGACCACGTCGAGCCGGATGCGTCCGGGCACGATGGGGCCGGGACTGCGCCACCGGAAAAGCCGCACGCCGCAGACGAGCGACGCGATCACGAGCAGCAGGCTGATCGACAGCGTGGTCGGGATGAACCGCACATACTGGCCGTACCAGTGCAGGGTGCGGGTCACCGCCGTCGCCTCCGGACCGGTCTTCGGATCGGCCGCCCACCTCTGGAAATCGCCCCGTGCCTGTGCCGGATAGCAGCGGTTGGGCACGGTTTGCGTATCGCGGAACTCGGTCGGCGGCGACCAGCGAAGGCGCAGGCAGTCGTTGTCCGGCCCGAGCCGGAAGCCGGGGATGAAGTGCGCGAGGCTCTCCTTGCCCACCGAGCGCAGGTAGTCGCCCGGCTGCTGCCTGATCACGGCCATCGAGAAGTCGGTGTAGAGCTTGGCGCCCTCCGGTGTGTACGCCATGTAGCGCCGCTTCGGCGGACTCGTCCAGAAGTACGCGTCGGCGCGGTCGAAGTGCCGGGTCGGGCAGAGGGTCTGCTCCTCGAAGGTGAGATCGATCCGGGAGCAGTCGGCGATCATCGCGGCTCGCCCGTAGAGGGCGATGCCGGACTGCGAGCCGTAGACGCTCTGCCGGTCGCCGATCCAGTTCATCACCAGCAGGTACGGGATGAGGAACGTGACCGCGTAGGCGACGAGCGCGCGCCAGCCCACCCAACGGATGATCAGCACGAGCCCGATGAGGACCACGACGGGCAGCGCGGTCGGCTTGGTGAACCACGCGCAGGCCAGCAGGAAGCCGGCCACTCCGGTCGCCCGCCAACTGGGCTTTTTGTTCCAGAGCACGGCGATGATGGCCATGCCGATGCAGAACGTGAGGATCAGGTCGGGCAGCAGGTAGTGCTCGACGGTGAGGAAGAGCGAGTCGAAGAGCACCGGCACGATCGCCAGGCAGGACAGCCAGCGGGGCGCGCCGCGGTGCTGGAGAAACGCGTACATGGTGGCGGCCAGCACGAGCCCGGCCAGGTGCTGAAGGAAGATCAGCGACATGAACGTGTGGGTGGGCTCTAGGAACTTCAGCGCCACCACGTAGCCCAGGGCCCGGGTGGGGCTGGCGACGAGGTCTTTGGCCTCGGACATCGAGATGTAGACGCCGCTGTCGCCGAAGTACCAGAAGGCCGGCTTGTACGAGAGCATGAACAGCGCCCGCAGTAGGCCGCCGAGCGCGATGATCGCGAGAAAGGCGCTGTGGCGCCGGGCGAGCCGGAAGAGCCGCTCCATGCGCCTTCGTCGGCTTGGCGGGTCGGCGGGTGCCGGCTGCGCCTCCACGTCGTCGTGGCTGAGGGTGGCGGTCACGGATCGCCTCGCTTCCGGTGGCGGTCAGCCGTCAGACTAGGAGCCCTTTGCCCGCACTTGAGGCGAATTGGGCAAGCCCATGCCGGCGCACCCCACAGCCTGGACAATGCCCGCTGTGCGGCGCCCTTCACAGATCGCGGCGCCAGCATATCGAGGCGCTCACCTTCCCGTAGTCTCGGATTCGTGAACGCGAGCGCTGAGATCGACGACATCCTCCAGCGTGGGGCCGGTGGCGGGCGGATCACGCCCGACGAGGCGCTCCTGCTTTACACCGATGCGCCGTTCCACGCGCTGGGCGAGGCGGCCGACACGGTGCGTCGCCGCCGATACCCCCACGGCATCGTGACGTACCTCATCGACCGCAACATCAACTACACGAACGTCTGCGTGACGGCGTGCAAGTTCTGCGCGTTCTACCGGGCGCCCAAGCACGCCGAGGGCTGGACGCACCCGATGGAGGAGATCCTGCGGCGGTGCGGCGAGGCGGTCGAGCTCGGCGCCACGCAGGTCATGCTCCAGGGTGGCCACCACCCGGAGTACGGGGTGGAGTACTACGAGGGCCTCTTCTCCGCGGTCAAGCGCGCGTATCCGCAGCTGGCCATCCACTCGATCGGCCCGAGCGAGATCCTGCACATGGCCAAGGTCTCCGGCGTCTCGATCGAAGACGCGATCGTGCGCATCAAGGCCGCCGGCCTCGACTCGATCGCCGGGGCGGGCGCGGAGATGCTGCCCGACCGCCCCCGTAAGGCGATCGCGCCGCTGAAGGAGTCGGGCGCGCGCTGGCTGGAGGTCATGGAGGCGGCCCACCGCCTGGGCGTCCAGTCGACCGCCACGATGATGATGGGCACCGGCGAGACCAACGCCGAGCGGATCGAGCACATCGCGATGATCCGTGACGTGCAGGACCGCACCGGCGGCTTCCGGGCGTTCATCCCGTGGACCTACCAGCCGGAAAACAACCACCTCAAGGGCCGCACGCAGGCCACCACGATCGAATACCTGCGGTTCATCGCGGTCGCCCGGATCTTCCTGCACAACGTGGCGCACCTACAGGCCTCGTGGCTCACCACCGGCAAGGAGGCGGGGCAGCTCTCGCTGCACATGGGCGTCGACGACCTCGGCTCGATCATGCTGGAGGAGAACGTGATCTCCTCGGCCGGCGCCCGCCACCGCTCCAACCTGCACGACCTGATCTGGATGATCCGGTCGGCGGGCCGCATCCCGGCGCAGCGCGACACGCTCTACCGCCACCTGGCCGTGCACCACACGCCGGCCGACGACCCGGTGGACGACCGCGTGGTCTCGCACTTCTCGTCGATCGCCCTCCCCGGCGGCGGCGCCGGCACCCGCATCGACCTCCCGTTGGTCGACAGCAAGTAGCCGAATAAAGGTCCAGCCCCCCGCATCGCTGCGGCTTCCGCCCGGCGCAATCCGTCTCATACGCCCCGGCCCGCGCCAGCTGCGGACCGTATGCTCCCGCGGGCACCGCTCCGGTCGGCGGCTCGCGGGGCTCGCCGAAACCCCGACCTCCACTGCCGGGTCCGCGGGTCACGCCCACCCCAGTGCTCTTTCGCTGGATCGACAGGCGAGCCGAGCGTCGTTGTCCTGGGTAAGTGGGAGCCTTCTGCTGATCCGTCGAGCGCTCAACTCAAAAGATCGTGGTACTCAGCTGCCGCCATAGGGACAGCTAGGTACCACGATCCGTTGTCGCGGCGCGACCAACGAAGCAGGGGTGAGGCCGCGGGAGCGACGGTCGGGACCACGACGGACAGAGATGATGTTTGTGAGCACCTCCCGTCGGGGGTCTGACCCTACGACGGACTGACTTCGGGTCTT
>NZ_JBQHDG010000025.1:0-179891 GCF_052068095.1 Phytohabitans sp. LJ34 | reverse complement strand
GCAACGGGTGTGACGTACAAGTTCGAGGGCAACGGCGAGCTTGACCCCACCCAGGTCATCGTCTGGGCGTTCAAGGTGCAGGCCGGGAAGGTTGTTCCGGACGTGGAGATCCCGAAGGCCTGACGGCCATTTCGGATCACCGAGTCACGTGGGTGCGGCCGGGAGCAGGCGCTCCCGGCCGCACCTGACTATGCATACGACTTTCCCCTGGAGCACTACTTGGACTTCGACGGCTTGCTGCGGGACTTCCCCGACCTGACCACTACCGGCCTGGAGCAGGGCGCCATCTACGCGCTCGTCGCCCTGGGTTACACGCTGGTGTACGGTGTCCTGCGCCTCATCAACTTCGCCCACTCCGAGGTCTTCATGATCGGCACGGTTGCCGCTCTGGGGACCTGGCAGGCGATCGGCTACAACCAAAACTCATCGATCAACGGGGTCGGGCTCACCCTGCTCCTGCTCCTCGTCGGCCTGGCGGCCGCCGTGGCGGCCTCCACGTTGACGGCGGTCGCGGTCGAACGGGTGGCCTACCGGCCGCTGCGCCGCCGCAACGCCCCACCCCTGGCGTTCCTGATCACCGCGATCGGCGCGTCGTTCGTCCTCTTCGAGGCGGTCGGCCTCTTCAGCGACAACATCGGCATCGGCGGCGAGCGCGGACCGTTCGGCATGGTCCGTCCGTTCAAGCCGGCCGAGCTGTTCAGCATCGGCGGCTGGAGCGTCACCAACACCCAGGTGCTGGTCGTGCTCTCGGCCCTGGGCATGCTCCTTGCCCTCGACCTCTTCGTCAACCGCAGCCGCATGGGCCGCGGCATCCGCGCGGTGGCGCAGGATCCGGACACCGCCGCGCTGATGGGCGTCAACAAGGACCGCGTGATCCTGCTCGTGTTCGTGCTCGGCGGCATCATGGCCGGCGTGGCGGCCCTGCTGTGGAACGTCACCTACGCCTTCAGCCGTTTCGACGTCGGCTTCCTCATCGGCCTGAAGGCGTTCTCGGCGGCGGTCCTGGGCGGCATCGGCAACCTGCGCGGCGCGCTGGTCGGTGGCCTGCTCCTCGGCGTGGTGGAAAACTACGCTTCCGGATTGTTCGGCGGCGAGTGGAAGGACTTCACCGGCTTCGTCGTGCTGATCGTGCTGCTGATGTTCCGGCCCACGGGCCTGTTGGGCGAGTCGCTCGGGAGGGCTCGGGCATGAACGCACACGTCGAAAAGGTCAGGTCCCGCGGCTCCTCGATGCGGGCCCGGTGGCAGAACATGCCACCCCAGGTGCGCTGGGTCGCGCTGGCCGCCCTGATCGTCTTCCTCTACCTGCTGCCCAACCGCTGGTTCTACATCAACCTCTGGTACTTCCGGACGATGGAATCGGACATGGCCACGGTCCTGTTCGAAACCTCGTTCTTCGTGCTCCTGGCGGTCGGCCTGAACGTCGTGGTCGGCTTCGCCGGCCTGCTCGACCTGGGCTATTTCGGCTTCTTCGCGGTCGGCGCGTACACGGTGGCGATCCTCACGTCGCCGGAGAGCCGGTTCGACGTCGGGTGGCCGTGGCTGGCGGCGGTGCCGGTGGCCATCGCGGTCACGATGATCTCAGGTGTCATCCTGGGCGGTCCGACGCTGCGACTGCGCGGTGACTATCTCGCGATCGTGACGCTCGGCTTCGCCGAGATGATCCGCCTGTACGCCGCCCGCAACGAGGGCATCGCGAACGGTCAGCGGGGCATCCCGCAGATCCCGCACCCGGTGCCCGAGGTCAAGGGCTCGGACGGGCAGCCGTGGTTCGGGGTGGTCGACGCGCGGCCGTACTACTGGCTCACGCTCACGATCATCATCTTCGTGATCCTGGGCGTGCGTAACCTCACCCGCAGCCGGGTCGGCCGGGCCTGGGTGGCGATCCGGGAAGACGAGGACGCGGCGCAGATCATGGGCGTGCCCACGTTCAAGTACAAGCTCTGGGCGTTCGCGATCGGCGCGGCGGTGGGCGGCCTGTCCGGCGCGCTCTTCGCCGGAAAGCAGAGCTTCATCAACTCCGACAGCTTCCAGCTCACCAACTCGATCCTGGTGCTGGCCGCCGTCATCCTCGGCGGCGCGGGCAACATCTACGGCGCGGTCATCGGGGCGTTCATCACCTGGTACCTGCCGGAGTGGGTGCGCGGCATCGGCGGCGCGGTGGGCCTGGAGATCAACGTCGCGGAGTACCGGATCCTGATCTTCGGGGCGGTGCTGATCGTCATGATGATCTTCCGGCCGCAGGGCATCCTGCCGAGTAGACGACGAGCGGCGGAGTTCGCCGACCGGCGTGAGGCGGCCGCACCGACGGAGGCGAGCACATGACCGACACTGCCCCCGACACCACCACCACCACCACCGCACAGCGGGAGGCGCTGCTCGAGGTCGACCACGTCACGCTCCGCTTCGGCGGCGTGGTCGCCCTCAACGACGTCGACTTCACGCTGTACAAAGGCGAGATCCTGGGTTTGATCGGTCCCAACGGTGCCGGCAAGACCACCTGCTTCAACGCGATGACCGGCGTCTACGCCCCCACGCAGGGGGAGATCCGGTTCAAGGGTCAGCGGGTCAGCGGCCGGGCCCGCCACAAGATCACGCAGATGGGCATCGCCCGCACGTTCCAGAACATCCGGCTCTTCCCGGAGATGAGCGCCCTCGAAAACGTGATGGTCGGTGCCGACGCGCACCACAAGGCCAGCGTGATCTCGGCGCTGTTCCGGCTGCCGCGGTTCTGGAAGGAGGAGCGGAGCGGGCGCGACCGGGCGCACGACCTGCTCCGCTTCGTGGGCATCGAACGCCCCGGCGAGCTGGCCCGCAACCTGTCGTACGGCGAGCAGCGCCGGCTGGAGATCGCTCGTGCGCTGGCGACGAGCCCGACGCTGCTCTGCCTCGACGAGCCGGCCGCCGGCTTCAACCCGGCGGAGAAGGACTCGCTGCTCAAGCTCATCCGCAAGATCCGCGACACCGGCGTCACGGTGCTGCTGATCGAGCACGACATGCGGCTGGTCATGGGCGTCACCGACCGGATCGTGGTGCTGGAGTTCGGCAAGAAGATCGCCGAGGGCCTGCCCGCCGAGGTACGGGACAACCCGGCCGTCATCGCCGCGTACCTGGGAGTGCCGACCGATGCTGCTTGAGATCGAAAACCTGACCCTGCTGTACGGGCGCATCCAGGCCCTGCACGGGATCAGCCTGCACGTCAACGAGGGCGAGGTCGTGGCCCTCATCGGGGCCAACGGCGCCGGCAAGACCACCACCATGCGGGCCATCTCCGGCCTCCGCCCGGTGGCGAGCGGCAAAATCATCTTCGCCGGCCAGGACGTCACCAAGGTGCGGGCCGACCTGCGGGTGATCCGCGGCATCGGCCAGGCGCCCGAGGGCCGCGGTGTGTTCCCCGGCATGACGGTGCAGGAAAACCTGGAGATGGGCGCCTACACCCGGCGCGACGGGGCCGGCATCAGGCAGGACCTGGCGATGGTCTTCGACCTTTTCCCGCGCCTCAAGGAGCGGCAGCGCCAGGCCGGCGGCACCCTCTCCGGCGGCGAGCAGCAGATGCTGGCGGTCGGGCGGGCGATGATGACCCGGCCCAAGCTGCTGCTGCTCGACGAGCCCTCGATGGGGCTGGCGCCGATGCTGATCCAGCAGATCTTCGAGATCATCACGAGGATCAACGAGCAGGGCACCACGGTCCTGCTGGTGGAGCAAAACGCGCAGCAGGCACTGTCCCGCGCCCACCGCGGCTACGTGCTGGAGACCGGGTCGATCGTGAAGGAGGGCACCGGCCAGGAGCTCCTCCACGACCCGGCGGTCAAAGAGGCCTACCTGGGCGTCGCCTGACGGTTTCCCAGGGCCTGTAACAGGTTTGTCCTGGTATGGGCCCTGGATCCGTCAGATCCAAACCAGATCCGAGCTACCGCGATGTCCGTCGTGGTCCAGACCGTTGCTCCCGCGGCCTCACCCGTCCGCCGTTGGTCGCGCTCACCCCTGCGCGCAACCGGCGGGGAGCGGCTTGAGCTCGCGCCAGGCGGTGGTTGACGTTTGTCCACAACGTCTGTTGCCGGATCGGCGATCCAGCGAGCAACAGGGTTTCGTCGCCTCGAAGTCCTGACCCTGGGGCTGGTTACACTGCGTCAGGGCGACGGAGGTAGGGCTTGGGGCTTGCACCGCGGAGCCGGCAGTGGACGGCCGGGGGTTTCGGCGAGCGCTGCGAGCCGCCGGCCGGGAGCGGTGCCCGCGGGAGCATACGGTCCGCAGCTGACGCGGACGTGGGCAAATCTGCCTCGAATTGATGCCACGACGAGGCGGCCCTGACCCCGAAAAGTCTCGCCCCTTTGGCTGGTTACCCGGCGTCAGGGGTGACCGCGACCAACGGCGGATGGATGAGGTCGCGGGACCACAGTGGACGTCGCGGTAGCTCGGATCTTGATCTTTAGGGTTTGCGGCCGACGCCGGCGAAGGAGGGGACCATCTCGGTGACGTCGCCGTCGGCGCGCCACTTGGCCGGGTCGACGAGGCCCGGCTCGACCATCTCCAGCCCGTCGAAGAAGGTGGCGATCTGGTCGCGGTCACGCAGTGTCACCGCGTTTGCCTTCGTGTAGCGGTCGGCGACGGCCTGCTGCTCGGGCGTCACGTGCGGGATGGTGGCCACCTGTGAGATCCCGATGTAGCTGCCCGGCGCGATCGCGTCGCGCAGGCGGGCCACGATGCGGGCGGGGTCGTCGGCGTCCGCCACGAAGTGGAGCACCGCCACGATCAGCACCGCGACCGGCTGGGTGAAGTCGAGGGCGGCGGTGACCCGGGGGTCCTTGAGGAGCGTGTCGGGGTCGCGGATGTCGGCCTGCACGACGGTCACGCGCTCGTCGCCTTCGACGATGGCCTCGCTGTGTGCCACCGCCACCGGGTCGACGTCGACGTAGACCACCTTGGCGTCTGGTGCGACGCGGTGCGCGGCCTCGTGCACGTTACCCACGGTGGGGATGCCGGAGCCGAGGTCGAGAAACTGGCGGATGCCCGCACCCGCGAGGTACTCCACCGCGCGGCGCAGGAAGCCCCTATTGGCGTGGGCGGCGAGGCGGATCTGCGGGCCGACGGCGAGCACCTGCTCGGCCATCTGGCGGTCGATGGCGAAATTGTGCAGGCCGCCGAGCATGTAGTCGTAGATCCGAGCGGTGCTCGGCCGCTCGAGGTCGACCTCCGGTGGCGCCCAAGCCGGCCGATCCATCTCTCCGCCTCCTCGACTGTCTCTATTTCGCGGCCCCACCTTACGGGGTCGGCACGTCGCCGCGCGTGCCCGTGACGGGAGTGTCGGGGGTGCGGACTAGAGTCGCTTTCTGTGACAGAGTCAACGCCGCGCCTGCTCCTGCTCGACGGGCATTCCCTCGCATACCGGGCCTACTTCGCCCTGCCCGTGGAAAACTTCTCGACGGTCACCGGGCAGCCGACCAACGCGGTCTTCGGCTTCACGTCGATGCTGATCAACATGCTGCGCGACGAGCGGCCGACGCACATCATCGTGTCGTTCGACGTGTCACGGCAGTCGTTCCGGACGCAGATCTACTCGGAGTACAAGGCGGGTCGCTCCGAGACGCCGGCGCCGTTCCAGGGCCAGGTGAGCCTGGTCAAGGAGGTGCTCGACGCGCTGCGGATCCCCGTGGTGGAAAAGCCGGGCTACGAGGCCGACGACGTGATCGGCACGCTGACCCAGCAGGCGCGCGCGGCCGGCATGGAGGTGGTGATCAGCACCGGCGACCGCGACGCGTTCCAGCTTGTCGACGAGCACGTGACCGTGCTCTACCCGGTGCGCGGCGTCTCCGAGGTCTGGCGGATGGACCCGGCCGCGGTCGAGGCGAAATACTTCGTCCCCCCGTCGCAATACCGCGACAAGGCGGCGCTGGTCGGCGAGACGAGCGACAACCTGTCCGGCGTGCCGGGCGTGGGCGACAAGACCGCCGCCAAGTGGATCAAGGAGTACGGCGGCCTCGAGGGCGTCATCGCCAACGCCGACAAGATCAAGGGCAAGGCCGGCGACAACCTCCGTGCCCACCTCGCCGACGTCATGCGCAACTACGAGATGAACAAGCTCGTGTGCGACCTCGAGCTGCCCCTCCGGCCCGAAGACGCCCGCTGGCCCGGGTGGGATCGCGAGGCGGTGCACCAGGTCTTCGACGCGCTGGAGTTCCGGGTGCTGCGCGAGCGCCTCTACCAGTACCTCGAGGCCGTCGAGCCGGAGGCCGAGTCCGGGTTCGAGCTCGACGGTTCGGTGCTGGGCGGCGGCGAGGTGGCCGGCTGGCTGGAGTCGTACGCGCCGGTGGGCACCCCGATCGGCGTCGCGGTTTCCGGGCGGTTCGGCCGGGGCACGGGCGAGCTGACCGGCGTCGCGCTGGCCACCGCCGACCGGCCGGCCGCGTGGTTCGACCCCGCCGAGCTCGACGCGGGCGACGAGGCCGCGGTCGGTGCCTGGCTGGCCGACGCCAAGCGCCCCAAGGTCATCCACGACAGCAAGCCGGCGCTGCTCGCCTTCCGCGCCCGCGGCTGGGAGCTCGCCGGCGTCACCCGCGACACCGCGATCGCCGCCTACCTGGCCCGCCCCGACCAGCGCACCTACGACCTGACCGACCTGGCCCTGCGTTACCTGCACCGCGAGCTCAAGGTCGACGCGCCGGAAAACGGCCAGCTCACCCTCGACGGGCTCGGCGACAGCGAGGCGGTCGAGCAAAACCTGATGCTCCGCGCCCGCGCCACCCTCGACCTCGCCGACGCGATCGACGCCGAGCTGTCCCGCGACGGCGAGCTCTCCGCGCGGCTGATGGCCGACGTCGAGCTGCCGCTGGTCGAGGTGCTCGCCGAGATGGAGCGCACCGGCATCACCGCCGACACCGAGTACCTCTCCGACCTCGAAAGCAACTTCGCCGCCGGTGTCAAGGAGGCGGCCCAGGCGGCATACGCGGTGGTGGGTCGCGAGTTCAACCTCGGCTCGCCCAAGCAGCTCCAGGAGATCCTCTTCGGCGAGCTCGACCTGCCCAAGACCAAGCGCATCAAGAGCGGCTACACCACCGACGCCGACGCGCTTCAAGGGCTCTTCGCCCAGACCGGCCACCCGCTGCTGGAGCACCTGCTGCGCCACCGCGACGTGGCCAAGCTCAAGTCCACGGTGGACGGCCTGCTCAAGTCGGTGTCCGACGACGGCCGCATCCACACGACCTACTTCCAGACGGTCGCGGCCACCGGGCGCCTCTCGTCCACCGACCCCAACCTGCAAAACATCCCGATCCGCACCGAGGAGGGCCGGCGCATCCGGCGGGCGTTCGTGGTGGGCTCGGGGTTCGAGTGCCTGATGAGCGCCGACTACAGCCAGATCGAGATGCGCATCATGGCCGACATGTCCAAGGACGAGGCGCTGATCCAGGCGTTCAACTCCGGCGCCGACTTCCACGCGGCGACCGCCTCCTCGGTGTTCCGCATCCCGATCGAGGAGACCACGGCCGACCACCGCCGCAAGATCAAGGCGATGAACTACGGCCTTGCCTACGGCCTGTCGGTCTACGGGCTGTCCCAGCAGCTCAACATCCCGACCGACGAGGCGCGCGCGCTCATGGACGAGTACTTCGAGCGCTTCGGCGGCGTGCGCGACTACCTCCAGGCGGTGGTCACGCAGGCGACGAAGGACGGCTACACGCAGACCATCCTCGGCCGCCGGCGCTACCTGCCCGACCTGGTCAGCGACAACCGCCAGCGCCGCGAGATGGCCGAGCGCATGGCCCTCAACGCCCCGATCCAGGGCTCGGCCGCCGACATCATCAAGGTCGCCATGCTCCACGTCGACCGCGCGATCCGCGAGGAGGGCCTGCGGTCGCGCATGCTGCTCCAGGTCCACGACGAGCTGGTCTTCGAGGTCGCCGAGGGCGAGCGCGAGGCGATGGAGACGCTGGTCCGCCGCGAGATGGGCAACGCGCACCAGCTTTCGGTGCCGCTGGAGGTCTCGGTCGGCGTCGGCACAGACTGGAATAGCGCCGACCACTGACGGCTCCGCTGCCCCAGCCGCAGTGGGTGGAGAGCGCGCCAGCAATCAGGGCGTTTGACGTCCTGATTCGTCGCGGCCGGTGGCGCCGTCGCCCGGTAATCGCCGCCGCCGTGCGCGCGGCCCAAGATTCGAGATCTGGGACGGTTAGCTACCCCCTTGGGGGTGAGGGTTTGTCTGCGATGAGCTGCGAGGCACGTGAGCAGCGGATCTAGGAGACTTAGCCCGCCATATCGACCGTAAGTCTCCTAGATCCGGAAGTCCCGGCCCAGGGCTGGTGACGCTGCGTCAGGTCGCCGACGGGGGCTTGTCTCGCGGACCAGGGAGTGGACGGCCGGGGATTTCGGCTCGGTCCGCGAGCCGCCGGCCGGGAGCGGTGCCCGCGGGAAAGCACCCGCTCCGCTGCGCTCCACGTTCCCCGGGGGCCCCGCGCATGCGGTCCGCGGCTGACGCGGACCGGGGCGAATCTTCTTTCGCCCTTATTACCCCGGTCTGCGTATCTATGGTGAGGGGATCTAAGGAGGAAGCGAGGAAATCATGGCCACATCAAGCGCGTCCCGCACCTGGGCGGTTGGCGGGCTGGTCTTCGCCGCCACCATGATGATCCTGTTGGGGATCTGGGAGGTCTTCGTCGGCATCGCCGCGATCGCCAACGACCGGTTCTTCGTCGTGGGGCCCAACTACACGTACGACATCGACACCACCACCTGGGGCTGGATCCACCTCGCCCTCGGCGTGCTGGCCGTCGTGGCGGGATTCTTCCTGTTCACCGGCGCCACCTGGGCCCGCGCGGTCGGCATCGCCCTCGCGGCGCTGGTCGCGATCAACAACTTCATCTTCCTGCCGTACTACCCGCTCTGGTCGCTGGCGATGATCGCGCTCGCGGTGTTCGTCATCTGGGCCATGGCGACCGCGCGCACCGACCGCCTCCTCGACCCGGGTGTGGGCGAGCGGTCCGGCTACTACAGCGACGCGGGCGGCGAGCCCCGGCCGGCGCCGGACCGGTGGCCCACCAACCGCCCGTCGGCCGGCCAGCACCGCAGTGACGAGCCCGCCGCGAACAGCACGCCGGCCAACGGCGTCGAGCAGGTCGCCGACCGCCCGCCACTGGGCCGGGGCTAGGCCCTGTTTCAAAATCCTTGCCGGGCTGCGCCGGGCCCAGACGACGACCGGCGGCGTCGGGCGTAAGGCCGCATACAGCACCGGTATGCGACCTTGCGCCCGACTTGCCGGATCGCCGCCTGGATCCCGGCTCGCCTCGACAAATCTGTTGAAACAGGGCCTAGGAGGTGAGCCGTCCGGCGGACCCGCGCTGTGCGGCGGCGCGGGCCGTCAGGCGGCCTTCGCGCAGGTGAATATCGCTGTGCCGGGGAAGAGCTTGCCGCGCAGGCGGCTCCAGCCGCCCCACGTCTTGTCGTGGTGGTCCGGCCACTCGGGCTCGACGAGGCCGGCCAGCCGCAGGCCGGCGGCGTCGACGGCGCGTACCCAGTCGCCCATCGTGCGGTGGTACTCGGCGTAGCTGGGCTCGCCGGCCCTGTCGTACTCCAGGTACGGGCGGCGGTCGAAGTAGGAGTTGACCGCCATGAGGCCTTCCTCGCCCGGTTCGTCGAGGAACGTCCAGCGGAACGGGTGGGTCGTGGAGAAGACGAAGCGGCCTCCCGGCCGCAGCACCCGGGCCACCTCGCGCAGCGCTCCGGTCGCGTCGGCCACGAACGGCATCGCCCCGTAGGCGGCGCACGCCAGGTCGACCGATCCGTCCCGGAACGGCAGCCGCAGCACGTCCGCCTCGGCTACCGGCAGCGCGAGGCCGGTCTTGACGTCGAGTTTGAGGGAGTGCTGGAGCTGCCCGTGGGCCAGGTCGATGCCGACCACCTGGGCGCCCTGGGTGAGGAGCCAGCGTCCGCACTGTCCGGCGCCGCAGCCGATCTCCAAGATCCGCTTGCCGGCCACCTCGCCCAAGAGGTGCGCGTCGGCTTCGTCGAGCCCCTCGGGTCCCCAGACGAAGCGGGCGTCGCCGAGGAACTCGCCGTGCTCGGCCTGGTAGGCGTCCGCCTCGTTGTCCCACCAGCGCCGGACGGCGCCCGCGGTGTCGGGTACGTGTTGGTCTGGCACCGGATCATTCTTACCGGTCGGCCCGAGGGCTCCGGTGGCAGGCCACGCGGTGGTTCATGTCCCCGCGCGGCGGGTACAGGCGGCGGCATGAGCGGCGAGACCATGGGGGTCGAGGAGGAGTTCCTGCTGGTCGACCCGGCCTCCGGGGCGACCGTCCCGCTCGCGGAGAAGGTGGTCGCCGGTGCGGCCGCGGCGCGGCTGCCGGTGGGCGCCTCCGTGCAGCGGGAGCTGCGCGACACCCAGGTGGAGGCGGCGACCGGCATCTGCACGACCGCGGCCGACCTCCGCGCGCATCTCACCGCGGGCCGCCGCGTGGTGGCCGCCGCCGCCCGCGACCACGGCGCCGTGGCGGTGGCGAGTGGTTCGCCGCCGGGTGGCTCGGGCGGTGCGGTGCCGTCGAGCCTGCCGCGTTTCGCCGCCATCGACGAGCTCTACGGCGAGGTGACCCGCGACTACGAGGCGTGCGGCTGCCACGTGCACGTCGGCGTCGCGGACCGGGACACCGCCGTCGCCGTGGTCAACCACGTCGGCCCGTGGCTGCCGACGCTCCTGGCGCTGTCGGTCAACTCGCCGTTCCACCACGGGCGGGACACCGGGTACGGCAGCTGGCGGATCGTGCAGCAGTCGCGGTTTCCCGGCTCCGGGCTGGCGCCGTACTGCCGCGACCACGCCGCGTTTCGCGCGGAAGTGGCCCGGTTGGTCGATTGTGGAGTGGTGGCCGACGAGGCGCAGACGTTCTGGTTCGCCCGGCCGTCGCCGCGCCTGCCCACGGTGGAGCTGCGGGTCGCCGACGTGGCGTCCACGGTGGACGATGCCGTGTTGCAGGCGCTGCTGGGCCGGGCGCTGGTCCGCACCGCGCTCGCCGACCTCGCGCGCGGGCGGGAGGCGGCGCCGGTACCCGCGCAGGTGGCCGCCGCGGGTGTGTGGACGGCCGCGCGCTACGGGCTCGCCGGGCCCGGCGTCCACCTCGGACTGTCCCGGCGGGTGCCCGCCGCCGACCTTGTGGCCGCGCTGCTCGCCCACGTGCGCGCGGCGCTCACCGAGAGCGGCGACCTGACGGAGGTCGGCGCCCTGCTCGACCGCCTGCGGTCCGGCGGCACCGGCGCCGACCGCCAGCGCCAGGCGGCCGCGACCGGCGGGCTGCCGGGGGTGACGGCGGCACTCACCCTCCGGGAGTGAAGAAACGAGCCGGGGGTTGCCCGGGGTGACGGCGGCGCTCACCCTCCGGGAGTGAAGGGGCGAGCGGCGGGTATCACGGGTCTCATGTCCAGCACAACGGCCACCCTCCCGGCCAGCCGCGGCCCGATCTCCGCGTCGGTCGTCGACCGCCTCACGGGTGGGACGGCGCCGCGGGTCGCCCTCGACGGCGCGGATCCCTCGGCGACGACGTCCAGCTCGCCCTGCACGTGTGCTACGAGCTGCACTACCGCGGGTTCGCCGGCGTGGATCCGGAGTGGGAGTGGGACGCCGACCTGCTGCGGCTGCGCGCGGAGCTGGAGGCGGCTTTCCTCGCCGCGCTGGAGCAGCGGGTCGACGGCGGGTCCGACGCCGCCGCCGCGCTCGAGGCGCTGCTCGTCGAGCCGGTGCCGGGCACCGGGGTCAGCCACTTCCTGCGCGACGACGGTGAGTGGTGGCAGATGCGGGACTACTTCGCGGTGCGCTCGATCTACCACCTGAAGGAGGCCGAGCCGCACGCCTGGGTGATCCCCCGGCTGGAGGGCCGGGCCAAGGCCGCCCTCGTCGCGGTGGAGTACGACGAGTTCGGCGGCGGCCGGGCCGAGCGGATGCACTCCCGCCTCTTCGCCGACCTGCTGGCGGCCGCCGACATGTCGCCCGACTACCTGCACTACCTGGACCGGGCCCCGGCATGCGCCCTCGCCACGGTCAACATGATGTCGCTGTTCGGGCTGCACCGGCGGTGGCGGGGCGCGCTCGTCGGCCATTTCGCCGCCGCCGAGATCAGCACCGGACCGAGCGCCCAGCGGATGGACGATGCGCTCACCCGGCTCGGCGCGCCCGCCGCGTGCCGGCTCTTCTACACCGAGCACATCGAGGCTGACGCGGTACACGAGCAGGTCATGCGGCACGACGTCGTCGCCGACCTGCTCGACCGGGATCCCGGCCTGGCCGCGGACGTGGTCTTCGGCATCCAGGCCACCGACGTGCTGGAGGAGCGCCTGGGCGCACACCTGCTGGGCAGCTGGCGGTCGGGCCGGTCGGCGCTACTCTGAGCGGACCCGGCGGCGGTGGCTGGTGTCGCAGAAGGGGTACCGCTTGCTGCGGCGGCAGGCGCAGACCGCGACCATAAACCGTTCCGAGCGGACCGTCGTGCCGTCGGGCAGCACGAGCTCGACCGGTCCCTCGACGAGCACCGGCCCGCCCGGCTCCACGACGACCCGGCGCGCCTCACCCGCGGTCGGCACGGATCACCACCAGGTCCTCGTGGCGCTGCCCGCGCCGCACCAGCCCGGCGGCCTCCAGGTAGGCGGCCCGGGCCCGCATGACCGGGCCGAACGGCACGCGCCGCCGGGCGACCACCGTGACGCTCAGCCCTGCCGCCCGCAGCGCCGCCAGCGACTGGTCCACATCGGACACATGAGAGTGGACGAGCAGCAGGAAGCCCTTGTCGTTCAACAGGTCCGGCGCGGTCGCGCAGAGCGGGTCGAGGACCGCCCGACCGTCCGGCCCGGCGTCCCAGGCCCGCTCCCGCCCGGCGGGCACGGCCGGCGACGGGCACGGCACGTACGGCGGGTTGGCCAGCACGACGTCGTACCCGCCGGCGACCTCCGCCAGCGAACCGCGCCACGCGCGCACCGGCAGCCCACGGCCCCAGGCGTTGAGGCGGGCGCAGAGCACGGCCCGGCGGGAGACGTCGACGGCGGTGACGTCACCCGCGCCGAGCCGGGCGGCCGTCACCGCGAGCACGCCGCTGCCGGTGTACGCGTCGAGCACCCGGGCGCCGCGCGGGATGGGCGCGGAGGCGGCCGCCTCGGCCAGAAGCGCCGTGTCGGCCTGCGGCGGGTACACGCCGGGCAGCCGAAACACCGGGAAGTCGATCGCACCCACGCTCGCGTAGGCGGCAGCCGTCGCCGTCATGTACCCCCCAAAGACCGGACGAGGTGAGCCGCGTTGATTCCCCGGTAATCCAGGGGCAAACCGGCTACAGCCGGTGGAACCGGGACAGCGACAGCACGCGCCGTACGTACGGCTGGGCGCCGCGCACCCGCAGCTCGACCGCGGCGCGGGTGGCCTCCTGATAGCAGGCGACCAGCGCGGCCACGCCGGCGGCGTCGACGAACGGCACACCGGACAGGTCGACGCGCACCTCGGCGGCGTGGCTGGCGACGGCGTCCAGGACCGCCCGGCGCAGCTGGTCGGCGCTGTCCCGGTCGACCTCCCCGCCGACGGCGACGGTCACGACGCCGCCGCGGGCGCGGGTGGTGGTCAGCGCCAGCCGGGGCTGGTCCATCGGGCTCTCGGCACCCCACGGTGGCGTGGTGTCCGAGAGCATGGCGTGGCGCAGCCAGGTCAACGTCCGGGACAGCAGCCGGGAGACGTGCATCTGCGAGATGCCGCAGCGTTCCGCGATCTGCACCTGGGTGAGATCGCCGTAGAACCGCAGGACCAGGATCTGGCGTTCGCGCTCGGGGAGCCGTTCCAGCAAGGTGAGCAGGGTCAGCCGGTCGTCGACCGCCGCGAGGTCGGCGTCGATCTCGCCGATCAGGTCGCCGTACTCGGCGGCGTCGCCGGAGTCGCCGCCGGTGATCGGTGCGTTCAACGACCGCGGCGTGTACCCGGCGGCGGACAGCACGGCCCGGTCGACCTCGTCGACGGAGGTGTCCAGGCGGTCGGCCAGCTCGGCGCGGTCGCCGGCGTTGGAGAGGTCGGCGTCGGTGTGCCGGATCTGGAGCAGCAGGTCCTGGAGGCGCCGCGGCGCGCGCACGCCCCAGGTGCGGTCGCGGAAGTGTTTTCGCAGCTCGCCCAGCATGGTGATGACCGCGAAGGCGGTGAACGAGCCGCGCCCGGGGTCGTACCGGTCCACCGCGTTGACGAGGCCGAGCCGGGCGGCCTGTTCCAGGTCGTCGAACGGCTCTCCCCGGCCGACGTAGCGCTGTGCGAGCCGGCGGGCGAGCGGCAGGCAGGCTTCGACGAACTCGGCCCGCGCGGACGGATCAGCCTCCGCGCGTGTGGCGTACAGCTGCGCCTCACGGTCGAGGTCGAGCCGGGCATCGGCCACGTCCGTACGCAACACCGCCTCCTCGTGGATCCGATTGGCGGCTACCTTCTACCCACCTGTCGAGCCGGCCACGCCTGCGGCATCGGGGGGTTCCGGCCGCGACTGGTCGTTCCCGCGAGTGGGACATTTCGGGCGATTGGCGACACGCGCACATCTCGCCCCGGTAGGGCTTGCACGCTGTGGTAATGCGCACGGTAAGCTAGTCGATGCACTCGCGGATCGTGACCTCGGCAGGGAGCAGGTCCGCGGTCGACGGACACATCGCGCTGATCACCAATGACGCTGAGTTGTGCCCGGCGGCGGGTCCGTGGGCGCAGCAGGTCCCCGCGACACCATCCGTTCGGAGCAACAGTCCACATGACGAGCAGCATCGAGGCCACCTCGAGCGCCAACAAGGTCACCGTCGACGACCTCGGGTCCGAGGAGGCGTTCCTCGCCGCCATCGACGAGACCATCAAGTACTTCAACGACGGCGACATTGTCGAAGGCACCGTCGTCAAGGTCGATCGGGACGAGGTCCTGCTCGACATCGGCTACAAGACCGAGGGCGTCATCCCCTCGCGCGAGTTGTCGATCAAGCATGACGTGGACCCCGCTGAGGTGGTGTCGGTCGGTGATCACATCGAGGCCCTGGTTCTCCAGAAGGAGGACAAGGAGGGCCGCCTGATCCTCTCGAAGAAGCGGGCGCAGTACGAGCGCGCCTGGGGCACGATCGAGAAGATCAAGGACGAGGACGGTGTCGTGCGTGGCTCCGTCATCGAAGTGGTCAAGGGCGGTCTGATCCTCGACATCGGGCTGCGCGGCTTCCTGCCCGCCTCGCTGGTGGAGATGCGGCGCGTGCGCGACCTCCAGCCGTATGTGGGTCGCGAGCTCGAGGCGAAGATCATCGAGCTGGACAAAAACCGTAACAACGTGGTTCTGTCCCGCCGGGCGTGGCTGGAGCAGACCCAGTCCGAGGTGCGCACCGAGTTCCTCAACAAGCTTCAGAAGGGCCAGGTCCGCAAGGGCGTCGTGTCCTCGATCGTCAACTTCGGCGCGTTTGTCGACCTTGGTGGCGTCGACGGCCTGGTGCACGTCTCCGAGCTGTCCTGGAAGCACATCGACCACCCGTCCGAGGTCGTCGAGGTGGGCCAGGAGGTGGAGGTCGAGGTCCTCGACGTCGACCTCGACCGCGAGCGGGTCTCGCTGTCGCTGAAGGCGACGCAGGAGGACCCGTGGCGGCAGTTCGCCCGCACCCACGCGATCCAGCAGATCGTGCCGGGCAAGGTGACCAAGCTGGTGCCGTTCGGCGCGTTCGTGCGGGTCGACGACGGCATCGAGGGCCTGGTCCACATCTCCGAGCTGGCCGAGCGCCACGTGGAGATCCCGGAGCAGGTGGTGCAGGTCGGCTCCGACGTGATGGTCAAGGTCATTGACATCGACCTCGAGCGTCGCCGGATCTCGCTGTCGCTCAAGCAGGCCAACGAGGGCTTCGTCGAGGGCGAGGAGCACTTCGACCCGACGCAGTACGGCATGGCCGCGACGTACGACACCGAGGGCAACTACATCTACCCCGAGGGCTTCGACCCGGAGACGGGCGAGTGGCTCGAGGGCTTCGACAAGCAGCGTGAGGAGTGGGAGCGGCAGTACGCCGAGGCCCGCCAGCGCTGGGAGGCCCACACCAAGCAGGTCCAGACGGCGCGTGCCGCCGACGTCGAGGCCGCCGCGGCACCCCCTTCGGCGGGTGGCGCGAGCGGTGGCGGTGCCCCGCAGGCTTCGGCCGCGCCGGCCCGCCAGGCCGAGGAGCCCGCGGGCACCCTGGCCACCGACGAGGCGCTCGCCGCGCTGCGCGAAAAGCTGGCCGGCGGCAAGTAAGGATCGACCGGTAGACAGGCCCCGTCGCGCGCGAGCGCGGCGGGGCCTTGTCTTTGCTTGCTTTCGAGCAGATTTCCCGGGTCCGCGTCAGCTGCGGACCGCCGCTCCCGCCGGAGACCGCGGCGGCCGGCGGCTCGCAGCGCTCGCCGAGACCTCCGACCCCCGCTGCCACCTCCGCGCGACAAGCCCGATCCCGCTGGGGCGTCGCACTCCGCGGCCGGCGGCGTCGGCGTTCGGAAAGCCGGTCGGGAGCGGCCGGGAGCGAAGCGCCGGGTGACCGTGACCAGCGGCGGACGGGTGAGGCCGCGGGAAATGCACCCCAAGAAAACGCTCCGCCGCGTTCCACGTTTCCCCGGGGGGCCCGCGCAGCGGTCTGGACCACGGCGGACATCGCGGTAGCCCAGATATCAAATCTCTTGCGCTCGAGGGTTTCGAGGCCGCGCGGGGCGGGGTGGAAGACTGGGGCTGTGCTGCTGATCGGGTTGACCGGGGGGATCGGGGCGGGCAAGAGCGCCGTCGCCGCGCGCCTGGCCGCGCGAGGGGCCACCGTCGTCGACTCCGACCGGCTGGCTCGGGAGGTCGTCGCGCCGGGCACCGAGGGGCTGGCGGAGGTCGTCGCGGAGTTCGGTGAGGGTGTGCTCGGGGCGGACGGCGCGCTCGACCGGCCCGCGCTCGGCGCCCGGGTGTTCGGCGACGACGTGGCCCGCCGGCGGCTGGAGGCGATCATCCACCCGCGGGTGCGCCGCCGCACAGCCGAGCTCGTCGCCTCCGCCGCACCCGACGCGGTCGTCGTCAACGACGTGCCGCTACTCGTCGAGGTGGGGCTCGCGCCGACGTACCACCTCGTGATCGTGGTCGACGCGGACGAGGCCACCCGCGTGGAGCGCCTCGTGCGCGACCGGGGGATGGCGCCCGAGCAGGCGCACGCCCGCATCCGCGCGCAGGCCGGCGCGGCCGAGCGGCGGGCCGCCGCCGACTCGCTGCTGCGCAACGACGCCGACCTGGACGACCTGCACGCCCGGGTCGACGCGCTGTGGCACGAGCGGCTCGTGCCCTACGAGGAAAACGTCCGCCACCAGCGCGTCCCCTGCCCGGGCGCGTCGACGTCGGTGGAGGACTACCCGCGGATCGCGGCGCGGCTGAGCCACGTGCTCGACACCGACAAGGTGGCCCTCGACGGCGGCGTAGTGCATGTGGAGAGCGACCGGCTGGACGCGCTCGGCCCGGCCGGCTTCCCGCCGCTGCCCGAGGGCCGCGGGTGGGGGAGCGCCGACCCTGGGCGGCCGGCGCGCGTCACGGCCGGCTGAGCGTCGGCACCTTCTCCGGGGTGATGTCGAGCTGGGCGAACGCCCCGGTGCGGGTGCGCAGCTCCAGCCGGCGCAGCACCCCGGTGCGGTCCATCCAGTAGCGGATGCGGGCCGCGCCCCGCGCGCCGCCGAGGTCGGCGCCCTTGGCGATCTCGTACACGTTGACCGGGCCGCCGGCGAGCGTGTCCTTGCGCAGCCACAGTGCCACGTCGCGGAGCGCCGCCGCGTCGTCCTTGCCGGTGCCGCTCACCGCGAGCGCCTCGTTGAGCAGCAGGTCGAGGTCGAGCCCGCCGAGCGCGTCGCCGCGGGCCGCCCACGGGATCGTCCGCCATTCGCCGGCAGGTGGGGGGAGCGGCGGCGGCTTCCCGGCGGTGAAGCCGTCGTTTCGCACGGTCACGCCGGTGCGGGTGGCCCGCATGAGGACGCGTTCGTCCTTCTTGTCCATGTCGTACGCGCCCAGGTACGCCACCGTCTCGCGCCAGTCCAGCCACCCGGTCGCGAGCAGCATGCCGGCGGGCAGCATCGGCACGGTCAGCGTGATCCTGCCGCCGCCCGCCGCGCGGTTGCGCTGCCGCATGAGGGCGAGCGCCCGCGCCTCCTCGGCGGTCACCTGGCGCGGCTTGCCGGTGCGCCCGCCGAGCGCGTCGATCGCCACCAGCTCCGGCCGCTCCTCGCGGGTGAGGTCGACCTTGACCGGCAGGTCCTTGCTCAGCAGCGCCTCGAACCGGTGCAGCCGCGCGTCACCGTCCAGCCAGTACCGCACCGCGCCGCCCATCGCGGCCAGCGAGTTCGGGGCGGGCGTGGGGGAGGCCGGCCCGGCCGCGCCGGGCTTGGTCGGTGAGGCGCTGGGGCTGGGGCTGGCTGTCACGGTCGGCTTGGGCTGCGGCGGTACGGCCGGGCCGAGCAGCACGTCCACCGTCTTGTCGGCGATCCGGTCGGTGCCGAGCCAGCGGGAGTCGCTGCGCGCCAGCAGGTCGGCCTGGTCCGGCTTGTCGCTGGCGATCGCGAACAGCAGCGCCACGAACGAGTCGATCGGCGCCGGGTGCGCGCTGGTCGCGGTCGAGGGCCGCACCCGCCAGTCCTTCGCCGGCGGCGTCGCCGGGGGCAGGCCGCCGTCCGCGCGTCCCGGCCGGGTCGCGATGATTCCGGGTACCGCCTGGAGCAGTCCGTCGTCCGGCCCGGGCGCCGGCGCGGTGGCCGCGAGGTAGGTGAGCTGGCGCCGCCAGTCGATCCAGCCCGCCAGCTTGATCTCGGCGCCCGGCTTGCCCAGCGTGGCCCGCACGCCGACCCGCCCGTCCTTGAAGTTTCGGGCGCGCATGCCGGCCAGCCGCTGCGCCTCGGTCGAAGAGAGCGGCCTCGCCTCCACCGGCTTGTCGGCGGGCGTACACGAGACGAGACCGGTGGTGAGCCCGGCGGCCGAGCCGGCCGCCACGCAGACCAGGGCGGCGAGTGCGATGATCCGTCGCCGTTCGAAGCTTGCCTTCACGCGAGGTTGAACGCGCTGCGGGTCGGATGGGTCGCGGGCAGGCCGGGAAAAGATGGGGCGCTCGCGGCGGCCGGTCAGCGCGTCCTGCGCGACCGCGTCGGGTGCGCTCACCGGCGAGCTGCCGGGGCTGCGACCCTGCGCCGGGACAGACCGGCCGGTGTGGAGGCCCGATCGTGTCTCCGGTCGGCCGCCGCGAGCGGCCTACTCCTAAGAGGGTAGTGCGGTGATCTTTCGCACACAACGCCAATATCGAAGTTGATCGCAGGTGGAACCGAGTCCGGAGCGGGTTGTCACACCCGCGGCGTACGGTTTAGCGCATGGGTCTCGACATCCCGCGGCTCGACGGTCGCTTCCAGGTCGTCAGCGACTACAAGCCTTCCGGCGACCAGCCGGCAGCCATCGACGACCTTGAGCGTCGAGTGCGCCGTGGCGATCGCCACACGGTGCTCATGGGCGCCACCGGCACGGGCAAGAGCGCGACCACCGCCTGGCTGGTCGAGCGGATGCAGCGCCCCACGTTGGTGCTCGCTCACAACAAGACGCTGTGTGCGCAGCTCGCCAAGGAGTTTCGGGAGCTGATGCCCAACAACGCGGTGGAGTACTTCGTCTCGTACTACGACTACTACCAGCCCGAGGCGTATATCCCGCAGACGGACACGTACATCGAAAAGGACTCCTCGGTCAACGAGGAGGTCGAGCGGCTGCGCCACTCCGCCACGATGTCGCTGCTGACCCGGCGCGACGTGATCGTGGTGGCCACCGTGTCCGCGATCTACGGCCTGGGCACCCCGTCGGAATACCTCGACCGGTCCGTGCGCGTCCGCGTCGGCGAGGAGATCGACCGTGACAAGCTGCTGCGCCGCCTCGTCGAGATCCAGTACACGCGCAACGACATGTCGTTCAGCCGCGGCACGTTCCGGGTGCGCGGCGACACCCTCGAGATCATCCCGGCATACGAGGAGCTGGCCGTCCGCGTCGAGCTGTTCGGCGACGAGGTGGAAAAGCTCTACTACCTCCACCCGCTCACCGGCGACGTGGTCAAGGAGGTCGACCAGCTGCTCATCTTCCCGGCCACCCACTACGCGGCCGGGCCGGAGCGGATGGAGCGGGCGCTGCGCGGCATCGAGGCCGAGCTCGGCGAGCGGCTGGCCGAGCTGGAGCGGCAAAACAAGCTGCTGGAGGCGCAGCGGCTGCGCATGCGCACCACCTACGACATCGAGATGATGCGCCAGGTCGGCTTCTGCAACGGCATCGAAAACTACTCGATGCATATCGACGGCCGGAGCCACGGCGACCCGCCGCACTGCCTGCTCGACTACTTCCCCGACGACTTCATGACGGTGATCGACGAGTCACACCAGACGATCCCGCAGATCGGCGCCATGTACGAGGGGGACGCCTCGCGCAAGCGGCTGCTGATCGAGCACGGCTTCCGGCTGCCCAGCGCGGCTGACAACAGGCCGCTGCGGTTCGACGAGTTCCTGGAGCGGGTGGGGCAGATGGTGTTCCTGTCCGCGACGCCGGGGCCGTGGGAGCTCCAGCACTCCGGTGGCGAGTTCGTCGAGCAGGTCATCCGGCCGACCGGCCTGGTCGACCCCGAGGTGATGATCAAGCCGACCAAGGGCCAGATCGACGACCTCATGCACGAGATCCAGCTGCGCACCGAGCGCGACGAGCGGGTGCTGGTCACCACGCTCACCAAGAAGATGGCCGAAGACCTCACCGACTACCTGCTGGAGCACGGCATCCGCGTGCGCTACCTGCATTCCGAAGTGGACACGCTGCGCCGGATCGAGCTGCTGCGCGAGCTGCGCAAGGGCGACTACGACGTGCTCGTCGGCATCAACCTGCTGCGCGAGGGCCTCGATCTGCCCGAGGTGTCGCTGGTGGCGATCCTCGACGCCGACAAGGAGGGCTTCCTGCGCAGCGGCACCTCGCTGATCCAGACCATCGGCCGCGCCGCGCGAAACGTGTCCGGTCAGGTCCACATGTACGCCGACAAGATCACGCCGTCGATGGCCACGGCGATCGACGAGACCAACCGGCGGCGGGCCAAGCAGGTGGCGTACAACGAGGCCAACGGCATCTCGCCCGAGCCGCTCCGCAAGAAGATCCACGACATCCTCGACGACATCTACCGCGAGGCCGACGACACCGAGGGCGCGCTGGGCGGCCACGGCCCGGGCGGGCACGTGATCGGCGGCTCGGGCCGGCAGATGTCGCGGGGCAAGGCGCCGGTGCCGCAGACCCGTTCGCGGGGCAAGGCGGCGACCCCGTCCCGCGAGGGCATGGCCCGCGCCGACCTGGCCCAGCTCATCCAGGATCTCAACGACCAGATGCTGGCCGCGGCGCGCGAGCTTCAGTTCGAGCTGGCGGCCCGCATCCGCGACGAGGTCCACGAGCTCAAGAAGGAGCTGCGCGGCATGGACGCGGCCGGCGTGAAGTAGCGCGTCGCCGCCCTGTTGCGGAAAAACGCGGGAGCGCTATCGATCGATGGGCCTTAGGGTCGTGGGGTGCGTGACGGGGAGTTGACCTGGAGCCCGCTCGACGGTGAGCGCGACCAGGAGGCGGTGGCCGCCCTGGCCGCGCGGTGCCATGCGACAGACGGCGGCATGACGGAGGTCACCGTCAGCCGCTTCGGGGCCGACGGCGTGATCACGACCGGCGCCCGCACGGCGGCGGGCGAGCTCGTCGCGGCGGCGGCGGTCCGCCGCCTCTCGCCGGGCGCGGCGGTCATCGGACTCGTCGACCCGGCCCACCGCGGTCGCGGCATCGGCGGCGTGCTGCTCGACCGGGGGCTGGCGGTCGCGACCAGCGTCGATCCCGCGGTGACCGTGGAGACCGAGGCGCTGACCGAGGCGAGCGAGCGGCTGTTCGCCAGCCGGGGGCTGCGGCAGGTGTTCGCCGAAGACGTGATGCGCTTCGACCTCGCGGCCGCCGAGCCGCCGGCCGTGCCGCTCCCGCCCGGCCTTACCCTGCGCGAGTGGACGCCTGACCTGGCCGCCCGGTTCTTCGCCGCGTACGACGCCGCCTTCCGCGACCGGCCCGGCTTTCCCGGCTGGCCCGCCGAGCGGTGGGTGGCGTGGACCGCCGGCGACGAGGAGTTTCGTCCACAGTGGTCACTGCTGGCGGCCGGCCCGGACGGCGCGGGCGACGCCGGCTTCATCACGTGCGCGGAGGGCTGGGTCATCCAGGTCGGCGTGGTGCCCGCGTGGCGCGGCCGGGGTGTCGGCGGCGCGCTGGTGACCGAGTCGCTCCGGCGGATGCGGGAGGAGGGCGCCGAGCAGGTCCTCCTCGACGTCAACGTGGACAACCCCGCCGCCCGCCTCTACACGCGGCTCGGGTTTACGAAGCTGGGCCGCCGCGCGAAGTTTCAGCCCTGACCGCGCCGGGCCGCGGGCCGCTGGCCGCGGGCTCCGTGGGTGGCGGGCCGCCGGGTGTGGGCCGCGTGGGCGGCGGGCCGCCGGGTGTGGGCCGCGTGGGCGGCGGGCCGCCGGGTGTGGGCTGCGCCGTCAGGGCCTCGTAGGCGGCGGCGAAGCGTTCGGCGGCGGCGTCGACCGCGGTGCGGTCGCCCGTCGCCAGCAGGTCGAGCAGCAGCCCGCGCATCACGGCCACGCCCAGTCGCGCGTCGGCGCGGGCCACGTCCTCCGGCACGCCGCGGGCGCGGGCGAACTCCACCGCCGGCGCCAGCCACGACTCCACGATGCCGTCGAGCAGGGGGAGCGCGTGGGCGCGGCCCTGGAGCGCCTGCCCGTAGACCTCGAAGAACAGCCGCTCGTGCGGGGCCAGCGCCGGGTCGGCGAAGCGCCGCCACATCCGGCGGATCGCGTCGCCCGGCGTGACCGCGTCGTCGAGTCCCAGATCGGCGAAGGCCTCCCGCTGGCGCCGCTCGACCGCCCGGATCACCTCGACGAGCAGCCCCTCCTTGGAGCCGAAGTGGTAGATGAGCATGCGGTGACTCGTGCCGAGCGCGGCCGCGAGCTGGCGCAGGCTCAGGTCGCTGAGGCCGTGCGCGGCGAGGTGGTCGATGGCGGCGTCGAGGAGGCGCTGCCGGGGATCGGGCATGTACCATATGGTACATGCGTGTGCAGGACATCGATGTGACGGCGCGCTCGCGGGCGGACGCCGATGCGGTCTACCGCCTGCTCGTAGACGGCGCGACCTGGCCCACCTGGTCGGGGCTGGGCTCGTTCGAGCTGGAGCGGGAGAGCCCGGCCGGTGGCGAGGGCGTCGGGGCCATCCGGATCTTCCGGACCTGGCCGTTCACCACCCACGAGGAGATCGTCGAGGCGGTGCCGGGCCGCCGGTTCAGCTACCGGCTCGTGTCGGGCATGGCGCTCGACGGCTACCGCGCCGACGTCGACCTCACCCCGGACGGCGGGGGCACGCTGATCCGGTGGCACTCCACGTTCACGGCGAAGCGCCCGTGGATGGGTGGGTTCTACCGCTGGTTTCTCGGTCGCTTCATCAAGGAATGCGCCGAGGGCCTGGCGAAAGCGGCGGCGAAGGACCAGGCCGCGGCCTGACGGCGGGCGCGGCGAAGGACCAGGCCGCGGCCTGAAGGCGGGCCGGGGCGAAGGACCCGCCGTGGCCCGAAGGCGCGGGAGCGTCAGGCGGGGACATCCGTGAAGTGCTCGACCCGCGGGGGCGCCGCGAAGTAGGGGCCGATGTGGGAGCGCCACGTCGTGAAGCGCTCGCTGTCGCGGAAGTTTCGCACGTGGGCCTCGACCGAGTCCCACTCCACGAGGAGCACGAAGCGCGACGGCGACTCGATGCCGCGGGTCATGCGGACCGAGCGGCAGCCCGGAGTGGTGACCAGGACGGGGTGACCCTTCGCGTACGCGGCCGCGAAGTCGTCCTCCTGACCTGGATTGACGTCGATCAGCGCGACTTCGAGCACCATGCCGGCAGCTTACCGTGCCTAGCCTCCTAGGAAGATTGAGTGACTGTGCTAGGAGTCGCATTACACAGTCCGCGGATGTGCCAAAACGGGTGCCGATGGTGGATGATGGTGGACGTAGGAGGGGAGTATTCCCCCGCGACGTTGTCGTCAACACGGTCGTCACCAGCTCGTTTGGTCGTCGACCCGGCATCGTCGGTCGCCAGTCCCACGAGGCACGGTCCGAGGGCGGCGGAAGAGACCTCCGACAGAGTCCACATCGCTTCGTCCATGACGGGGCGATGTCGCGTGTCTGCCGGAGGTTTCATTGGACGTGTCCACAGGGGTGTGGGTCGTCACCCTCGTCGTTCTCATCGCGGTGCTCGCCGTCGACTTGCTGATCATCGGCCGGCGCCCCCACGAGCCGAGCATCAAAGAGTCCAGTCTCTGGGTGAGCTTCTACATCGCCCTCGCGCTGGTCTTCGGTGTCGGCGTCTGGGTCACGAGCGGTGGCACGATCGCGGGTGAGTTCTACGCCGGCTGGCTCACGGAGTACAGCCTGTCGGTCGACAACCTCTTCGTCTTCGTGATCATCATGAGCCGCTTCGCGGTGCCCCGTAAGTTTCAGCAGGAGGTGCTGCTCATCGGCATCATCCTGGCGCTGGTGATGCGGGGCGGCTTCATCGCGGCGGGTGCGGCGCTGATCTCCCAGTTCGCCTGGGTGTTCTACATCTTCGGCGCGTTCCTGATCTACACGGCGATCAACCTCGCCCGCCAGGGCGAAATGGACGCCGAGGACTACAAGGAAAACGTCGTCATCCGGTACGCGCGGCGCGCCCTGCGGGTCTCCAACGACTACGGCAACGGGCGCTTCACGACGGTCGACACCAAGGGCCGGCGCATGTTCACGCCGCTGCTGATCGTGATGATCGCGATCGGCACGACCGACCTCATCTTCGCGCTCGACTCGATCCCGGCGATCTTCGGCATCACCGACGAGCCCTACCTCGTCTTCACCGCCAACGTGTTCGCGCTGATGGGCCTGCGCCAGCTCTACTTCCTGCTCGGCGGCCTGCTGGAGCGGCTCGTCTACCTGTCGCTCGGCCTGTCGGTCATCCTCGGCTTCATCGGGGTCAAGCTGGTGCTCGAGGCGCTCGCGGACAACAATGTGCCGTTCATCAACGGCGGCGAGCACGTCGGCTGGGCGCCGCACATCCCGATCTGGCTGTCGCTGACCGTCATCATCGGCACGCTGATCGTCGCCACCGTGGCGAGCCTCATCAAGTCGTCCCGCGACAGCAAGAAGGAATTAGTCAGCGCGGACCACTGACGACGCGGTGCGCCGCCACCAACGTGGCGGCGCGCTCCGCGGGCATCGGCTCCTCGACCACGAGCCGCTGCCGGTAACAGGCGTGCAGCAGGTGACCCGGGCCCCGGTCGGACACGAAGCCCACATGGTGGACGGGGCGCCCGGGACGGGCGAAAAAGTACAGGTCGCCAGGGCGCTCCTCGCCGGGCGGGAGCGGTGCGGTGGCGTCCGCCTGGTCGCTCGCGTCGCGGGGGAGCCGTACGCCGAGGCGCCGCCACGCCAGGTGTACGAGCCCGGAGCAGTCGATGCCGTCGCCGGACATGCCGCCCCACACGTACACGCGGTCGACGAGCCGGCGGGCCAGGGCGAGCACGCCGGTCGCCGGCGACGGCCACGGCGCCACCGCTCCGCCTGACGCCCACAGCGGACGCTCGAGCCCCGGCACGTGTACCGGCTGGAAGCCGTCGACCGGCGGGCCGGCCGGCGCGAGCCGGGTGCCGAGGACCACGCCGGGCAGCACGACCCGCCCGCCGGGGCGGTCGCGCAGGCCCGTCGTGACCGCGTCCACCACCAGCGAGGGCTCCGGGCCGGCGGTGAAGGCGAGCTGGGCCGCCGGCATCCAGCCCGGGTACCCCCGCGGGTCCAGCCGCGCCGCCGGCTGCTCCACGGCCACGACCCGGGCCCAGCCGTCCGGACGCAGCTCGTCGACGAGCACCCGCTCGCCGAGCAGCAGCTGACTGACGACGCACTCACCAACCCGCTGGTCGTGGTCCATCCTGGACACCCAGGCCGCGATGTCGGCGCGGGGGGCGAGTGCGGGCGCGTCGACGGGGCGGACCGCCGCCGGGTCGGACCACAGCGTCGCCACCGGGGTCGCTACGAAACCAACTGCCGGCTCAGTCGCCATCCTTGGATATTATCTTCACGCCGAGCCCGGGGTCGTCCGGCAGCACGACGTGCGCCTCCGCGTACCGGATGCCGCCCTCGACCGGAGACGACGCGAGCCACCAGGCGGCGTCGAGGTCGCAGACCGCCGTCGTGCCGTAGGCGGCGACGAGGCTCGCCGCGGCGCCGATGCCGACCTGGGTCTCCATCATCGAGCCGACCACGGTGCCCATCCCGTGCGCGGCGGCGAGCTCCAGCAGCGTGCGCGCCGGGCCGAGGCCGCCGCACTTGGCGAGCTTGACGTTGACCATGTCGGCGGCCCGCCGGCGGATCACCTCGACGAGGTCGCGTACGCCGTAGACGGCCTCGTCGGCCAAGATCGGCAGCGACACCCGCTCGCTCACCCAGGCCAGCCCGTCGAGGTCCCACGCCGGCACCGGCTGCTCAACGAGCTCGACGTCGAGCCCCGCGTCCTCGATGCCCCGGATCACCCGCACCGCTTCGCGCGGCGTCCAGCCCTGGTTGGCGTCCAGCCGGATGCGGGGCCCGTCGCCGACCGCCGCGCGCACCTCGCGTACCCGGGAGATGTCACCCGCGGCATCGAGCGCCACCTTGAGCTTGAGCACCGCGAAACCCTCCGCCACCCGGTCCTGGGCCGCCGCGGCCAGGGCGCCGGCCGCGCCGGCGGAGAGCGTGACGTCCGTGGGAACCCGCGACGCCGTCCCACCCAGGAGGCGCGCCAGGGGTACGCCGAGCCGGCGCGCGGCAAGGTCGTGCAGCGCGGTGTCGACGGCGGCCTTGGCGGCCTCGTTGCCGGCGACCGCGCGCCGCGTCTCGGCCAGCCGTGCGTGCAGGTCGTCGGGGTCGCGGCCGGTGAGCAGCGGCGCGAGGATCTCGCGGACGCAGGCCTCGCTGCCGGCCACGGAGGCGCCGGTCACCTGCCACACCTGCGGCGCCTCGCCGAAGCCGGAGCGCCCGTCGCTATCGACGATCTCCACGACCAGCGTCTCGACGGTGGTGGCCCGGCGCAGCGCGGTCACGAACGGCGTGTGCAGCGGCGCGGACACGCGGTGGGTGTGGATCTGGCTGATCATCGTCGCTCCCAAGCGGCCGCCGACACGCGCGCGATCAGCCCGCACGCGTCGGCGTCGGCCAGGTCCGTGGTGGTGCAGACGGCGATCGCGTACGGCGGCGCGTCGTCCGGGAAGACCACGCCGGCCCCGTGGCGCACGCCGTCGACCCAGCCGTTCTTGTGCGCGACGCGGGTGCCCTCCGGGAGTCCGGCGGCGAGGTCCTCGGTGCGTTCCTGGCGCAGGAGCGTCGCCACCATGGCGTCCGGCGGGCCGAGCCGCCCGGTGACGATCGCGGTGAAGAGCGCGGCCAGGTCGGCGGCCGTGACCAGGCTGTCGAGGCCGGCGTCGCGGGCGGCGTAGTCTTCGATGCCGCGCCGGGTCACGCTGTGTCGCGCGCCGGCGAGGGCCCACACCTCGGCGACCGCGTCGAGCCCCACGTGGCCGAGCACGATGTTGGTGGCCAGGTTGCTCGACTTGGTGATCATGCGTTCGGCCAGCCAGCCCAGCGGGACCGTGCCGCCCAGCCGCTCCCACACGCCCCTGTCGCTGTCGTAGTCGCGGGTGCAGCCGAACATCCCGCCGGCCGCCGAGGCGAAGACGTTGTGCACCGGCACCTCGGCGTCGAGGTCGGCGCCGGAGCGGTGCAGCGCCGCCAGCACGGCGACCTTCATCGTGCTGGCGGCGTAGTGGGTCTGCTCCGGCAGGCGGGTGTGGCGCGCCGGCCCGTCCAGCGGTCCGATGTAGACGGACACGCCCGGAGGCAGGTCATCCAGCATGCTTGCGCCGGGCGGTGTCGCGGGCGCGCTGGGTGGCGTCGAGCGTCACCTTGCGCAGGCGCACGGCGGCCGGCGTCACCTCCACGCACTCGTCTTCGCGGCAGAACTCCAGCGCCTGCTCCAGCGAGAGCTTGCGCGGCGGGATCACCTTCTCCGTCTCCTCGGAGGTGGAGGCGCGCATGTTGGTGAGCTTCTTCTCCTTGGTGATGTTGACGTCCATGTCGTCGGAGCGGGAGTTTTCCCCGACGATCATGCCCTCGTACACCTCGGTGGACGGCTCGACGAAGAGCGTGCCCCGCTCCTGGAGGTTGAGCATCGCGAACGCGGTGACCGCGCCGGTGCGGTCGGCCACCAGCGAACCGGTGTTGCGGGTGCGCAGCTCGCCCGCCCACGGCTCGTACGACTCGAAGACGTGGTGCAGGATGCCGGTGCCCCGGGTGTCGGTGAGGAACTCGGTGCGGAAGCCGATCAGCCCGCGCGCCGGCACCAGCCACTCCATCCGGATCCAGCCGGTGCCGTGGTTGACCAGCTGCTCCATGCGGCCCTTGCGGGTGGCGAGGAGCTGGGTGATCGCGCCGAGGTACTCGTCGGGCGCGTCGATCGTGAGGCGCTCCATCGGCTCGTAGATCTTGCCGTCGACCACCCGGGTCACCACCTGCGGCTTGCCGACGGTCAGCTCGTACTGCTCGCGGCGCATCTGCTCGACCAGGATGGCGAGGGCGAGCTCGCCGCGGCCCTGCACCTCCCAGGTGTCCGGCCGCTCGGTGGGCAGGACGCGGAGCGAGACGTTGCCGACCAGCTCGCGCTCGAGGCGGTCCTTGACCATGCGGGCGGTGACCTTGGCGCCCTTGACGCGGCCGACGAGCGGCGAGGTGTTGGTGCCGATCGTCATCGAGATGGCCGGCTCGTCGACGGTGATGCGGGGCAGCGCGATCGGGTTTTCCGCGTCGGCGAGCGTGTCGCCGATCATGATCTCGGGGATGCCGGCGACCGCGATGATGTCGCCCGGCCCGGCCGCGTCGGCCGGCTTGCGCTCCAGCCCGTCGGTCATCAGCAGCTCGGAGATGCGCACCCGCTCCTCGGCACCGCTCTCGCGGCACCAGACCACCGTCTGCCCCTTGCGGATCGTGCCCTGCCGGACCCGGCAGAGCGCGAGCCGGCCCAGGAACGGAGAGGCGTCGAGGTTGGTGACGTGTGCCTGGAGCGGCGCCCCCTCGTCGTACGACGGGGCGGGGATCGTGTCGAGCAGCGTCTGGAAGAGCGGCTGGAGGTCGGGCGAGTCGGGCATCCCGCCGTCGGCCGGCTGGGCGAGCGAGGCGAGGCCGTCGCGGGCGCACGCGTACACGATGGGGAAGTCGATCTGGCTCTCGTCGGCGTCGAGGTCGAGGAAGAGCTCGTAGGTGTCGTCGACGACCTCCTTGATCCGCGCGTCGGGGCGGTCGACCTTGTTGATCACCAGGATGATCGGCAGGCGGGCCTTGAGCGCCTTGCGCAGCACGAACCGGGTCTGGGGCAGCGGCCCCTCGCTCGCGTCGACGAGCAGCAGCACGCCGTCGACCATGGTGAGCCCACGCTCCACCTCGCCACCGAAGTCGGCGTGACCAGGGGTGTCGATGATGTTGATGGTGACCGGCTCGCCGGCCGCGGGGACGTAGCGGACAGCGGTGTTCTTGGCCAGGATCGTGATGCCCTTTTCCCGCTCCAGATCCATCGAGTCCATGATCCGGTCGGCGACGTCGCCGCGATGGAGGGCGCCGGCCTGCCGCAGCATGGCGTCGACCAGGGTCGTCTTGCCGTGGTCGACGTGGGCGATGATCGCGACGTTGCGGAGGTCCGAGCGGGTCTGCATGCCGTCCATTGTCCCGAACCTGTGATCATCGGCCAGCGCCGGGGCAAGGGCCTGTCGCGCACATCTCCGAACGGGCCGAGATCAAGACAGGCCCTAGGGCCTGTCACATTGGCCTGGCATGCTGTCGTACGTGTGGGGGCGGGCGTGCAAGACCTGGTGAATCTCCTGACGGACCTGCCGCCGCTGCTGGTCTACGCGGTGGCGGCGATCCTCGTCGCGGGCGAGACGGCCGTCATCGTGGGGCTGGTCGTGCCGGCCGAGGCGACGCTGCTCACCGTCGGCTTCCTCGCCTACCTCGGCACGCTCCGCCTGACCCCGGCCGTGATCGTGATGATCGCCGCCGCGCTGGTCGGTGACACGCTCGCGTTCCGCAGCGGCCGCCGCTACGGTCCCCGCCTGCGGTCCGGGCGGTGGGGCGCGCGGATCGGTTACGAGCGCTGGCAGAAGGCCGATGCCATGCTCGACCGGCTGGGTGGCCGGGCGATGTTCGGCGCCCGGTGGCTAGCCTTCGTGCGCACGCTCGCGCCGCGGCTGGCCGGTGGCGCCGGCATGCCCTACCGCCGCTTCGCCCCGTGGAACGCGCTGGGCGTGGTCACCTGGGTCGGCGCCTCCGTCCTCGTCGGCTACCTGGCCGGCGAGTCGTACGAGACGGTCTCCCGCTACCTCGGCAAGGCCACCGGCGCCGTGCTGGTCCTGCTCATCGCGGTCATCGCGATCGTCCTTCTTGGACGGTGGCTGGGCCGCAACCCCGACCCCGCGCTCGCGCTGGCCCGGCGGGCGGCGGCGCTCCCGCCGCTGCGGTGGGTCCACCAGCGGTACGGGCTGCTGTTCTTCCTGCTCTCCATGCGCTTCGGGCCGGCGTGGGCGTTCGTGGCCAACCTCGTCTTCGGGCTCGGGCTGCTGCTGCTCTTCGCGCTCGCGATGGCGTTCGTGGTCAACTTCGTCGTGCGCCACAGTGGACTGTCGGTGGTGGACGACGTCATCGCGGACTGGTTCGCCGCCCGGCGCACGGAGGGCTTCGCCCACGCGGCCGACGTGGTCGTCGACGTCATGGGGCCCAAGAGCCTCGTGGTCGTCGTCGCGCTGGCCGCGGTCGTGCTCGGGTGGCGCAGCCGGGCGTGGCGCCGCGACCTCGTCACGCTCGTGGCCACCGCGGGTGCGTTCCTGCCGCTGGTGCTGCTGGCCGTGGCGGAGCGCGCGCTGGTGTCGGAGCGCTTTATCCTGACCCAGCACGCGGTCGTCACCGCCAGCCTCTGCACGCTCGCGTGGCTCATCGCGCGGCGTACCCCGTGGATGGCCGGCGTGGCTGTGTGGACCGTGGCGGTCGTGGGCGTGGTGACGGTGAGCGGGGCCCGTCTCTACGTCGGGTGGAACACCGCGAGCCAGCTCGTCACGTCGGTGCTGCTCGGCGTGATGTGGACGGCGGTCTTCATGGTGGCGTGGGCGACCCGGGCGCGGATCCAAAACCCGTCGCCGGATGTGCCAGACATGTCGGGTTCAGCCCCCCGATAGGCCGTTGACGAGCTGTTATGGTGCGCACCGTGAAGCGCGAGGAGTGAGCTCCCGCGGCCTGGACGGGCCGACGCTGTGGTGACATGCGAGCCCCGCGGTCGCAAACGAAAGGCAGGCACGGTGAAGGTGCGCGCGGGGGTTTTGGCGGTCGTTATGTTGTTCGGCTTGACGGGGTGTCTGGAGCGGACGCGTGACGAGCCGCCGTCGGATTCCGCCGTCGTGGCCGACGAGACTCCGGAGGTCGAGCCGCTGGCGCAGGAGTGGGGTGCCGCGGCGACGCCGAGCGCCACCCCGAAGCCCACGCCGAAGAAGTCGCCCACCACGCGCCCGCCGGCCAAGCCGAAGCCGAAGCCGAAGCGCAAGCCGCCGGTGGAGACCCAGCTGCCGCCGGCGCCGCCGAAGCCGGCGCCGGAGGGCTGCGTGGCCAAGCGTGAGGGCACCGCGGCCACCCGCGCGCAGGTGAAGGAGGCGCTGACCGCGGCAGCCGGCCGCACCTACTGGCCGACGTCGGCGCCGAGCATCAAGGTGCCGCTCAACCTCGTCAAGGCGACCGCCTGGCAGGAGAGCGGCTGGCAGTCGAACATCATCGCGTGTGACGGCGGCATCGGGCTCATGCAGGTGATGCCGGACACGGCCACGTTCGTCAACCAGCGCTTCGGCCAGTCGTACGACGTCCGCGACCACAAGGACAACGCGACGCTCGGCGCCAACTACCTGGCCTGGCTTGTCAAGTACTTCGGCGACGTGTACTTCGAGGGCGACTACACGCTCACCGCGTGCGGCGTCACGGAGCTCTGCCTCCTCAACGCGGTGATCGCGTCGTACAACTTCGGTTTCGGCGCCGTCGACACCCCGAACGGGCTCGTCATCCCCAATCCGAGGTACGTGCGGAACGTGCGGGCGCTGATGACCGAGTGCGAGTGTCTCTCGTTCTGAGGACTTTTTTCACAATTTCCTCTTCAGTCGCAATTCGGGCAAATACCGTGTAGTGCATGAGGTACGCCCTTGAAGCGTTCGTGGTCGTGTCCCTCCTCGTGCCGAGCCCCGCGGCGGCCGCCGCCGGCGGTCCCACCGCCACCGTGCGTTCCGGTGGCACCGGCCTCAACCTGCGCGCCGGCCCCTCCACCGCGGACGCCCACGTCGGCCGCATCGCCGAAGGCAGCCGCGTGGCGGTGGTGTGCCAGGTGTACGGGCAGTTCATCGCCGGAACCCAGCGCCGTACCCCGGGCTGGGACCGCCTGTCCAACGGCCGCTACATCTCCGACGCCTACGTGCGCTGGAGCCCCCGGCGCCCCTGGGTGCACTGGTGCGGCCCGAAAGGCGCCGCGCTGCCCACCGTGCGCACCGGCACCGGCCCGGTCAACGTGCGCCGTGGCCCGAGCACCCGCTTCGGCCGCGTCGGGGGTCTGGCCGAGGGGACCGTACTGCACGTCGAGTGCCAGGTCTGGGGTGAGCTCGTCAGCGGCAAGATGCGCCGCACCGCCGCCTGGAACAAGCTGCCCGGCAGCCGCTTCGTCGCGGACTCCAACGTGGACTGGCGCGGCAACCCGCCCACGCTCCCGTGGTGCGGCCAGATGGCGCCCACCGTGCCGCCGGCCAACGCGGGCCAGTTCGTCACCCGGACCGCCGGCCCCGCGCGGGCGGGCTTCCGGCAGTACAAGGTGCCCGCCTCGGTCACCATCGCGCAGGCGATCCTGGAGTCCGGATGGGGCGGCAGCTGGCTGACCCGCCGCGACCACAGCTACTTCGGCATCAAGTGCTTCGGCAGCCCGGGTGGGATCGCGGTGGGCTGCCGTACGTACGCCACGACCGAGTGCGACGGCAAGAAGTGCTACCGCACCACGGCGTCGTTCCGCGCGTACCGCAACGCGACCGGCTCATTCGCCGACCACGGGCGCTTCCTGACGGTCAACCCCAGGTACAAGAAGGCGTTCGCGTACAGCCGCGACCCCAACCGCTTCGCCATCGAGATCCACAAGGCGGGTTACGCCACGTCGCCCACGTACGCGCAGAGCCTCATCAACCTGATGAAGAAGTACAACCTCTACAAGTACGACAAGTAACAGAGCCACTTAGGACTGGGTTTTGAGCTACCGCGATATTTGTCGTGGTCTGGTCCGGATGCGCGGCCCGCGCCACGCGGTGCGGCGGTGTTTGTCCACAATGCCTGTTGCCGACCAGGGCGGTGGGAGATCAAAAGCAGGGCTTCGTCGCTCGAGTTTCAGCTGAGCCAGCCTGACGCTGCGTCACAGATGGAGGTGTTTGGCCGCTGAATCCCTGTTGGGACGAGGATTTGGACTCCCGCGATGTTCGTCGTGGTCCGGACCGCTGCTGCCGCAGCCTCACCCGTCCGCTGCTGGGACGTGGGCCAGTCGACTTTCGCGATCTTGGCCGCTTGTGGCGGGGCCGAGCAAGGGCTCCGCGGCCCTGGGCGCTCACCGCGTTTCGATGATCGTTAGCCCGGATCCCGCGTTCTCGCCCGCGTGTCACGCGGGTTCCGGGCTAACGATCACGGCGCCTGCCAGATCCCGACCCGATCGTCCCGTCACGTGGGAGATGCGGGACCACCGCGGCCGCTCCGCATGATCGTTAGCCCCGATAACGGCGTGTCACAGCCTTTTCGGGCTAACGATCATGACGCCGCCCCATGGCTGAGCAGATTCTCCCGAGCAGTGCAAAGGTGCCCCGGCGATCCGTTGATCATCGTGTTTCGCGGTCTGGCCGACCCCCGGAAGCCGCAGCCGGCGTGCCAAGCCCCGGCACGGCTCTCACCGCAACCACCAAACGGTCTACAGCTGACAGACGTGGGCAAATCTATCTCCAGAAGCTCACGAAGGGGAAACACCCCGAATCCGAAAGGTCTCTAGAGACCTTTCGGGATCAGGGTCGCCGCGGTCTCGGGCTCGATTCAAGCAGATTTGAGCTACCGCGATGTCCGTCGTGGTCCAGACCGCTGCTCCCGCGGCCGCACCCGTCCGCCGCTGATCACGCTCACCCAGCGCGTGGTTCGTTTGTCCACAATGCCCTGTGCCGAGGCGACGGTCACCAGACCGGGGCTTGTCCCGCGGAGCCGGCAGTGGACGGCCGGGGATTTCGGCTCGCCCTGGCGAGCCGCCGGCCGGGAGCGGTGCCCGCGGATCGCCGGCCCACCGTCGTCCTTCAGGACCTGGTGGCGCGGAGGGAGTACATCATCGGGAGGCTGGGGGAGCCGTCCGGGCGGTGGAAGGTGCCGTCGTCGTGGCGGACCAGGTTGTAGAAGTTGTCGAAGAGCGTCCAGTCGTGCTCGTGCAGGAACTCTAGCCGCAGCCCCGCCGCGCAGATCGCGCTCACGATGGTGCCCATCTGGTGCCGCCAGAGCGTCGCTCGATTGTGGACGGTCGGCAGGGCCCAGTCGACGTAGCTGCCGGGCTCGTCGAACGTCGTCGGGGCGGCCGGGAAGTAGTCGTTTGTGACCGTGGTGCCGGTCTCGGCGTCGAGCACGCCGGCGAACGGGTGGAACTCCGCCAGGTAGAAGACCCCACCCGGCTCCAGCAGGTCGGCGACCACCCGGGCCCACGCCGCCATGTCGGGCAGCCAGCCGAGCGCGCCGAGCCCGGTGTAGACGATGTCGAAGCGCTCGCCGAGGGCGGCCGGCGCGTCGTACACATTGGACTGGACGAAGCGGGCGCCGCGCACGCCGATCTCAGTGGCCAGCGTGCGGGCCGCCTCGATGGCCGACTCCGCGAAATCCAGGCCGGTGACGCGGGCGCCGAGCCGGGCCCAGGAGAGCGTGTCCTGGCCGAAGTGGCATTGCAGGTGCAGCAGCCGTTTCCCGGTCACGTCGCCCATCTCGGCGATCTCGAACGGCCGCAGCGACGTGGCGCCGGCCTTGAACTTCGGCACGTCGTAGAAGTCGCTCGTGGTGTGTAGCGGTGCGCGCTCGTCCCAGTAGGCCTGGTTGGTGCTGAGCCACTCCTCGCCCATGACGCCCGACCATAGCGGCCGGCCACGTCACAGTCGCGGCAATAACGCGAGCGCGACGTCGAGCGCGCGGCCGCCGACCTCGCTGCCGTCGCCCTCGGCGGTCCACACCTCGGAGAGCACCGACTTGACGAACGCCCACGCGAGGACGCGTTCCACCGGCTGCCCCATCCCGTCGGCGAGCTGCTCGATCCGGGCCGGCACCAGCGCGAGCAGCGCGTCGTCGTGGCGTTCCGGGTCGGGGTTGTGGACCAGCGAGCCGGCCTCGTAGCCGGGGTCGCCGACCACGCCGTGCGGGTCGATCGCCAGCCACGGCTCGCGCTCCGCGCGCAGCACGTTGTCGTGGTGCAGGTCGCCGTGTAGCACCACCCGCGCCGGCGCGGACGCGCACAGCTCGTCGAAGAGCCGGCCCGCGCGCTCGACCAGGTCGCGGGGGAGCGGGTCGTCGCCGGGATAGGCCCGCAGGTGCGCGGCGAAGGCCGCACCCTGCGACTCCAGGTCGGGCAGGACCCCATCGGGTACCGGCGCCGCGTGCAGCCGCCGCATCACGGCCAGGATCGCCGCGGTCGCCTCGGTGTCCCGCGCCGGGACCAGCGTCCGCGCCAGCGTGCCCGGCTCCGCCCGCTCCAGCAGCAGCGCGCCCCACGCCGGCTCGTAGGCGAGCAGCCGCACGGCGCCCGCGCCGGCCCAGCACTCCAGCGTGGCCGCCTCGACCGGCAGGTGGTCGGCGCCGGGCACGCCGAGCTTGAGCACGGCCGGCGTGCCGTCCGCCCGGGTCACCGCCTCCACCCAGTGGTAGCTGAGCGGGTAGGGATCGCCCAGGCGCAGGTCCCAGGCGCGCGCCACCTCGGCCCGAGTTGCGGGTAGGCCGGCCAGCCAGCGCGCGCCGTCCGCACCCCAGACGCCCAGGACGTTGCGGGTCAGCGCGGTGGTCGACATCGACCAAGGGTGCCACGCGAGCGTTGAACCGCGGGCGTCCGCGTGCCGTACTCAGGGGCGCAGCGCCACACCTTGGAGGTCCCGCATGCGTGTCCGGCTGGTCGCGGCAGCCCTGCTCGCCACAACGCTGGTGGCCGGCGGCTGCGCCGGAGGGACGACACCGGGCGCGGACTGGAACGCGGGCCAGCAGCCGGCCGCCGCCGACGCCCAGCCCGCCGGCGACAAGAAGCAGGCACCGGTGCCGGCCACGCTCACGTTCACCGGCACCACGCTCGACGGCAAGGCGTTCGACGCGGCAAGGCTCGCGGGGCGGCCGACGGTGCTGTGGTTCTGGGCGCCGTGGTGCGCCACCTGCTTCGGGCAGGCCGCCTCGGTATCGGACATGCAGGACGAGTTCGGCACGAAGGTCAACCTGCTGGGCGTCGCCGGCCTCGGTGACGCCGGCGAGATGAAGGAGTTCGTCACCGACGGGGAGGTCGGGGACGTCACCCACCTCAACGACCAGGCCGGCGCGGTGTGGAAGAAGTTCAAGATCACCGAGCAGAGCACGTACGTCTTCCTCGACCGCGACGGCAAGGTCCTGAGCCAGGGGTGGATGGACAGCGTCACGTTCGAGGGCAAGGTCGCCGAGCTGGCCGGCTGAGCGATGACACAGACCACGCTGGTGCTGGCGCTGACCGCGGGCATGCTCGCGGCGGTCAACCCGTGCGGCTTCGCGCTGCTGCCCGCGTACCTGTCCCTGCTCGTCGCCGGTGAGTCCACGGGCGACACCGTCCGGCGGGCCCTGGCCTCGACGGCGGCCATGACCGCGGGGTTCGTCGCGGTGTTCGGCGCGTTCGGGCTCGCGGTGGCGCCGGCCGCCGGCTGGATCCAGGAGCGGTTGCCGTGGGTGACCGTCGGTCTCGGCGTGCTGCTGATCGCCGTGGGCGGGTGGCTCGCCGCCGGCCGGTCACTGCCCGCACCCTGGCGCGGCCCGCGGGCACCGGAGCTGCGCCGCACGCTCCCGTCGATGGCCCTCTTCGGCGCCGCCTACGCCGCCGCGTCGCTCAGCTGCACCATCGGGCCCTTCCTGGCCATCGTCGTGGCGAGCATGCGGGCCGGCTCCACCGGCGCCGGGGTCGGGCTCTTCCTCGCGTACGCCGCCGGCATGGGCCTCGCCGTCGGCGCCGCCGCCCTCGCCGTGGGGCTGCTGCGCACCTCGCTGATCCGCGCGGTGCGCCGGGCCGGCTCGGCGATCTCCCGGCTGGGTGGGGCGCTGCTGCTGCTCGCCGGCGCCTACGTGGCGTACTACGGCTGGTACGAGATCCGGCTCAGCGCCGACCGGTCGGCCGTGGACGATCCGGTCGTGGCCGCCGCCGGCCAGATCCAGCACTCGCTCTCCGCCGCGCTCAGCTCCGCGGGTGTCGAGGTGGTGGCGGCGGTGTTCGCGGTGCTGCTCGCCGCCGCGCTCCTCGCCCGGCGCCTGACCGGTCGCTCAGAAGTCCGCGAACAGGTACGGGACGGCGCGGGGGAAGAGCGTCCGCAGCTGAGCGCCGGCGTCGGCGGGCACGGCACCGAACCCGCGTAGGGGCAGGTCGTCCGGGTCCAGCACGCCGTACACGAGCGCGGAGAAGCCGGCCGCGTTCAGCGTCGCCCGGGGTACGCCCGGCTCGTCGCCACCCACCTCCAGCTGGCCGCCGCGCCCGTCCAGCAGGTACGTGCCGGCGATGAACGGGTCGTCGACCACCTCCACCACCGCCCGGCCCGGTCCGACCCGCGCGCCGGCCAGCGCCGGCACCGCGAGCACGCGGGCCATCGGCGCGTTCGCGTTGGGGACGCGGGTGCGCGACTCGGTGACGGTGCCCAGGTCGGTGGCCCACAGCTCGGGAAGCTCGTCCGCCGCGATGCCGGCGACCACGCGCTCGACCTGGTCGACGTGCCGGGCGAAGAACTGGAGCAGCAGCGCGCGGCTCAGCGGCGTGGTGGTGAGCAGGTCGTCCACCACCAGCTCGGCGCCGTAGCCGCTGAGGCGGTACGCGGCCGCCGCCGCCACCTCGCCGCCCACCCGGGCGGTGACGATCCAGCGGGCGTCGTCGGCGCGCAGCCGCTCGGCCCGGTAGTCGGGGAAGACCGCGAAGCCGTGCCGCTCGGCGGCCAGCCGCAGCGTGAACGCGCGGTACGCGTCGTACCCGGATCCGCTCCGCTCCCAGATGAGCTCGCCGGGCAGGTCGGCGCGGACGAGGTGGCCGAGGTCGGCGGGGGCGAACGTGACGTGGCGCCGCTTGGGCAGCCCCACGTAGCCGAAGCGCTCGTAGAACGAGGCCCGGAACGGGTACAGCGCGCTGACCGGGTGGCCATCGTCACGCATGTCGCCCAGCAGGCGGGTAAGCAACGTGCGGACGTGGCCACGGCGGCGGGCGAGCGGGTGCACCGCCACTCCCGCGACGCCGGCCATCGGGTGTAGCACACCGCGCACGTTCTGCCGCATCGGCACGGCGGAGACGGCGGCGAGCGAGGTGCCGCCCTCCTCCGCCACGAGGGTGAGGTTGTCCTCCTGGAAGGGGAGGTACTCGCGGAGCTTTTCTGCCTCCTCAAGGGGAGCCGGGCTCGCCTCGAAGGCGTACGCCTGAAGGGGGAACGCGTGCGTGAGCCGCTCCTCTGAGCTGATCCGCCGGATCTCCATCCGCACAGCAAACCATGCGACCCCTAGGGCGTTCTCACCCTCCGGTCCGATCCGGGAATCAGGGAGAAGTCGGTGCCCGGCCCGGATGGAAGTGTGAAGATCAGGTTGGAGGCTGTGCTTATGGCGGTCATAACGGGGACTGGGCACGTCCGGCAGGGCAGCGGCACGCCGGCCATCAAGACCATGCAGTCAGTGCGGCTCGGGCAGCAGATCTTCATCCTGCTCGGTGCCATCGTCATCTACTTCGGCGTACGCCATCTGACGGAGGGTTCAGTCAGCTCGGCGGTCGCGAACGCCGCGCGGGTGGTCGACCTGGAGAGGGCGCTCGGGCTGCACCACGAGCAGTGGCTACAGGACACCTTCGCCAGCTCGTCCCGGGTCAGCACGGTATTCAACTGGATCTACATCTGGGGCCACTGGCCGGTCATCGCGGTCACGCTGATCTGGCTGGCCCGCAAGCACCAGGTCATCTACCTGCGCACGCGCAACGCGATGATCATGTCCGGCGCGATCGGCATGGTGATCTTCGCGACCTTTCCGGTGGCGCCGCCCCGGCTCGCGCACCTGGACATGGTCGACACGGTGACGGTCAGCTCGCACGCGTACCGGGTGCTCCAGCCACCCATGTTCACCAACCAGTACGCCGCGGTGCCGAGCCTGCACGTGGGCTGGGACCTGCTGATGGGCATCGCGATCGCGATCGCCGCCCGGCGGCTGTGGGTCAAGGTGATCGGGGTGCTGATGCCGATCGCGATGACGATCGCGGTCGTGCTCACGGCCAACCACTACATCGTCGACGCGATCGCCGGCGCCGCGCTCACCACGAGTTGCTGGTTCGCGGTCCGCTGGTGGGCGAGGCGGCGCGAGCTACGCCTCCAGGTCGCGACCACTTAGTCAGAATGTATTGACAAAGTCCTGAACCGGGGCGGAAGGTAGCCCTGGGAGGGACGGCATGGACGTGCGGATCGCGGGAGCGCCCATCTCGTGGGGAGTGTGTGAGGTCCCCGGCTGGGGCTTCCAGTTGCCGGCCGACCGGGTGCTCGGCGAGATGCGCTCGCTGGGCCTCGCGGCCACCGAGTTCGGGCCGGTGGGATACCTTCCCGACGACCCCGCCGGCGTGCTCGCGGCCCACGGTCTGCGCGCGGTCGGCGGCTTCGTCCCGGCGGTCCTGCACGAGCCCGGCCGCGACCCGCGGCCGGAGGTGGGGGCCGTCGCCGCGCGCTACGCCGCCGCCGGCGCCGGCACGGTCGTGCTCGCCGCCGACACCGGAGGGCACGGATACGACGCGCGTCCCGAGCTCGACGCGGCCGGCTGGGCCACCCTGCTGTCCAATCTGGACGGTGCCGCTGCCGCGGTCGCCGCGGCCGGCCTGACGCCCACGCTGCACCCGCACGTGGGCACGATGGTGGAGACCGCTGACGACGTCGACCGCGTGCTCGCCGGCAGCACGGTCCCGCTCTGCCTCGACACCGGCCACCTGGCGGTGGGCGGCGCCGACCCGGCCCGCATCGCCGCCGAGCACCCCGGCCGCGTCGCGCACGTGCACCTCAAGGACGTCGACGCCGGGCTCGCCGCGCGCGTGCGGGGCCGCGACGTGACGTACGCGGAGGCGGTGCGCGCGGGCATGTTCCGCCCGCTCGGCAAGGGCGACGTCGACATCGCCGGCATCGTGCGCACGCTCGACGCGGCCGGCTACACCGGGTGGTACGTGCTGGAGCAGGACGTCATGCTCACCGGCCCGGGCGCCGACCCGCTGCCCGACGTGGCGGCGAGCGTCGACTACCTGCGGAGCCTCTGATGGCCAGCCCTCCCAGCGCTGCTCGTGGCTTCGCGGGCCCGCGAAGCCACGAGCAGCGCCCAGAAAACTTCGACGTGCTCACCATGGGCCGGGTCGGTGTGGACATCTACCCGCTCCAGGTGGGCGTCGGGCTGGCCGAGGTGGAGACGTTCGGCAAGTACCTGGGCGGCAGCCCGACCAACGTCGCGGTCGCCGCCGCCCGCTACGGCCGCCGGGTCGCGGTCGTCACCCGCACCGGTGCCGACCCGTTCGGCGACTTCGTCCACAGCGCGCTGCGCGGCTACGGGGTCGACGACCGGTACGTGACGGCGGTGGAGCACCTGCCGACACCGGTGACGTTCTGCGAGATCTTCCCGCCGGACGACTTCCCGCTCTACTTCTACCGCTATCCCACGGCGCCCGACCTCCAGATCAGGGCGGAAGACCTGGACGTCGAGGCGATCCGGTCCGCGGGCGTCCTCTGGGTGACCGGCACCGGGCTGTGCGAGGAGCCCAGCCGCTCCGCCACGCTCGCCGCGCTCCGCGTGCGCGATCGCGCCGGCATCACCGTGCTCGACCTCGACTACCGGGAGATGTTCTGGCCGTCCCGCGAGGAGGCGCGGCGCTGGGTCCAGGAGGCCCTGCCCTACGCCACCGTGGCGGTCGGCAACCTCGACGAGTGCTACACCGCCGTCGCCGAGCGGGATCCGGCCGCCGCCGCCAAGGCGCTCCGCGACCGGGGCGCCGACCTCGCGGTGGTCAAGCAGGGCCCGCGCGGGGTGCTCGCCGTCGACGCCTCCGGCGCCGTCGAGGTGCCGCCGGTGCCGGTACAGGTGGTCAACGGGCTGGGCGCGGGCGACGCGTTCGGTGGGGCGCTCTGCCACGGGCTGCTCGCCGGCTGGGAGACCGCCCGCGTCATGCGCTTCGCCAACGCGGCCGGTGCGATCGTCGCCGGGCGGCTGGCCTGCTCCGACGCGATGCCCACGCTGGAAGAGGTCCAAGCCTATGTTCGCTGAGCGGCTCGCCGTCGTCACCGACGCGCGCGTGCGCCGGCCACAGTCCATCGTGGAGCTGGCGCGGTCGCGGCCGCGCGGCGCGATCGGCGACCGGCTCTTCCTCGTCGCCGCCGACCACCCGGCCCGCGGGGCGCTCGCCGCCGGCTCCCGCCCGACGGCCATGGCCGACCGCGGCGAGCTGCTCGAGCGGCTCTGCGCCGCGCTCGCCCGGCCCGGCGTCCACGGCGTCCTCGGCACCGCCGACGTGCTGGAAGACCTGCTGCTGCTCGGCGCGCTCGACGGCAAGGTCGTGATCGGCTCGATGAACCGGGGCGGCCTCGCCGGCACCGCGTTCGAGATCGACGACCGGTTCACCGGGTACGGCGCGGAAGCGGTCGCCGCGATGGGCTTCGACGGCGGCAAGATGCTGCTGCGCATCGACCCCGACGACCTGGCCACGGTGTCCACGATGGAGGGCTGCGCGCGGGCGGTCGACGCGCTCGCCGGGCGGCGGCTCATGGCGATGGTGGAGCCGTTCATCAGCCACCGCGTCGACGGGCGGGTGCGCAACGAGCTGACGGCCGACGCGATGGTCCGGGCCATCTCGGTCGCGTCCGGGCTCGGCGGCACGTCGGCGTACACGTGGCTGAAGGTGCCGGTCGTGCCGGACATGGAGCGGGTGATGGCCGCCTCGACGCTGCCCGCGCTGCTGCTCGGCGGCGAGGTGCCGGCCGACCGCGACGCCGCCTTCGAGGGCTGGCAGAAGGCGCTGCGACTGCCCACCGTGAAGGGAATCGTGGCGGGCCGCTCGCTGCTCTACCCGGCCGACGACGACGTGGCCGGCGCGGTGGACACGGCGGTGAGCCTGCTGTGATGCACCCCAAAAAATCGCTCCGCTGCGCTCCACGATTCCCCGGGGGCCCCGCGACGCACGTGACCCCATCGTCGGCCGGCTGGCGGTTTTCCGGCCTGCGCGTGCTGGACCTCGACGGTGTTTCTTCCTTCGACACGGGCGACGACGAGGTGCTGGTGCTGCCGCTCGCCGGATCGTGCACTGTGGAGTGCGACGGTTCCACCTTTACCTTGGTAGGTCGCGAGGACGTCTTCGCGGGCGTGACCGACTTCGCGTACGCGCCGCGCGACGCCACCGTCACGGTTACCGGAGAGGGCCGCTTCGCGATCCCCACGGCGCGGGCCTCCCGGCGGCTGGAGCCCCGCTACGGCCCGGCGTCGCAGGTGCCCGTCGAGCTGCGCGGCGCCGGCAGCTGCTCCCGCCAGGTCAACAACTTCTGCACGCCCGGCGTCTTCGAGGCGGACCGGCTCATCGCCTGCGAGGTGCTGACGCCGGGCGGCAACTGGTCGTCCTACCCGCCGCACAAACACGACGAGGACCGGCCCGGCGAGTCGGTGCTGGAGGAGATCTACTACTTCGAGGTGCGCGGTGACGGCGGGATGGCGTACCAGCGGGTCTACGGGCCGGACATCGACGTGCTCGCCGAGGTGCGCGGCGGCGACGTCGTGCTGATCCCGCGGGGCTGGCACGGGCCGTCGATGGCCGCGCCCGGCTACGACCTGTACTACCTCAACGTGATGGCTGGCCCGCGCCGCGCCTGGGAGATCTGTGACGACCCCGCGCACGCCTGGATCCGGGAGACCTGGGCCACGCAGGAGCTCGACCCGCGACTGCCGTTCGGGAAGGAGTGACCACATGAGACTCACCGTCGCGCAGGCGCTCGTCCGGTTCCTCGCCGCACAGCACAGCGAGCGGGACGGAGTGGAGCACAAGCTCTTCGCCGGCTGCTTCGGCATCTTCGGCCACGGCAACGTCGCCGGGATCGGGCAGGCGCTCTACGAGGCCGAGCTGCGCGAGCCCGGCGCGCTGCCGTACCACCAGTCCCGCAACGAGCAGGCGATGGTGCACGCGGCGGCCGCGTTCGCGCGCATGCGCAACAGGCTCAGCACGCTCGCCTGCACGTCGTCGATCGGCCCGGGTGCCACCAACATGGTGACCGGCGCCGCGCTCGCCACCGTCAACCGGCTGCCCGTGCTGCTGCTGCCCGGCGACGTCTTCGCCACCCGGGTCGCCGACCCGGTGCTCCAGCAGCTGGAGGACCCGCGCGCGGCCGACGTGTCGGTCAACGACGCGTTCCGGCCGGTGTCCCGCTTCTTCGACCGGGTGTGGCGGCCCGAGCAGCTGCCCTCCGCGCTGCTCGGCGCGATGCGGGTGCTGACCGACCCGGCGGAGACCGGCGCGGTCACGGTCGCGCTGCCGCAGGACGTGCAGGCCGAGGCGTTCGACTGGCCGGAGGAGCTCTTCGCCCACCGGGTCTGGCACGTGCCACGGCCGGTGCCGGAGCCGGCGGCGCTGGCCCGCGCGGTCGCCGCGATCCGCGGTGCCCGGCGGCCGGTGCTGGTGGCCGGTGGCGGGGTCATCTACTCCGAGGCCACCGAGGCGCTGCGGCGCCTGGCCGAGGCGACCGGCATCCCGGTCGCCGAGACGCAGGCGGGCAAGGGATCCCTGCCGTACGACCACCCGCTCGCCCTCGGCGCCACCGGCGCGACCGGCACCAGCGCCGCCGTCCACATGTGCCGCGAGGCCGACGTGGTGATCGGTGTCGGCACCCGGTACAGCGACTTCACCACCGCCTCGCGCAGCGCGTTCGGCGACGCGGTGTTCGTCAACCTCAACGTGGCCGCCTTCGACGCGGCCAAGCACGCCGGCGTCTCGGTCGTCGCGGACGCCCGGGAAGGGCTCGGCGCGCTGGCCGAGGCGCTGACCGGCTGGTCAGTCGGCGACGGGTACCGGGAGGAGGCCCGCCGGCTCGCCGCCGAGTGGGACGAGACGGTGGAGCGGGCGTACCACCTCGGCCACGGCCCGCTGCCGGCCCAGTCCGAGGTGATCGGCGCGGTCAACGACGTCTCCGACCCGCGCGACGTGGTCGTGTGCGCGGCCGGCTCGATGCCCGGCGAGCTGCACAAGCTGTGGCGCACCCGCGACCCGAAGGGCTACCACGTCGAGTACGGGTACTCCTGCATGGGCTACGAGATCGCCGGCGGCCTGGGAGCGAAGATGGCCGCGCCGGATCGGGACGTGTTCGTGATGGTCGGCGACGGCTCCTACCTGATGATGTCGTCGGAGCTGGTGACCGCCGTGCAGGAGGGCGTCAAGCTCATCGTCGTCCTGGTGCAGAACCACGGCTTCGCCTCGATCGGCGCGCTCTCCGAGACCGTGGGCGCGCCCCGCTTCGGCACCCGCTACCGATACCGCGACGCGGACACCGGCCGGCTCGACGGCGACGTGCTCCCCGTCGACCTCGCCGCCAACGCGGCGAGCCTCGGCGTGCCCGTGCTGCGGGCCAGGACCGTCCAGGAGCTGCGCGCCGCACTTCAGGACGCGAAGGCGCACGACGGGCCCATCCTCGTGCACGTCGAGACCGACCCGCTCGTGCCCGCGCCGGACGGCGGAGCCTGGTGGGACGTGCCCGTCGCCGAAGTGTCCACCATGGACGCCACGCGCCAGGCCCGCAAGTCGTACGAGGCCGCGAAGGTGAACCAGCGGCCGTATCTCACACCCCCACCCCAGCGCTGAGGAGGGCACATCGTGATCACGCACCGCACCGCCAGCAGGTTGCTCGCCGCCGCCGCCGTCCTGACCCTGGCCGCGGCCGGTTGCAGCAGCGAGGGCGGAAAGCAGGAAGAGGAGCAGAGCAACTCGGGCAACACCGGCGTCGCCGACACGCCCCGCTACACGATCGCGATGATCACGCACGAGGTGCAGGGCGACACGTTCTGGGACCTGGTGCGCAAGGGTGCCGAGGCCGCCGCCAAGAAGGACAACATCGACCTCAAGTACTCCAACAACGCCGACGGGCCGGAGCAGGCCAACCTCGTGCAGACCGCCATCGACAGCAAGGTGAACGGCATCGCCGTCACGCTCGCCAAGCCGGACGCGATGCGGGGCGCCGTGCAGAAGGCGACCGCCGCCGGCATCCCCGTGGTGGCACTCAACTCCGGCATCGAGCAGTGGAAGAGCATGGGCGTGCTCGAGTACTTCGGCCAGGACGAAGGGGTCACCGGCGAGGCGGTCGGGCAGCGTCTGGCCCAGGAGGGCGCCAAGAAGGTGCTCTGCGTCATCCACGAACAGGGCAACGTCTCGCTGGAGGCGCGCTGCGCCGGCGTCAAGAAGGGCCTCGGCGGCGCCGCGACGGTCGAGAACGTCAACGTCAACAGCAAGGACATGCCGTCGGTGAAGTCCACCCTCACCGCGAAGCTCCAGCAGGACAAGAGCGTCGACCGGGTCGTCGGGCTGGGTGCGCCGATCGCCATCACCGCCGTCGACTCGGTCAAGGAGGCGGGCAGTTCGGCGAAGGTCGTCACGTTCGACACCAACAAGGAGCTGGTCACCTCGATCAAGTCCGGTGACGTGCAGTGGGCCGTCGACCAGCAGCCATACCTCCAGGGCTACCTGGCCATCGACTCGCTGTGGCTGTACCTGAGCAACGGCAACATCATCGGCGGCGGCCAGACCGTCCTCACCGGACCGTCCTTCGTGGACCAGAAGAACATCGAGAGCATCGCCCAGTACGCGGAGAAGGGCACCCGATGACCACTGAAGTGGCGACCAGGCCCACCACCGGGCGCCGGCTGCTCGCGCGGCCGGAGCTCGGCTCGGTGGTGGGCATGGTCGCCATCTTCGTGTTCTTCTTCGCCGTCGCCGACCCGTTCCGCCAGGCGACGTCGATGGGCACGGTGCTCTACGTCAGCTCCACGATCGGCATCATGGCCGTGCCCGTGGCGCTGCTGATGATCGGCGGTGAGTTCGACCTCTCGGCCGGGGTGAGCGTGACCGCGTCCGCGCTTACCGCGTCGATGCTCAGCTACCAGCTCAGCCTCAACGTGTGGGTCGGCGTGGTCGTGTCGCTCGTCTTCGCGTTGGGCGTGGGCTTCCTCAACGGGTTCCTCGTGATGACCACGCGGATCCCGAGCTTCCTCGTCACGCTCGGCACGTTCCTCATGCTCCAAGGTGCCAACATCGCGGTCACCAAGCACGTGAGCGGCCAGGTGGCGACCGACAACATCTCCGACATGGACGGCTTCGGCGCGGCGAAGGCGATCTTCGCGTCCTCGTTCGACGTGGGGAGCGTGACGATCCGGGTCACCGTGCTGTGGTGGCTGCTCTTCGTCGCGATCGGCACCTGGATCCTGCTGCGTACCCGCGCCGGCAACTGGATCTTCGCGGTGGGCGGCAATGTGGACAGTGCCCGCGCGGTCGGCGTGCCCGTGCGGCAGACGAAGATCGCGCTCTTCATGGGCGTCGGCTTCTGCGCCTGGTTCGTCGGCATGCACCGGCTGTTCGCGTTCAGCACCGTGCAGTCGGGCGAGGGCGTCGGCAACGAGTTCATCTACATCATCGCGGCCGTCATCGGCGGGTGCCTGCTCACCGGCGGCTACGGGTCGGCGATCGGCGCCGCGTTCGGGGCGCTCATCTTCGGCATGACCAACCAGGGCATCGTCTACGCCGGTTGGAACGCCGACTGGTTCAAGTTCTTCCTCGGCGTGATGCTGCTCCTCGCCACGGTCCTCAACATGTGGGTCCGGCGGCTGGCCGTACGGAGGTGACGATGTCGCTCATCGAGATGACCGGCGTGGGCAAGCGGTACGGCACGATCGTGGCGCTGCACGACGTGTCGCTGCGGGTCAACGCCGGCGAGATCACGTGCGTGCTCGGCGACAACGGCGCCGGCAAGTCGACGCTCATCAAGATAATGTCCGGGCTGCACCAGCACGACGAGGGTGAGCTGCTCGTCGACGGCGAGCCGACCCGCTTCGGCTCGCCGCGCGCCGCGCTCGACCGGGGCATCGCCACCGTGTACCAGGATCTGGCGGTCGTGGCCCTGATGCCGGTGTGGCGCAACTTCTTCCTCGGCTCGGAGCGCACGAAGGGATTCGGCCCGCTGCGGGTGCTCGACGCCGACGCGATGCGCCGCACCACCCAGGAAGAACTGGCCAAGATGGGCATCCACCTCAACGACGTGGAGCAGCCCATCGGCCAGCTCTCCGGCGGCGAACGGCAGTGCGTGGCCATCGCGCGGGCCATCTACTTCGGCGCCCGGGTGCTCATCCTCGACGAGCCGACCGCCGCGCTCGGCGTGAAGCAGTCGGGGGTCGTGCTGAAGTACGTCGCCGCCGCGCGTGACGCCGGCCTCGGCGTCGTCTTCATCACGCACAACCCTCACCACGCGTACCTGGTCGGCGACCACTTCATCCTGCTCAACCGGGGCCGGATGCGGCTGGACCGCAAGCGCGACGAGATCAGCCTCGACGACCTGACCCGCGAGATGGCCGGGGGAGACGAGCTGACCGCGCTCACGCACGAAATGCAGCGGACCTGAGGGAGCACCTGATGAACGTTGGGGTCATCGGCACCGGCATGATCGGCACCGAGCACGTCCGCCGGTTGACGAGCCGGGTGGCGGGCGCGCGGGTCACCGCCGTGTTCGATGTGGACACCACGCGCGCCGTCACCGTGGGCGCCATCGCCGGCGCCACCGTCCACCGCGAGGCACACGACGTCGTCGACGATCCGGCCGTCGACGCCGTGGTCATCGCGTCACCCGGCGACACGCACGCCGACCTCGCGCTGGCCTGCGTCGCGGCTGGCAAGCCGGTGCTGTGCGAAAAGCCGCTCGCCACCACGTCCGGCGCCGCGCTCAAGGTGGTCGAAGCCGAGGTCACCTACGGGCGCCGGCTCGTGCAGGTGGGCTTCATGCGCCGCTACGACGGCGGCTACCGCCAGGTCAAGGCGGCGCTCGCGGGCGGGCGGATCGGCGACCCGCTCCTCGTCCACTGTGTACACCGCAACGTGAGCGTGCCGCCCACCTTCACCGGCGACATGTCGCTGACCGACTCGCTCGTGCACGAGGTCGACGCCTGCCGCTGGCTGCTCGGCCAGGAGATCGTCGCCGCCACCGTCGTCGACGTGCCGCACAGCCCTCTCGCCAGCCCGGAGCTGCGCGACCCGCGGCTGGTGCTGCTGGAGACCGAGCGCGGGATCGTCGTCGACGCGGAGGTCTTCGTCAACGCCCGCTACGGCTACGACGTACGGTGCGAGGTCGTCGGCACCACCGGCACCGTCGCGCTCGACGCACCCAGCACCGGCGCGGTCGCCCTGGACGGCGGGCGGGTGCAGGCGCTGGCGATGGACTGGCAGGCCCGCTTCGCACAGGCCTATGTGGACGAACTGCAAGCCTGGGCCGACGCGGTCCGCCGCGGCACCGCGGAGGGCCCGAGCGCCTGGGACGGCTACGCCGCCACCGCCGTCACCGAGGCCGCCGTGGCGTCGCGCGGCACTCGGATGAGGGTGGACCTGGCCGAACGGCCATCCCTCTACGAAGGACAATCGTCCCCGTGAACCCGGTGAGCGAGCTGATCAAGATAGACCGCTCCAGCCCCGTGCCGCTCTACTTCCAGGTGGCGCAAGGGCTGGAGGAGCTGATCGCGACCGGCCAGCTGGTGCCCGGCACCCGCCTGGAAAACGAGGTCGCCCTCGCCGACCAGCTCGGCCTCTCCCGCCCCACCATGCGGCAAGCCATCCAGTACCTGGTCGACAAGGGCCTGCTGGTGCGCAAGCGCGGGGTGGGCACGCAGGTCGTGCACGCGCGGGTTCGCCGCACCGTCGAGCTGACCAGCCTGTACGAGGACCTCGACCGGACACACCAGCAGCCCCGCACCGACGTGCTGTCGCTGGCGCCGGCGACCGCGCCGGACGAGGTGGCGGTCGCACTGGCCCTGCCCGCCGGCGCCGCGGTGCTCGCCATCGAGCGGCTCCGCTACGCCCAGGGCGAGCCACTCGCGCTCATGCGCAACTACCTGCCCGCCGGCCTGCTCCGCGTCACCGCCGAAGACCTGCGCGGCCGCGGCCTCTACCAGCTGATGCGCGCCGCCGGCGTCAACCTCCGCCTCGCCGACCAGACCATCGGCGCCCGCCGCGCCACCGCCGCCGAAGCCAAGACGCTCGGCGAGCCGCGCGGCGCGCCACTGCTGACGATGGCCCGCACCGCCTACGACGACGCCGGCCGCGCCGTCGAGTACGGCCAACACGCCTACCGCGCGTCCCTCTACTCCTTCGAGCTCACCCTGGTCGCCCGCTGACGCTGTTGGATACGCCCCGGTCCGCGTCACCTGCGGACCGTATGCTCCCGCGGGCACCGCTCCGGTCGGCGGCTCGCTAGCACTCGCCGAAATCCCCGACCTCCACTACCGCGTCCGCGCGACAAGCCCAACCCGACGGATCAGCCTGACGATCGTGGTATTTAGCTGCCCCTATCGGGACAGTAGGCAACCACGGTCTGTTGCGGCCGGCCGACGCCCACGCCGAGGCTGTCCGCGAACTCACCCGGGGGGATCTGCCTCGGATTTGACCCTCTGCGCGTCCGTGGCGATTTCTGGCCCCTGGAGGGGCATGTTTTCGCCACGGACACTCGCGTCCGGTAACAGCTGTGGGATTGCGGCGCGGAGGCGGCAGCGAAGGTCGGGGTAAGCCGAAGTCGTCTAGATCCACTGTGCCTGACCCGCCGTCATCGGGTGGCCAACCAGGCCTCTGCGATAGTCGCGACGGCCCCTACCAGGGTGGCCAACGCCGCCAGGATCGCGATCACGACTCCCAGGACCGCTGCCGCGACGGTTGCCTTGGCGGTGATCCGTGCGGCCCGGACCTCCGGCTCCTCGTGCTGGTCGCTTGAGATGTCGACCGTCGGATGCTTGGTGCGGTCGTTTTCAGTGGTTGGGGTAGTGCCGCCAAAGTGTTGGTGCGCTATCCCGAAACGCATTGGTAGGCGCATTCCAGCTCGGCTATTGCCAATAAAGATCTTGGTGGTCGTATGTTTGAGCAGGTGCGATGCATTTGGCGGAACGTCGCGCTGGTTTGGCGTCACGTTGCCAAGCGGTGATCTCGCAAATGGGACTCACATGCCGCAACTTCCGGCGTTGGGTAGCGTTTCGCGCCTGTCAGCGAGTCAGGGCGAGTTGGACGAGCGGCTCGGCCTGGTTGCGGGTGGCGAAGGTGCGGACGCGGTCGAGGTGGGCGGGGTCGGTGCGGGCGGCCCAGACCGCGGCGAGTGCGGCGTCGCTGGCGCACCCGATCTCGTCGTAGAGGGTGACCGCCGCCGCCGGGTCGCCGCCGATCAGGGCGTCGGCCGCTTCGACCCAGCGGGTGCGGCGCAGGCTGGTGCGGATCACCTCGGCCATCGCGGGGGCGGCCGGTGGTGTGAGGACGGTGGCGTGGGCGGCGGCGGACAGCCACTCCAGGGTCAGTGCGGTCGGGGCCTCGCGCCACAGGGCGGCCAGGTCGGCCAGCAGGGACGCGGCACCGTCCACATCGCCGTCGAGGGCGTGGGCGAGGGCGCCGTGTGCGTAGGCGTTGTAGCGCAGGCGCACGAAGCCGGAGCGGTGGGCGACGTCGAGGCCGCGGGCGATGTCCTCACCGGCGGGGCGGCCGCAGAGGGCGCCGATCCAGGCGCGGCGGCCGCGTAGCTGGAGGTCCCAGTCGGTGGTGTCGGCGCCCTCGTGGTCGAGGTACTCGTCGGCCGCGCGCAGCAGGGCCACCCAGTCGCCGCTGAAGTAGGCCAGCTCCGCCTCCTCCGAGTGGCTGAGCACGAGGCTGACCTGTCCACCGTGGACGCCGCGGCTCTCCCGCTCGAGGTCGGCGGCGCCGGCCAGGTCGCCCTCCTCCTGGCGGAAGGTGGCCAGGTTGTGCAGTGCGCGCCGCAGCGTGGGCAGGCCCTGTGCACGGCAGGTCTCGATGACGTGTTCCAGGTCGTCGAGGGCGCTGGGGTCGCCGGCGACGTACCGCGTGGCGTGCTCGGTGACCAGCGCGTGCACCTCGGCGTCGGCGAGGCCCAGGCGGTGGGCCAGGTCGCGGGCGGCGCGGGCGGCGGGCAGGGCCGGCCCGGTCTGGAACTCCAGCAGGTGCAGGCGGGCCAGCTCGGCGTACGCCTCGACCTTGGCCGCGTCGTCGGGCAGGTCGGCGAAGAGGGCGATGGCGCGGTCGAGGTGTTCGCGGGCCTTGTCGCGCTCGGCGCGCATCAGCTCGGTGAGCCCGAGCAGCGTCTCGGCGCGGGCCTCGCCGGTGCGGTCGCCGGCCTCGCGCATGCGGTCGGCGAGGCGGCCCACCTGCTTGACTCCGTCGCGGTAGAAGCCGTCGGCGTCGGCCAGGAACTGGAGCCGGTGGTGGAAGAGCTCGGTACGCCGCCGCGCGTCCGGCTCGTGGTCGGCCGGCCAGGCGTTGAGCGCGCCCTCCGTGTAGCCGAGCGCGGAGTCCACGGCGTACACGGCGAAGGCGGCCTCTGCCGCGCTGAGCAGTGCGGTGCGCGCGGCCTCGGCGTCGGTGGCGGTGTCCTCGCCGAGGCTCTCGGCGAGGGTGAGGGCCTGGATGCGGTGGCGGGCGACGGCGGTGGCGAGGTCGTTGCGGCCGTCGATGGAGACGCGCAGCAGCCAGGTCGCCGCGCGCCGGTGCAGCGCCGCGCGGGTCGCCCTGGGCAGTCTGCGGTATGCCACGTCGCGTACCAGCTGGTGCTGGAACGCCAGCTCCGCTTCACCAGCCACAGTGGACACCGTGCCGGCGACGAGGAGGTCGCGGCGCTGGAGGCGGCGCAGCACGCCGGCCACGCCGATCGTGTCGAGCGCGAGCATGTCGGCGATCGCGCCGGGCCAGAGGCGGTCGCCGAGGACGGCGGCGGCGTTGAGGACGGTGCGCTCGGCGTTGTCGAGCAGGTCGATGCGGTTGGCGATCACGCCATGCACGCTCTCCGGCACGTCGACGTCGCCCTCCGCCTCCAGCGCCGCGCCGCCGCGCTCGGCGAGCATGCGTACGTACTCCACGGCGTACATCGGGTTGCCGCCGGTGAGCCGGGTGAGGCGGTCGGTGTGGTCGGTGGACATGTGCTGCCGGGCAAGGAGTGTGGACAGCAGCCCGCGCATCTCCGCGCCGCGCAGCCGGGCCAGCGAGACGGTGAGCATGCCGGGCAGCGCGGAGGGCCAGGTGGGCTGCTCGTCGAGCAGCTCCGGGCGGTAGGTGCAGAGCACCAGCAGCGGCACGTCGCCGCCGGCCTCGACGAGGTCGGCCAGGAAGCGGAGCATGGCCGGGTCGGCGAAGTGCAGATCCTCGATCACCAGCACGGTGGGGATGTGACGGGCCAGCGCGAGCAGCGCGTCGCGCCAGGCGGCCTCGATCTCGCCGGGGCGCACCGGGCGCCCGGGCAGGCCGGCGAGCGGCCCCAGCAGGCCCGCCAGGCGGTACACCTCCGGCGCGGGCAGCACCTCGGCGAGCGCGACGGTGAGCCGCTCGCGGGTGCTGGCCGGGTCGTCGGTGTCGAGCACGTCCGCCTCGGCCTTGACGATCTCGGCGAGCGCGTCGTAGGTGCCGCCCGCGCCGTACGGCAGGCAGCGGCCGACCCGCCACCGCACCAACAGGTCGCCGTCGTCGCGGATGCGGCGGGACAGTTCGCGCATGACGCGGCTCTTGCCCATGCCGTGCGCGCCGACCACCGACACCAGGTGGGCCCGCCGCTCGGACACGCACCGCCGTACCGCCGCCATCAGCAGGTCGAGCTCGGCGGCCCGCCCGACCAGCGGGGTGCCTTCGTCGTCGACGACCGGCGGACGCCGTACCGACGCCTGGGCCAGCCAGGCCTCGACGGACCGTGACTTGCCGGCGAGGTCGAGCTGGAGGGGCTCGTCCGCGTAGCGGATGGAGCCGGCGGTGGCGCGGTGGGTGGCGGCCGAGACGAGCACGCCGCCCGGCGGCGCGTGCGTCTGTAGCCGCGAGGCGGTGGCCACCACGTCGCCGGAGAGCAGCGCCTCACCGCCGTTGCGGGAGGCGGCCAGGTCGACCAGCGCCTCGCCGGTGGCGATGCCCACCCGCGCCCGCATGGTGTAGCGCCCGGCGAGCGCCTTGCCGTCGAGCGCCCGCTGCATGTCGAGGCCGGCGAGCACCGCCCGGTAGCCGTCGTGCTCGGTCTCCACCGGGACCCCGAAGACGGCCATCACCGCGTCGCCGATGAACTTCTCCACCACCCCGCCGTACCGCCGAATCACCTCGCGCGCGGTGTTGAAGTAGTCCATCTGGAGGCGGCGCAGGTCTTCCGGGTCGAGCCGCTCGGCCATCGCCGTGAAGCCCTTGAGATCCACGAAGAGCACGTTGACCGTGCGCCGCTCCTCCCGCGGTGCGCTCGCGCTCGGCAGGTCGCGGGTGAGCGGGCTGCCGCAGCTGGTGCAGAACGTGAACTCGGGCGCGACGAGCGAGAGGCAGGAACCGCAACGGATGTGCAGCGGCGCACCGCACCGGCCGCAGAAGTGGTGGTCGGGGTGGGCCGGGGCGTCACACTTCAGACACACTCGCTGTGTGCCGCGCCGCTCCGGTACGTCGACCATCCCGCGACCATCCTCGCAGCTCCGGCCCATTGGGCCAAGGGGGATTCAGTCACACGGTAGCCTTGCCTGTCCAAAGGGAGACAGCCCAGTAACGACTTTGGACACTAAGGTGCGAAGAGCTGTTTCTCGTCCACAAGGGGGGATCATCATGACCGATCCGGCGGAGACCGGCACGCAGGGCAAGGGCGTCAGCTCCGACCCGCACGGCAAGGGCGTCAGCTCGACCACCGAGGGCAAGGGCGTGAGCGCGCCGAGCAAGGGCAAGGGCGTCAGCGCCCCGCCCGCCGACGACAACGAGTAGCGCGTACGGGCGGGGATCCACGCCGAGAGGTATGGATCCCCGCCCATGCGTACGAATGTTTGGGGCAACCCGGACTTATCGCAGGACGGGGTCGCGCACAGGCATGGGGCAGTCCTAGCCTCCGCTGGTTTTTGCCAGCATCCTCACGGGGAGGGCTTCCCTCACATGCACGCCAAGAGTGCTCTGCGCCTGGTCGCGGGGCTCGGCGTCGCCGGCGCGCTCGTCGCCACGACCGCCATACCGGCCGCCGCCCGCGCGGCCGCGGAGCTCAGCATCTACTTCGGCGACATCACGATCGCCGCGGACGGTCCCGGCAAGACCGACGCCGTGATCATGCACGCGTCGGAGCCGGTCGTCCTTCCGGAAGCGACGATGAGGTTCGACGCGACCGGCCTCGCGGACGTCGCCACGATCGCCGAGGACCAGGGAATCAACGACTGCACGCCCGAGTCCGAGCAGGTCCTGGTCTGCCACAAGCCGTACGAGATCGGGATCGACGAGGGCGGCCTGAACGGCCCGTTCGACATCGAGCTGACGGCGGCGCAGGGCGCGGACGTCGACGCCGAGGGCACCCTGAAGATCACGCTGAGCGCGCCCGGATTCGACTCCGCCACCACGCAGGCCCGAGTGCGCGTCGGCGAGGGCGTCGACCTCGCCGCCGGACCGGACGCGACGGCCTCCGCGGCCCCCGGCGCCACCTTCGTCACGCCCGCCCGGGTGCGGAACGCGGGCGAGACCGTCGCCAAGGGCGCGGTCGCGCTGTTCTTCACCGACTACGGCATCCGGGCCGGCACCGAGCGCTTCAGCAACTGCCTCTACGACGGTGACGCCGTCAACGCCTGCACGTTCGCGCGCGAGCTGGCACCGGGCGACATGTACGGCGCGTCGGTCCCCAGTCGTCTCGACCCGGCAACGTACGCGCCGGGCGTCGAGGTCGCCGAGATCGCGTGGATGACGCCGGCTGAGTTCGAGGACTTCACGAAATACCTGAAGGACAACGGGTTCTCGCTCGGGCAGCCGGGCACCGGCGCGGTGCTGGCGCTGAACGAGATGGGCGGCGCCACCGCGCGCGGCGCGCAGGCCGACACCGACCCGTTCAACAACTGGAGCCACGTGGAGGTGAAGGTCACCGGCACGAACGGGGTCGACCTCGAGGCGGTCGGCGCGACCTTCGACGGAGCCGCCGGCAGCACCCATGACGCCGAGCTCGCTGTGGTCAACAACGGCCCGGCGGTGCTCAGCAGCGGCCGGAGCGGCGAGGAGATCACCCGGATCAAGGTCGACGTGCCGCCGGGCACCACCGCCGTCGAGGTGCCCGAAAACTGCTTCCCGACCAGTGGGGACGACACCGACTGGGACCAGCCCGGCAAGCCGGGTGCCCGTGCGTATCTGTGCGGCGCCGGACTCTTCCTCGCACCGGGCGACAAGCTCAGGTACCCGTTCGCGTTCCGGATCGACGAGGTGATCGCGAACGCCGCCGGCGCCATCACGGTCAACGCCCCGTGCCAGTGCCCGACCTTCCCGCACGACCTCGACAAGTCGAACGACGTCGCGAAGATCCTGGTCAACGGCGCTGGCGGGGGCGGCGGCGGGCTGCCGGTCACCGGCGCCTCCACCGGCCTTGTCGCGGGCGCCGGTGCGCTCCTGCTGGCCGCGGGCGCCGCCGGCTTCGTGATCGCCCGGCGCCGCCGGATGCGCTTCGTGGCTTGATCCGGCGAAGGGCGCCGTTCGACCCGAACGGACGGCGCCCGCACCTCAGCGGTGGCTGCTGCTCGATCGTGGGTCGGGCAGCAGCCGCCGCAGGGTCTCGTCCGGCCCGAGAAACCAGTGCGCGGCCGCGCACCGCACCCGCACGACGGCGACCGGGCCGTCCGTCCCGTGCGCGTCACCGACCGTGGTCACCTCCGCGGGTAACCCGCACTCCGGGCAGTCGTAAAGCATCTGGTACCTCCACCCCCCATGACACTGCGTGTTCGCTACGAGGGAGTTACAACCGGGCGTGATACCCCTCACCGCGGCGGTGGCATAGTTGACCAGGTGATCCCCGCCACTCCCGCCGCGCTGGCCGAGGCGCTCGCCGGTGTGGGTTACCTGGCCGACGACGGCCTCGCCACCGCCGGTCACCTGGCGCTCAAGCTGGGCCGTCCGCTCTTCCTGGAGGGCGACGCGGGGGTGGGTAAGACCGCGTTCGCGCAGGCCCTGGCGTCGGCGACCGGAGCGCACTTCGTGCGGTTGCAGTGCTACGAGGGGCTCGACGCGGCGCAGGCGCTCTACGACTGGGACTTCCCGCGGCAGATCCTGCACCTGCGCACGGTGGAGGCGGCCGCTGCCGCAGCGGGGGACAAACCGGATACCGCGGCGCTCGAGGCGAGTCTGTACGACCGTCGTTTCCTGGTCGCCCGCCCGTTGCTCCAGGCGCTGGAGCTGAGCCCGTGCGTGCTGCTCGTCGACGAGATCGACCGGGCCGACGACGAGTTCGAGGCGTTCCTGCTGGAGATCCTCGCCGACGCCGCGATCACGATCCCCGAGCTCGGCCGGATCGCCGCCGAGACACCGCCGTTGACCGTGCTGACCAGCAACCGCACCCGCGAGGTGCACGACGCGCTCAAGCGCCGCTGCCTGTACCACTGGGTCGAGCACCCCAGCTTCGCCCGGGAGGTGGCGATCATCCGGTCGCGGCTGCCGGAGGTGACCGACCGGCTGGCCGCGGACGTGGCCGGCGCGGTGCAGCGGATGCGCGAGCTCGACCTGATCAAGTCGCCCGGTGTGGCCGAGGCGCTCGACTGGACCAGCGCGCTCGCCGCCCTCGGCGCCCGCGAGCTCGACCCCGACCTGGCCGCCGCCACCCTCGGCGCGGTGCTCAAGTACCGCGAGGACGCGGAGCGGGTCAAGGCGGCGGCGCCATGGCGCTCCTGACCCGGCCGCTGTCCGGCGGCCGCCGCGGATGACTTCCGGCGACCTCGTCGGCGTCCTGGTCGGCTTCGCCCGCACGCTGCGCAACGCGGGTGTGCAGGCGACGGGGGAGCGGGTCGAGGCGATGGTCGCGGCCGTCGACGCGCTCGACGTGACCCGGCCCGAGGACGCCTACTGGGCGGGCCGCCTCACGCTCTGCGGCGAGCCCGACGACCTGCCCGTCTACGACGCCGCGTTCGCCGCGTACTTCGGTGGCCGCAACCCCGCGCGGGCGCCCGTGTCGGTACCGGCGAAACGGCGCGGGGTGGCGCTCTTCGCGCGGGACGACCCCGACGGTCGCGGCGGTGAGCCGGGAGTCGACGACCTGGCGGTCGCGGCCAGCACCGCGGAGGTCCTGCGCCGCCGCGACCTCGCTCTGCTTTCCGCCGCCGAGCGGGAGGAGGTACGCCGCCTCGTGGCGCTGCTGGCCCCGGCCACCGCCGCCCGGCCCAGCCGCCGGCACCGCCCGGCTCGGGGCGGCGCCGTCGACCCGCCCCGCACCGTCCGGCGGATGCTCCGCCACCTCGGCGAGCCGGCCCGGCTGGCCCTGCGGGAGCGGCGGCACAAGCCGCGCCGGCTGGTGCTGCTGCTGGACGTGTCCGGCTCGATGGCGCCGTACGCGGACTCGCTCCTGCGCTTCGCGCACGCGGCGGTGCGGCGGCGGCCGACGCGGACCGAGGCGTTCACGCTCGGCACCCGGCTGACCCGGGTGACCCGGGCGCTGCGCCACCGCGACCCGGACGGCGCCCTGCGCGCGGCCGGCGAGGCGATCCCGGACTGGCACGGCGGCACCCGGCTGGCCGACTCGCTCAAGGCGTTCCTGGACCGGTGGGGCCAGCGGGGCACCGCCCGCGGTGCGGTGGTGGTGCTCTTCAGCGACGGCTGGGAGCGGGGCGACCCGGCCCTGCTCGCCGCGCAGATGGCCCGCCTCGCGCGGCTGGCGCACCGGGTGGTCTGGGTCAACCCGCACCGCGGCAAGCCGGGGTACGAGCCGCTGGTCGCCGGGATGGCGGCCGCCCTGCCCTACCTGGACGACTTCGTGGCGGGGCACAGCCTCGCCGCCCTGGAGGATCTGGTCCGCGTCATAAGCGGAGCCGTGAGGCTGCGGGCAGCCACCACGACGGCGGACGAGCGCCGAGCGGCGGAGCGCGGTAGGCACAGCCGATCATGATGTTTCTGGCGTGTTACGCCGAACCTCTTGCGGCGGGGCGCGCGGAGGACTTGTCTTGGGGGGAGGTTCCCGCTCCTGCACGGGAGGGATGATGACCCGTATCAGCATTACCGTCGATGGCGTCCGCTACGACGACGACGTCCAACCCCGCACCCTGCTCGTCCACCACCTGCGCGAGCGGCTAGGCAAGGTGGGCACCGTGGTCGGCTGCGACACGAGCAACTGCGGCTCATGCACCGTGCTCATGGCCGGCGAGTCCGTGAAGAGCTGCACCGTGCTGGCGGTACAGGCCGACGGCCTCGAGGTCACCACGGTCGAGGGCCTGGCCGGCTCGGACGGGCAGCTGCACCCGGTGCAGCAGGCCTTCCACGACCGCCACGCGCTCCAGTGCGGCTTCTGCACACCCGGCATGATCATGGCGGCGGTCGACCTGCTCGCCGAAAACCCGGACCCCACCGACGAGGAGATACGGGAGGGGCTGGAGGGAAACCTGTGCCGCTGCACGGGTTACCAGAACATCGTCCGGGCCGTGCACGACGCGGCCGGCGCCATCCGCGGCTCCGGGACACCCGAGCCGTCGCCGGTCGCCGACGAGGCGATGCCCGGCACGCCCCAGGCGCCGCCGGCCGTGCCGTCCGAGCCCGAGTCCCTGCCCGCCGACGCCGTGCCGCGGCCGGTCCCGTAGGAGGTGCATCGATGACCACTGTGGACGAGCGACCGGCCGCCGAGATCGGCGCCCCGCGAAAGCGCAAGGAAGACGCCCGGCTGATCACCGGCCGGACGATGTGGACGGACAACCTGGTGCTCCCGGGCATGCTGCACATAGCGATCCTCCGCAGCCCGATGGCACACGCCCGGATCACCCGTGTCGACACCGCACCGGCGCTGTCGCAGCCGGGTGTGGTGGCCGCCTTCAGCGGGCGAGACGTCGCCGACACCCAGGGCACCCTCCCGTGCGCCTGGACCGTCACCGAGGACATGGTGCACCCCGACCGCCCGCCGCTCGCCGTCGACGAGGTGCGGCACGTGGGCGAGCCGGTCGCCGTCGTGGTGGCCCGTGACGCGGCGAGCGCGGCCGACGCCCTCGCCGCGATCGACGTCGACTACGAGCCGCTGCCGGTGGTGATGGAGATGGACGAGGCGCTCGGAGAGGGCGCCGCGCTCGTCCACGCGGACAAGGGCACCAACAAGTCGTACACCTGGGTCTACGACTCCGCCGAGGCGGGCACCGGGCAGCCGATCGACCCCGCGTTCGCGGGGGCCGAGGTCGTCCTCAAGCGGCGATACGTGCAGCAGCGCCTGATCCCCGCGTTCATGGAGCCGCGCAGCGTCGTGGTCGACCCGACCGCCGACCAGATCACCGTCTGGTCGTCGACGCAGGTGCCGCACTTCGTGCGCATCTTCCTCACGCTGATCACCGGTGTGCCGGAGCACAAGATCCGGGTGATCGCGCCCGACGTCGGCGGCGGTTTCGGTGGCAAGCTGGCGTTCACCGCGGAGGAGCTGCTCGCGTTCATGACCGCCCGGCGGGTCGGCAAGCCGGTCAAGTACACCGAGACCCGGTCGGAGAGCCTCGCCGCCGCGCACCACGGCCGCGACATGTACCAGGACGTCGAGCTGGCCGCCCGCCGCGACGGCACGCTGCTCGGCCTGCGGGTGCGGCTGATCGCCAACATGGGCGCCTACCTGTCGCTGATCACACCGGCGATCCCGCTGCTCGGTCGCTACATGTACAACGGCATCTACAAGCTCCCCGCGTACCGGTTCGAGTGCACGGGCGTGTTCACCAACACCACGCCCACCGACGCCTACCGCGGCGCCGGGCGGCCCGAGGCGACCTACGCGATCGAGCGGGCGATGGACGACCTGGCCGCCGAGCTCGACATGGACCCGATCGAGCTGCGCCGGCGCAACTGGATCGGGCACGGCGAGTTCCCGTTCGACACCGTGGCGGGGCTGACCTACGACTCAGGCAACTACGAGGCCGCGACCGACAAGGCGATGAGCCTGCTCGGATACGACGAGCTGCGCCGCGAGCAGGCCGCCCGGCGTTCGTCCGGCGACCCGGTGCAGCTGGGGATCGGCGTCTCCACGTACACCGAGATGTGCGGCCTGGCGCCGAGCCGGTGGCTGGGTTCGCTCGGCTACGCGGCCGGCGGTTGGGAGTCGGCGAGCGTGCGCATGCTGCCCACCGGCAAGGTCGAGGTGCTCACCGGCACGTCGCCGCACGGGCAGGGGCACGAGACGGCCTGGAGCCAGATCGCCGCCGACCAGCTCGGCGTGCCGTTCGAAGACGTGGAGGTGCTGCACGGCGACACCCGCACCTCCCACAAAGGACTCGACACCTACGGCTCGCGGTCGCTCGCGGTGGGCGGCATCGCCCTCGTCAACGCCTGCCAGAAGGTCGTCGAGAAAGCCAAGCCGATCGCCGCGCACCTGCTGGAGTGCGACGTCGCCGACCTCGAGTTCACCGGCGGCCGCTTCCGGGTACGGGGTGCGCCGTCCGACGCCGAGGGCAAGGGGCTCGCCGACTGCGCGTTCGCGGTCTTCGCGGCACACGACATGCCCGGCGGCACCGAGCCCACGCTCGACTCCGAGGCGACGTACGACCCGACGGACTTCTCGTTCCCGCACGGCACCCACCTCTGCGCGACCGAAGTGGACACCGAGACCGGGCAGGTGACGATCCGGTCCTATGTGGCCGTCGACGACGTCGGCAAGGTGATCAACCCGCTGATCGTCGAGGGCCAGGTGCACGGCGGCGTGGTGCAGGGCATCGCGCAGGCGCTCTTCGAGGAGGCCGTGTACGACGAGGAGGGCAACCTGCTCACCGGCACGTTCGTCGACTACACGCCGCCGAGCTCGGCCGACCTGCCGGACATCGTGACCGACCGCACCGAGACGCCCGCGCCGGACCACCCGCTCGGCGTCAAGGGTGTCGGCGAGGCCGGCACGATCGCCTCCACGCCGGCCGTGGTCAACGCGATCGTCGACGCGCTGCGGCCCTACGGGGTGAGCGACATCCGCATGCCCTGCACGCCGGAGCGCGTGTGGCGGGCCATCCAAGGGGGTGACCGGTCGTGATCCCGGCCGCGTTCGACTACACCAGACCGTCCACCGTGGACGAAGCGGTGCGCGCGCTCGCCGACGGCGGCGAGGACGCCAAGGTGCTCGCCGGCGGGCAGAGCCTGATCCCCGTGCTGCGGCTGCGCATGGCCGCGCCGACCGTGCTGGTCGACGTGGGCGGCGTGGGCGAGCTGCGTGGCGTACGCGACGACGGCGACGCGCTGGTCATCGGCGCCACCACCCGCCACGCCGACCTGTTGCGCGACCCGCTCGTCGCCGAGCACGCGCCGCTGCTGGCCCAGGCGGCCGCGAAGGTCGGCGACCGCCAGGTGCGTCACCTGGGCACGATCGGCGGTTCGCTCTCGCACGCCGACCCCGCCGGCGACCTGCCCGGCGCGGCGCTGGCGCTGGACGCGTCGTTCGAGATCGCCGGTCCGGGCGGCCGCCGCACGGTGAGCGCGTCGGAGTTCTTCGTCGACTTCCTCACCACTGCGCTGGCGCCGGACGAGGTGCTGGTGTCGGTGCGCGTGCCGAAGCTGCCGGGGTGGACGGCGCACTACGAGAAGTTCGTCCGGGTGGCGCAGGCGTGGGCGATCGCCGGGGTCGCCGCGGTGGTGCGCCGGGAAAACGGCGGTATCGCCGAGGCCCGGGTGGCGCTCACCAACATGGGCAACACCCCACTGCGGGCCGGCGCGGTCGAAGCGGCGCTTGCCGGCGGACCGGCCACAGTGGACGCGGTGGCGTCGGCGGCTGGGCGGGCCGGCGAGGGCACGGATCCACCGTCCGACGCCTTCGCCTCCGCCGACTACCGCCGGCACCTGGTGACGGTGCTGACCAAGCGAGCGGTGCTCGCCGCCGGAGGTATTTCGTGAAGCTGGACCACTCCTTCACCGTGCCGGTCCCCGTCGACGAGGCGTGGAGGGTGCTGCTCGACGTGCCACGGGTCGCGCCGTGCATGCCGGGCGCCACGCTCACCGACTTCGACGGCGAGGCGTTCACGGGCACGGTCAAGGTGAAGGTCGGGCCGATCGTGCTGACCTACACCGGAAAGGGCCGCTTCGTCGAGCGCGACGAGGCGGCCCGCCGCGTGGTGGTGGAGGCCTCCGGCCGCGACACCCGCGCGTCGGGCACCGCTGCCGCGACCGTCACCGCCACGCTCGAGCCCGAGGGCGACGCCACGAGGGTGGAGGTGACGACCGACCTGACGGTGACCGGCAAGCCGGCACAGTTCGGCCGGGGCATGCTGTCCGATGTGGGCGGCCGACTGATCGGTCAGTTCGCCGACTGCCTGGCGGCCGAGCTGGCCACGCCACCACCCGTGGAGGAAGTGTCGCCGGCCCCGCAGACCCAGCCGGAGGCCGAGGTCGAGCCGATCGACGTGCTCAAGCTGTCGGTGGGCACGGCCGCCGCCCGCTACGCGGGGCTGATCGCCGTTAGCGCCGGCGCCGCCGTCCTCACCTGGCTGGTGATCCGCGCCCTCCGCCGCTGACGCAACGGATCCCTCGAGATCCATCCGGTCCAGGAGGTCCAGAGCCCTCGCCCGCCCGTCCACGGTCAAATCCCCGATCGAAGATAGAGATGGGCTACCGCGGCCCGTCGTGGTCCAGACCGTCGCTCCCGCGGCCTCGCCCACCGCGCTTCAATGATCGTTAGCCCAACACCCGGAGTATCTCCGGCGTGTCGTCCGGTTTCCGGGCTAACGATCACCACGCCTTCCAAATCCTGACCCGATTGTCTCGTCACGTGGGAGATGCAGGGCTGCGGCGGCAAGCTTCCATGATTGTCAGCCCAACAGGGGCGTGGTCATCGGCGTGTCACAGCCATATCGGGCGAACGATCATGACGCCGCCCACATGCCGAGCCACATCCCTAACCACTGGGAAAGAGGGGCCGGCGAGCCTCGGCTCAGCCTGGACGACGGCATACGGCACGGCGAGTACCGCAACCACCCACCAACAACGTGAAGCAAGGCGGGGACGGCCCGGCCGGAGCCCGAGGCCCCGCCGGAGGCGCAGTAACCGCAACCACAAACAAGCCCCGCCGGGTCAGCGCCGGTCAAGGTCTTGCCCGTGGGCTTGCGCCGCGGAGCTGGCAGCGGAGGCCGGGGATTTCGGCTCGCGTCAGCGAGCCGCCGGCCTGCGCGGTCTCCGGCGGGAGCGGCGGTCCGCAGGTGACGCGGACCCGGGCGATGAGTTAGATCGTGTACTCCAGGGTGTAGGTGTGGCCGCCGTCGGCGTCGACGGTGATCTGGCCGGTGCCGCGGATCGTGCGCAGCTCGCCGGTGCCGGAGTCGGGCACGATGGCCCAGTGGAGTGCCTGGCCCGCGTCGGCGTCGGCGGTGGCGCTGTGGTGCAGCACGAACGTGCCGGGCCGGCCGCCGACGGTGCCGCTGAAGCGCTCGAAGCCCACGTATGCCGCGGAGGTCTCGACCCGCGTCGTGCAGATGAGGATGCGGGTGGCGCTGGTGCCGGTGAGGTCACCGGTGAAGGTCTTCGTCACCTTCGCCTGCGCCAGCGTCGCGCCCTCCGCCTCGTCGAAGGTCTCCTGGTCCCAGCCGTCGATGGCGAACGTGCCCTTGGCGTACTCGGTCATGAGCACAGCTTGCCGCACGAGGCTGACAACCCGTGTCAGGTAGGGCGCTCGCGCTTGGGGAGCTTGGCGACGACCGCGTCGTAGGAGGCGTCCACCGCCTCGCGGACCTCGTCGTCGGGGATTTTGCCGGCGACGCGGAGGGTGTTCCAGCCGGAGCGTCCTATGTAGGGCATCACCGACGCGTCTTCGGGGTAGCGGGCCAGCCACTCGTCGGCGGCCTCGCGGTTGGGGCCGCATTTCAGGCCGACGCCGGGGCCCTCGGAGCCGAGGAACGCGAAGATCTTGCTACCGACCTTCACCACGACGTCGCCCTCCCAGGGCTCGTCCTGCCACGCGCCGGGCTTTGCCAGGCAGTATGCCAGCAGCTCATCCCACGTCATGACCATCAGGCTATGAGAAGACCGACCCCGAGTGTGAGCGTCCCGGCGGCAAGGGCGGCCGCGCCGAGCCAGAGTACCCAGAAGAAGCGGTTGGGCTGGGCCAGGCCGCGGCCGGCGGACGACGCGAAGAAGCCGCCGGACATGAGGATCGCGGCCGCGGGCACGCCGAGCCGCGCCACCCAGTCGGCCACGCCGGTGAGGGTGGTGGCGTCGGCCAGCAGCTGGCAGACCAGGCCGAGCGTGACCAGCACGCCGGCGTGGGCGTGGCCGGCCCGCGCGAACGCCTTCTGGAAGTCGGTCATCGGCACCTGGCCGCGCACGATCTTCGTCATGAACCAGCCGCCGAACTCGATCGTCACGATGGTCAGCAGCATCACGCCGGCGACGTACCGGCTCTCGTCGCTCAGCACCATGGTCGTTTCCCGCAATCTAGTCAGTGTCTAGTTACGGGCCGACCATAGCACGCACGCCGGGGGTACGGTAGGCCGATGGTGACCGCGGACCACATCCGCCGGGTGGCGCTCTCCCTCCCGCGCGCCTACGAGGCCCTCGTGCGCGACCGGGTCAAGTTTCGGGTCGGCCAGATCGTGTTCGTGGCGCTCTCCCGCGACGAGACGACGATGGGCTTCGGCTATCCGAAGGACGGGCGGGCCGCGCTAATCGCCGCCGAGCCCGACAAGTTCTTCATGCCGAGCAAGTCGGACGAGCGCTACAACTGGGTGCAGGTGTGGCTGGCGAAGATCGACGAGGAAGAGATGCGCGAGCTCGTCGTCGACGCGTGGCGGATGTGCGTGCCCAAGAAGGTCATCGCGGAGTACGAGGCGTCACTCGGCTGACAGCTCCTGGAAGATCGTCAGCTGAAGGTGGGCCGGGCCCTCGACGCGGGCGTTGAGCGAGTCCCACGGCGTGCGGCGCGGCTCGGCCACGACCTCCAGGCCCGCCTCGGCCGCTCGTGCGGTCGCTGCCGCCGAGTCGTCCACCTCGAACGCCACCCGGATGTGCCCGGCCACCCGGCGGCCCACCTCGACCTCGTCGATGTACTCCGCGTAGGAGGGCTCGATCAGCTCGAACGTGGCGCGCCCGGCCTCCAGGATCGTCACCCGGCCGGTGCCGTCGGGCCGGTAGTAGGTCGCCTGCTCGGTCAGGCCCAGCACGTCGCGGTAGAAGCGGAGCGCGGTCTCGTAGTCGTCGGCGGTCACGGCGAGGCGCAGCTGTCGAACTGTCATGGCCTCAGTGTGCCTTCCACCGGGGCGCGGGGAAGGCGTGTGCCTGAAGTGTCGCCGGGATCGGGGCCACGCCGGGACCGCCCGCCGTCACCCAGGCGGCTATGCGCGCCTCGACGTCGCCGTCGAGGACGCTGCCCAGCCACACCGGGCGGGCGCCACCGCGCCGGGCGTCGGGTGTCGGCTGCACGACGACCACATTGGACTCGCCGCAGACGTTGAGGCATCCGCTCACCCGCACCCGGTGCTGGTGGCCGGCCGCGGTGCGGAGGCGACCCACCTGGCCTTCGTGGTCGACGCCGGGGTGCTTGCGGGCGGTGCCGCAGCAGCAGCCGCGGCACACCGTGACCGTGACGGTGCTCACACCACCGTGGCCGTGGCGACCCGGCGCGGTGTCAGCAGCAGGCCGAAGCCCAGCCCGAGCACTGTCCACAGTGTCGCCAGCTCGGCCAGTGACGCCAGCCGGAAGTCCCACAGCAGCGCGGCCGGGATGTCCGCGGGCACGCTGTCGGGGGTGGCCGGCCAGGTCGTCAGCAGCGCGGTGTATCCGACGAACACGACCCCGGCGGCGATCGCCGCGCGGTATGCCGGCGGCCACGGGCGGGCGGCCAGCCGGTCGTGCACGAGGAACGTCAGCCAGGTCACCGCGATCGCGGCGGCGATGAGTGTCAGGTACTGCACGGTGCGCTCGGTCACGGTGTCCGGATCGCCGACGCCGGGCGGGCTGGCGGGGTATTTGAGCGCGGGCAGCAGCGCCACGGTCGCGAACCCGAGCGACGCGAGGACCACCGCGCGGCCGAAGTCGGTGGCACCCGGGAGCCGGTGGCGTACGCGCGCGAAGACCACACCCACGACGAGCGCGAGGCAGACGGCGACGGCGACGGCCGCGACCATGCCGCCGAAAACCTGTGTCGGGCGGCCGAAAATCGGCTCGTCGTCCGAAGTGGAGCGTGCTTCTTCGACGAGGAGCGCCTTGTCGATCTGCGGCTCGACGACGAGTAGTGCGACGATGGCGGCGGCCAGCCCGGCGAAGACGCCAGCCAGCGCCGCCCGGCGCAGCACCGCGCCGAGCGTGAGCGGAGTCATCGCGCTAGTGGCAGGGAACGCCGAGCGCGTGCCGCCCGTCGTGGGTGAACTCGTGGATCTGCTCCGCGAAGGCCGTGCCATTGAGCTGGAGCAGCACAAAGACCGCGACCAGCGCCGCGGCGGCGAGCAGCCAGGCGACGGCGGGCACACGGATTTGTTTGACGGACGCTTCCACAGCGCGGTCCTCTCTCGTCCATGCCTCGTGGCGATACGGTCGAACTGCCACGGCCGGTCTCCTGGCTCCCGGATCGACACGCTCCCTCGACCTTCCCAGACCGTCGCCGGCCCAGTGGTGCAGCGGGGGAGCACTCCCCGGTCACAGTGGCGAGGACCACGCCGGAATCTCACCGGCTTCCCGAGCACCGTGGCGTTAGGAGCCTAGCGCCGGACTGGTGTTTGACGCCAGCCCTCCGGCTGGGTCAGCATGGCCCGCATGCCCGCGCCCTATCCGTTCTCCGCCGTCGTCGGCCTCGCCGATCTGCGGCTCGCGCTCCTGCTCACAGCCGTCAACCCGGCGATCGGCGGCGTACTCGTGCGGGGTGAGAAGGGCACGGCGAAATCGACGGTCGTGCGTGCGCTCGCCGCCCTGCTGCCCGAGCTCGACGCCGTCGGCGGGTGCCGCTTCGCCTGTGACCCGGCGGCTCCCGACCCGGAGTGTCCCGACGGCCCGCACACCCGCGGTGCGGCGGTGATCCATCGACGATCGTCCCTTGTGGAGCTTCCGGTGGGCGCGACCGAGGACCGGGTGGTGGGCACGCTCGACATCCAGCGGGCGCTGGCCGAGGGCGTAAAGGCTTACGAGCCGGGGCTTCTGGCCACCGCCCACCGTGGACTGCTCTATGTGGACGAGGTCAACCTGCTCCCCGACCACCTCGTCGACCTGCTGCTCGACGCGGCCGCGATGGGCCGGGCGCACGTGGAGCGGGACGGGGTGTCGGTCAAACACGCGGCGCGCTTCCTGCTCGTCGGCACGATGAACCCGGAGGAGGGTGAGCCTCGGCCGCAGCTCGTCGACCGCTTCGGGCTGGTCGTGTCCGTGTCGTCGCCGGACGAGCCCGCGCCTCGGGCCGAGGTGGTGCGGCGCCGCCTCGCCTACGACGCCGACCCGGACGGATTCGCGGCCCGGTGGGCAGCCGAGGACGCATTGCTGGCGCGCCAGATCACGGGTGCGCGGGAGCGTCTGTCCACCGTGGAGCTTCCGGACGGGGAGCTGGACCGGATCGCGCGCATCTGCCTGGCGTACGGGGTGGACGGGCTGCGCGCCGACATCGTCGTGGCGCGGGCGGCGCTCACGCTGGCGGCGTGGCACGGGCGAGGCGTGGTAACGGTCGAGGACGTGAAGGACGCGGCCCGGCTGGCGTTGCCGCACCGGCGCCGGCGCGACCCGCTCGACCCGCCCGGCACGGACGAGGAGCGGCTGGAGGAGACACTGTCCAATGAGGATCCCGATCCGGAGCCACCGGATGGCGGGGGTGTGCCACCGGGTCCTTCCGAGGACGGTGAGACCCAGCCGCCGGCCGCACCGGGACAGCCTTACCGGCCACGCGTCCTCACCCTGCCGAAGACGGGGGAGCGGGCCCACGCCGGGCGCCGGTCGCTCGCGTACGCCCGGCGGGGTCGGGTGGTCGGCGCCCGCCTGCCACAGGGAGCCGGCGCGCCACACCTGCCCGCCACGCTCCGGGCCGCAGCCGCGCGGGGGAGCCGCACGGTCGCACCGGCCGACCTGCGCGAGGCGGTGCACGTCGGGCGGGAGGCAAACCTCGTGCTGTTCGTCGTCGACGCCTCCGGCTCGATGGCGGCCCGGCAGCGGATGACCACCGTGAAGGCGGCGGTGCTGTCACTGCTGCGCGACGCGTACCAGCGGCGTGACCGGGTGGGCATGATCACATTCCGCGGCGCCGGCGCCGACGAGGTGCTCCCGCCGACGTCCAGCCACGAGGTGGGCGTGCAGCGGCTGGCCCGCCTGGGCACCGGTGGCCGCACCCCGCTCGCGGCCGGGCTGGAGGCGGCGGCCCGCACGCTCCGGGCCGAGCGCCGCCGCGATCCCCGCCGCCGTCCGCTGCTCGTGCTCGTCACCGACGGTCGCAACACGGCGGGCGCCGACCCACTCACCGTGGTGCCGTCGCTGGCCGGCACGGCCGCGGTCGTGGTCGACTGCGAGGCCGGCCCGGTGCGGCTGGGGCTGGCCCGCCGGCTGGCCACCGCGCTCGACGCGTCGTGCGTGCCGCTCGCCGCGCTGGGGAGGGCGGCCTGATGCCACAGGGAAAGCCGGAGGCCGTCCCGGACGACGGGCTCACCACCCGCGAGCGGCGGCGCCAGCCTGTGCTCGCCGTCCACACCGGACAGGGCAAGGGCAAGTCGACGGCGGCCTTCGGGATGGCGCTGCGCGCGTGGAACGCCGGGTGGCCCATCGTGGTGTACCAGTTCGTGAAGAGTCCGAAGTGGAAGGTGGGCGAGGAGGCGGCCCTCCGCGCGCTCGGCGAGACCGGCAAGGGCGGCGCGGTCACCTGGCACAAGATGGGCGAGGGCTGGTCGTGGATCCAGCGCCCCGGCACCGAACGCGACCACGCCGCCGAGGCCGCCGAGGGCTGGGCGCAGATCAAACGCGACCTGGCCGCGGAAGCCTACCGGTTCTACGTGCTCGACGAGTTCACGTATCCGATGAAGTGGGGCTGGGTCGACGTCGCGGACGTCGTCGCGACGCTGCGCGAGCGGCCCGGCTCCCAACACGTCGTCGTCACCGGGCGGGACGCACACACCGAGCTGCTCGCGGCCGCCGATCTGGTCACCGACATGACGAAGGTCAAGCATCCGATGGACGCGGGGCGCAAGGGGCAGCAGGGGTTGGAATGGTGACAGGCTCGGCGTGGTAACCGATATTCCTAGGCTGGTCATCGCCGCGCCCGCGTCGGGGCACGGCAAGACGACGGTCGCGACGGGTCTGCTGGCCGCGTTCGCCGCGCGGGGCACGCGGGTCGCCGGCTTCAAGGTGGGGCCGGACTACATCGACCCGGGCTACCACGCGCTCGCCGCCGGCCGCCCCGGCCGCAACCTCGACCCGGTGCTGGTGGGGGAGGAGCTGATCGGCCCGCTCTTCGCGCACGGGAGCGCGGGCGCCGACCTGGCCGTGGTCGAGGGCGTGATGGGCCTCTACGACGGCCGCGTGGGCGCCGGCGACTTCGGTTCCACCGCCCACGTGGCCGCGCTGCTCGCCGCGCCGGTCGTGCTCGTGGTCGACGCGTCCGCGCAGGGCCGGTCGGTGGCGGCGCTGGTGCACGGGTTCCGGTCGTTCGGCAGCGTGCGGCTGGCCGGTGTCATCCTCAACCGGGTCGGCTCCGACCGCCACGAGGCGCTGCTGCGGGACGCGTGCGAGGAGGTGGGCGCGCCCGTACTCGGTGTGCTGCGCCGCCACTCAGCCGTGGCAACGCCGTCGCGGCACCTCGGCCTGGTGCCGGTGGTCGAGCGTTCGGCGGAGGCGGCGGAGTCGGTGGCCGCGCTCGCCGCACTGGTGGCGGGCGGCGTCGACCTGGACGCGGTGCTGGCGGTGGCCCGGACCGCGCCGCCGCTCGCCACTACGCCCTGGGCGCCGGCCTTTTCGGCCGAGCGTGGTCCGGTCGTCGCCGTCGCCGGCGGCCCGGCCTTCAGCTTCGGCTACCCGGAGACGGCCGAGCTCCTGCGGGCGGCCGGTGCGACCGTGTCCACAGTGGACCCGCTCCGCGACGAGGCACTGCCCGCGGGGACGCGGGCGCTTGTCGTGGGTGGCGGCTTTCCCGAGGTGTACGCCGACCGGCTCGCCGCCAACGCCCCACTCCGCGCCGCGGTGGCCGCCCTCGCGGCGAGCGGCGCCCCCATCGCGGCCGAATGCGCCGGCCTGCTCTGGCTGTGCCGCACGCTCGACGGCGCCGAGATGTGCGGCGTGCTCGACGCCGACGCCACGATGACCGACCGCCTGACGCTCGGCTACCGCGACGCGGTCGCCCTGACCGACAGCTCAGTCGCGCCGGCCGGCACCCGGGTCACCGGGCACGAGTTTCACCGCACGGCGGTAACGCCCCGCGCCGGCGCCGCGCCCGCCTGGGCCTGGCGCGGTGCCGAGCCGGAGGGCTTCGTGGCGGGCGGCGTGCACGCCTCCTACCTCCACCTGCACTGGGCCGGCCACCCCGAGATCGCCATCCGCCTCGTCGCGGCCGCCTCCGCCTAGAGCGTCCTTAGTCCCTCTCCTCTGGAGCCTTTTCGGAGTCGAGGTGGCGGGGCGCTGAGTTCCTTTTAGGACAGAGATTTGAGCTACCGCGATGTCCGTCGTGGTCCAGACCGCTGCTCCCGCGGCCTCACCGTCCGCCGCTGGCCGCGCTCACCCCGTTGGGCCGCCGCGACGGTCGCTGTTTGTCCACAATGCCTATCCCCGGATCGGCGCTCTGGGAAAGCAACAGGGGTTTCGTCGCCGCGGGTAACCGCCGCGGCGGTATGAGCGGCGCGAGATTCCAGATCTAGGAGAGTTGGGGCGCTATTTCAACCCTAAGTCTCCTAGATCTCGAAGTCTCGCCCCTTGGCTGGTGACGCTGCGTCAGGATGGCGGAGGTAGGCCCGGCGAAGACCGCCGGGAGCGGTGGCGCGAGCTCCGTCACCCCGCCTCCCTTTCCCCCCGGCCGGTCGCGCGCAGGGGTGATCGCGACCAGCGGCGGACGGGTGAGGCCGCGGGAGCAACGGTCTGGACCACGACGGACGTCGCGGTAGCTCAAATCTCTGTCTAAATAAGGGAGACGCACCACGGGCGGCGACCACGGCGGACGGCAGGATGCCGGCCTCGCCCTGGACGTCGCGGTAGCTCGATCAATGAGCCGTGTCCCAGGCGCCGCGGGCCGCTGCCTCCTCGGCGTAGGCGCGGAAGGCCTTCGGCGGATGTCCCGCGATCCGGTGGACCGCGTCGGTGGGTGGCTGGTCGCCCAGCTCGCGTAGGGCGGTGAAGGCGGCCAGCGCCTGCCGGGCCTGCTCCTCGGGCTCGCCGAGCTGCGCCTGCTGCGCCAGGTAGTCGTCGTCGGTGCCGCCGAAGCGGACCGGGCGCCCGGACGTCTCGCTGATGATCCGCACAGCCTCGGCGAACGGCAGTGAGTCGGGGCCGGTCAGCTCGTAGCTCTGCCCGGCGTGGCCGTCGGTGGTGAGCACCGCGGCGGCGACCGCGGCGATGTCGTCGGCGTCGACGAAGGCGAAGCCTGTCTCGCCGACCGGCAGCGCGAACCCGCCGGCCATCACCGCGGGCTGGAGGAAGCCCTCGTCGAAGTTTTGGTCGAACCAGTCTGGCCGCAGGATGGTCCAGTCGACGCCGGACTCGCGCACCGTGCGCTCGGCGGCCATCAGCCGCTCGTCGCCCATCGCCTCGATGCCGCGGCTGGAGAGCAGCGTGATGTGTCGCACGCCGTGCTCGACCGCGCGGCGCACGAACAGCGGGTCGATCGGCACCTCGTGTGGCGCCATCAGGTAGATCCGTGTGACGCCGGTCACCGCCGCATCCCAGGTGGTGGGGTCGGACCAGTCGAACCTTGCCTCGCCGTGCCGGGAAGCCGCCCGCACCGCCACGCCGGCGGCGCGGAGCCGCCGGGTCAGGCGGCGGCCGGTGGTGCCGGTGGCGCCGAGCACGAGAATCAGTTCGTCACTCATGACCGCAGCCAAACAGGCAGGTACGACATTTAGGGTGGGCGGCATGACGGAGGAGCGCGAGGTGCTCGACTGGGCCACGTTCGGCACCGCCAGCCGCGAGCTGGCCCGCCGGGTGTCGGACGACGGATACCGCCCCGACCTGATCCTGGGCATCGCCCGTGGCGGCCTCTTCGTCGCCGGCGCGCTGGGCTACGCGCTCGAGGTCAAAAACCTGCACACGATGAACGTGGAGTTCTACACCGGCGTCGACGAGCGCCTGGAGATGCCGGTGATGCTGCCGCCGGTGCCGCAGGTGGTCGACCTGGCCGGCGCCCGCGTGCTGATCGCCGACGACGTCGCCGACACGGGCGCCACGCTCAAGCTCGTGCACGACTTCTGCGGCGACCACGTGGCCGAGGTGCGCTGTGCTGTGCTCTACGAGAAGCCGCACACGAGCGTGCGTTGCGAGTACGTCTGGAAGCACACCGACCGCTGGATCAACTTTCCGTGGTCTGCCGACTGACGCGAATTGGTGTCCTTGTACCAACTGAACCCTCGTTGGCAGTATTGCCAAAGCCCGTTCAGCGAGGGGGACAACTCCGTGAACGATCCTGCCAACGAACTTTCTGACGTCGCCATCTCGGTGGGTGCGGTCGCGGTGGCGCGGCGTGCCCACGAGCTTGGTCTCACCCTGACCCACGAGCAGTGCGACGAGCTGGCCCGCGCGGCGCTCGAAGCCGGCATCCAGTACCTGGACCTGGAGGAGGGCTAGCGGCCCTCCAGGTCGCCCTCGGTGCTGAGGTAGGCCTCGCGGAGGCCCTCCAGCACGGTGGGGTCCGGATACTCCCACATCTTGCGGTCGGCCGCCTCCAGCAGGCGTTCGGCGATGGCGTGTAGGGCCCACGGGTTGGCGCGCTCCAGGAAGGCGCGGTTTTCCGGGTCGAGCACGTATGCCTCGCCGAGCTTGTCGTACATCCAGTCGGCGACTACGCCGGCCGTCGCGTCGTAGCCGAACAGGTAGTCCACAGTGGCGGCCAGCTCGAAGGCGCCCTTGTATCCGTGGCGGCGCATCGCCTCCAGCCACCGCGGGTTGACTACGCGGGCCCGAAACACGCGCGCGGTCTCCTCGTGCAGGCTGCGGGTGCGCACCGCCTCGGGCTGCGTGCTGTCGCCGATGTACGCGGCGGGCGCGCTGCCGGTGAGCGCGCGCACCGTGGCGATCATGCCGCCGTGGTACTGGAAGTAGTCGTCGGAGTCGGCGATGTCGTGCTCGCGGGTGTCCACGTTCTTCGCGGCGACCGCGATCCGGCGGTAGGCGGTTTCCATGTCGGCGCGAGCCGGCACGCCGTCGAGGTCGCGACCGTAGGCGAAGCCGCCCCACGCGGCGTACACCTCGGCGAGGTCGGCGTCGTCGCGCCAGTTTCGGCTGTCGATGAGGGGGAGCAGGCCGGCGCCGTACGCCCCGGGCTTGGAGCCGAACACCCGCGCGGTGGCCCGCCGCTCGTCGCCGTGGTCGGCGAGGTCCTGCTGGACGTGGGCGCGGACGAAGTTGACATCCGAAGGCTCGTCCAGGCCCGCGACCAACCGCACGGCGTCGTCGAGCATCACCACCACATGGGGGAACGCGTCGCGGAAGAAGCCGCTGATCCGCACCGTCACGTCGATGCGGGGCCGGCCGAGCTCGTCGAGGGGGATGGCCGCGATGCCGTTGACGCGGCGGGACGCCTCGTCCCACTGTGGACGGACGCCGAGCAGCGCGAGCACCTCGGCCACGTCGTCGCCGGCCGTGCGCATCGCGCTCGTGCCCCACACCGACAGCCCCACCGAGCGGGGCCATTCGCCGGTGTCCGCACGGTAGCGGTCCAGCAGCGAGTCGGCCATCGCCTGCCCGGTCTCCCACGCCAGGCGGCTCGGCACGGCCTTGGGGTCGACGGAGTAGAAGTTGCGGCCGGTGGGAAGCACGTTGACGAGCCCGCGCAGCGGCGAGCCGCTCGGCCCGGCGGGGATGTAGCGGCCGTCGAGCGCGCGGAGCACGTTGGTGAGCTCGTCGGTGGTGCGGGCGAGTCGCGGCACGATCTCGGTGGCGGCGAAGCGCAGCACTTCGGCGGCGGGCCCGTCGGGGACTTTCGTCACGTCCCACGCGGCGGCCTCCATCGCGGCCACCAGCTCGCGTGCCTCCGCCTCGACGCGGTCGACCTCCTTGAGCCCGTCGCCCATGCCCAACGCCTCGCGCAGCCCCGGCAGCGCGGCCACCTTGCCGCCCCACATCTGCCGTGCCCGCAGTATCGCGAGCACGAGGTTGACCCGGGCCTCGCCGACCGGCGGCACGCCGAGCACGTGCAGGCCGTCGCGGATCTGCGCGTCCTTCACCTCGCACAGCCAGCCGTCGACGTGCAGGATGAACTCGTCGAACTCGGCGTCGTGTGGCCGGTCTTCCAGGCCCAGGTCGTGGTCGAGCCGGGCGGCCTGGATGAGCGTCCAGATTTGGGCCCGGATCGCCGGCAGCTTTGCCGGGTCGAGCGCGGCGATGGTGGCGTGCTCGTCGAGCAGCTGCTCCAGGCGGGCGATGTCGCCGTACGTCTCGGCGCGCGCCATCGGCGGCACGAGATGGTCGACGAGCGTGGCGTGCGCGCGGCGCTTGGCCTGCGTACCCTCGCCCGGGTCGTTGACCAGGAAGGGATACACGAGCGGGAGGTCGCCCAGCGCGGCGTCCGGCCCGCACGACGCGGACATGCCGACCGTCTTGCCGGGCAGCCACTCGAGGTTGCCGTGCTTTCCGATGTGGACGATCGCGTGCGCGCCGAAGCCGCTGGCCACCCAGCGGTACGCGGCGAGGTAGTGATGGCTCGGCGGCAGGTCGGGGTCGTGGTAGATGGCGATCGGGTTGGCGCCGAAGCCGCGCGGCGGCTGCACCATCACGACCACGTTGCCGGCGCGAAGGGCCGCCAGCACGATGTCACCGTTGGCGTCGACGTAGAGCTCGCCGGGCGGCGGCCCCCAGTGCCGCTCGATCTCCGCGCGCAGCTCGGCGGGGAGCGTCGCGTAGTACGCGAGGTAGTCGGCGGCCGGGATGCGCACCGGGTTGCCCTCGATCTGGTCTTCGGTCAGCCAGTCGGGGTCCTGCCCGCCGGCGGCGATGAGCGCGTGCATCAGCGCGTCGCCGTCGTCCGGCAGGTCGCCGACCTCGTATCCGCGCTCGCGCAAGGCGTCCAGCAGCCGCACCGTGCTCGCCGGGGTGTCGAGGCCCACCGCGTTGCCGATCCGGGAGTGCTTGGTCGGGTATGCCGACAGCATCAGCGCCACCCGCTTTTCCGCCGCCGGCACGTGGCGGAGGCGGGCGTGCGCCACGGCGATCCCGGCGACCCGGGCGGCGCGCTCGGGATCGGCCACGTACACGGTCAGGCCGTCCGGGTCGATCTCCTTGAACGAGAACGGCACCGTGATGATGCGCCCGTCGAACTCGGGGATCGCCACCTGCGTCGCGGCGTCCAACGGGGACAGTCCGTCGTCGCCGGCGGCCCATGCCTCGCGGCCCCCGGTGAGGCAGAGCCCTTGCAGGATCGGCACGTCGAGCGCGGCAAGCGCGCCCACGTCCCAGGCCTCGTCGTCGCCGCCCGCGCTCACCTCCGCGGGGCGGGTGCCGCCGGCCGCGAGCACCGTGACCACCAGCGCGTCGGCCCGGCCGAGCGCGGCCAGCAAGTCGGGGTCGGGGGTGCGCAGCGACGCGCAGTAGACGGGCAGCGGCCGCCCGCCGGCGGCGGTGATCGCGTCGCGGAGCACCTCGACGAACGCCGTGTTGCCGGCCATGTGGTGCGCCCGGTAGTAGAGCACGGCGACCACCGGTCCGTCGCCGTCCGGCAGGTCGCCGGCGCCCCACACCGGTGCCGGCTCGGGCGGCGCGAAGCCGTGCCCGGTCAGCAGGACGGTGTCGGAGAGGAAATTGTGCAGGTGGGCGAGGTTGTCCGGCCCGCCGTGCGCGAGGTAGGCGTGCGCCTCCGCCGCGACCCCGCTCGGCACGGTCGAGAGCCGCATCAGCTCGGCGTCGGGAGCCTGCTCGCCGCCGAGCACCACGACCGGGCGGGGGCCGGCGAGCAGCGCGTCCAGCCCTTCCTCCCACGCGCGGCGGCCGCCCAGGAGGCGGACGACCACGAGGTCGGCGCCCTCCAGCAGGTCGGGGAGGTCGGCCGCCGCGGTGCGCGCCGGGTTTGCCAGCCGGAACGGCGCGCCGCTCGCCCGCGCGCTCAACAGGTCGGTGTCGGACGTCGACAGAAGCACGAACACGGCCACAGCCTCCCTCGGGATCCGCGTCCCGACTCAGGGGTCGCGGCGACGGGAGTGTCTGGCTCCTGAGCAGCGCCTTTTCGACACGTGCCCAGTGACAGTGGCGGGACCGCGCCGGACTCGCACCGGCTTCCTCCGCTTGTCGCCGCGGGTTGCGGAGACCAGCCTAGCTGCCCGTAGTATCCGGCGCGTGCCCGACCAGCCCTCACCCGCACCCGGCCGCTCCGGGCCGGACTCCTGCCCGGGTGCGATCCAGGTGCACCCGGCGCGCGACGGCGGGCTGGCCCGGGTCCGGGTGCCCGGCGGCGTCCTCACCGGCGACCAGTGGCAGGCGGTCGCGGAGGCGTCGGCGGATCTCGGGGCCGGCGGGCTGGAGCTGACCTCGCGGGGCAACATCCAGATCCGCGGCCTGGCGGCCGGCGCGGAGGTGCCGCTCGCCGAGCGACTGTCGGCGGCCGGTCTGCTGCCGTCGGTCACCCATGATCGGGTACGGAACATCGTCGCCTCGCCGCTCAGCGGGCGGGACGGTCGGGGCGTGCTCGACGTGCGCCCGCTCGTCGCCGACCTCGACGCCGCGCTGTGTGCCGACGCCGCGCTGGCGGATCTGCCCGGGCGCTTCCTCTTCGGGCTCGACGACGGGCGGGGCGACGTGGCCGGGCTCGGCGCCGACGTGGGCCTGCGCGGGTCGACCGTGCTGCTCGCCGGCCGTGACAGCGGGCTACGGGTGAGGCCCGGCGATGCCGTGGCGGCGCTGGTGGCGGCCGCGCACGCGTTTCTGGCCGAGCGGGACGGACACTGGCGACTGTCCGAACTGGACGATGGTGTGGCGCGGATCGCGGCGCGGCTCGGCGCGATCCCGCCCGGGCTGCCGGCCGCGCGACCCGTTTCGTGGGGCCCGATCGGCGCCACGCCGCAGGTGGACGGCCGGGTGGCGGTCGCGGCGGCGCCGCCGTTGGGTCGGCTTTCTCCCGCGCAGGCGCGGGTCCTCTGTGGAGCGCCGAGCGTCGTCGTCACGCCGTGGCGCGGTGTTGTGGTGCCGGACCTGCCCGACGAAGGCTTCCTCGCCACGCTCGGCGAGGCCGGCTTCGCCACCGACCCCGACTCGCCGTGGGTGGGGGTGACCGCCTGCGTCGGCTCACCGGGATGCGCCCGCGCGCACGCCGACGTACGGGCGGACGCCATCACCCACCACAGTGGACACCCGTCGCACGGGCTGCCGGTGCACTGGGTCGGCTGCGAGCGGGCCTGCGGGAGCCCTGCCGGCGAACACCTGCGGCTGGAAGCCACGCCGGAGGGATACGTGACGCTGTGAGCGAGTACATCAAGGACGGCGCCGAGATCTACCGGCGGTCGTTCGCGACGATCCGCGCCGAGGCGGACCTGTCGGGGCTGCCGGACGACGTGGCGCGGGTGGCCGTTCGCATGATCCACTCCTGCGGGATGGTCGACCTCGTCACGGACCTGGCGTGGTCGGCGGGCGCGATCGCGGCCGGTCGGGCGGCGCTTCGGGCGGGCGCGCCCATCCTCTGCGACGCCGCGATGGTGGCCGCCGGGGTGACCCGTCGCCGGCTGCCCGCGGGCAACGAGGTGGTCTGCACGCTCGGCGACCCGCGCGTGCCGGAGCTCGCCGCCCGGCTCGGCACCACCCGCAGCGCCGCCGCGCTGGAGCTGTGGCGCGACCGGCTCGGCGGCGCCCTCGTCGCGGTGGGCAACGCGCCGACCGCCCTCTTCCGCCTGCTGGAGCTGGTCGCCGAAGGCGCGGGCCGGCCGGCGGCGGTGCTCGGCATCCCGGTGGGCTTCATCGGCGCGGCCGAGTCCAAAATGGCGCTCGCCGCCACCGACCTGGAACACCTTGTGGTGCACGGCCGCCGCGGCGGCAGCGCGATGACGGCGGCGGCCATCAACGCCATCGCCAGCGAGGAGGAGTGATGGGCACGGGGCGGCTTTTCGGTGTGGGGCTCGGGCCCGGCGACCCGGAGCTGATGACCGTCAAGGCCGCCCGGCTCGTGCAGTCGGCGGACGTCGTGGCCTACCACAGCGCCCGGCACGGCCGCAGCATCGCGCGGGCGGTCGCCGAGCCGTACCTGCGCGCGGGCCAGATCGAGGAGGCGTTGGTCTACCCGGTGACGACGGAGACGACCGCCCACCGGGACGGCTACCGCGGGGCCCTCGACGAGTTCTACGCGGAGTGCGCCGCGCGCCTCGCCGCTCACCTCGACGCGGGCCGTGACGTGGTGGTGCTGTGCGAGGGAGACCCGTTCTTCTACGGGTCGTACATGCACATCCACAAGCGACTGTCGCCGCGGTACACCACGGAGGTGGTGCCCGGCGTCACGTCGGTCAGCGGGGCGTCGGCCGTGCTCGGCCGCCCGCTCGTGGAGCGTGACGAGGTGCTCACCGTGCTGCCCGGTACGCTGCCGCCGGACGAGCTGGCGCGCCGGCTCGAAGGCGAGGGTCCGGCGGCGATCCTCAAGCTGGGCCGGACGTTCGGCGCCGTGCGCGAGGCGCTGGCCGCGGCGGGTCGGCTCGACGAGGCGTGGTACGTCGAGCGGGCCACCACCGACCGCGAGCGAGTCGCGCCACTGTCCGATGTGGATCCGGCGACGGTGCCGTACTTCTCGCTCGCGATGCTGCCCAGCCGGGTCGCCGCCGTGCCACCGCCCACGGTGGCTCCGGCCCGGTCCGGCCGCGGGGAGCTTTCCGTCGTCGGGCTGGGCCCCGCCGGCCGGGAGTGGACGACACCGGAGGCGCAGGCGGTGCTGGCGGAGGCGGACGACCTCGTCGGCTACGGGCCGTACCTCGACCGGGTGCCGCCCAACCCGCGCCAGACCCGGCACCCCTCCGGCAACACCGAGGAGGGGGCGCGGGCGGCCTACGCGCTCGACCTCGCCGCAGCCGGCTCGCGCGTGGCGGTGGTCTCGTCGGGCGACCCGGGGGTGTTCGCGATGGCGAGCGCGGTGCTGGAGGTGGCGGCGCAGCCCCGGTACGCGGAGGTGCCGGTCCGCGTCGTGCCGGGGCTCACCGCCGCGCAGGCCGTGGCGAGCCGCGCCGGCGCGCCGCTCGGGCACGACTACTGCGTGCTGTCCCTTTCGGACCGGCTCAAGTCCTGGGACGTCATCGCCGATCGGCTCACCGCGGCCGCCCGCACCGACCTGGTCATCGCCATCTACAACCCGGCGTCGCGGACCCGCACCTGGCAGGTGGAGAAGGCCCGCGACCTGCTGCTCGAACACCGCGCGCCGGACACTCCCGTGGTCGTCGGGCGGGATGTGGGCGGACCGGCCGAGGACGTGCGGGTGGTGCGCCTCGCCGACCTCGACCCGTCCGGTGTGGACATGCGGTGCATGCTGATCGTCGGCTCGTCCACCACGCGGCGGGGGAGCGGCGGCGCGGTGTTCACCCCGCGCCGATACCCCTGAGCCAGCCTTCCGCGTCGTCTACTGTGGACACCGCCGGAACGCCGTCGGGCATCGGTGGACGGTCGACCATCACGACGGGGATTTCCCGCCGGCGAGCGGCGACGAGCTTGGCCGCCGTCATCGCGCCGCCACTGTCCTTCGTGACGAGCACGTCGATCGTGTGCTCCCGCATCAGCGCCGCCTCACCCTCCACCGTGTACGGTCCGCGGTCGAGCACCAGCCGATGGCGCTCCGGGAGCCGCGTCGACGGCGGGTCGACCGTGCGGATCAGGAAGAACAACCCCAGGTCGGCGAAGGCGTCCAGGCTCTGGCGCCCCGTGGTGAGCATGATGCGCTCACCCAGCGCCGGGAGCGCCCCGGCGGCCGCCTCGACGCTCGGCACGCGCCGCCAGTCGTCGCCCGGCCCCTCCGTCCAGCCGGGACGGTGTAGCGCCAGCAGCGGCACACCGGCCGCCCGCGCGGCGGCGACCGCCGAGGCGCTGATCCGGCTCGCGAACGGGTGCGTGGCGTCGACCACCGCCCCGACGCCCTCCGCCAGCAGCCACCCGGCAAGCCCTTCCGGCCCGCCGAAGCCACCGACCCGGACCTCGCCCTCGGGGAGGCGCGGGTCGCGCACCCGGCCGGCGAGCGACGTGACCACCCGCCAGCCGGCCGCGCGGGCCGCCAGCGCGCGGGCCTCGCCCGTGCCACCGAGGATGAGCAGGGTTCGCACGGGGCCAGTCTGGCATGCTGTGGCGGTGACTTTGCGCTACGGCTGGACCACCGGGGCGTGCGCGACGGCGGCCACCACGGCCGCGTACACGGCGCTGCTCACCGGGGCCTTCCCGGACCCGGTGGAGATCGTGCTCCCCAAGGGCCAGCGCCCATCCTTCGCGCTCGCGGTCGAGTCGCTCTCGGGCGGCAGCGCGACGGCGGGCGTCGTGAAGGACGCGGGCGACGACCCGGACGTCACGCACGGTGCGCTCATCCGCAGCACGGTGACGCCGGCCCCGGCGGGCAGCGGCGTGCTATTTCGGGCCGGGCGCGGCGTCGGCACGGTCACCAAGCCCGGCCTCCCGCTCGCGATGGGCGAGCCGGCCATCAACCCGGTGCCCCGCCGCATGATGCGCGAGGCGGTCGCGGAGGTCGCCGCCCGCCACGGCGGCACCGGCGACGCGCTGGTGGAGATCTCCGTCGACAACGGCGAGGAGCTGGCCAAGAAGACCTGGAACCCGCGCCTCGGCATCCTCGGCGGCCTCTCCATCCTGGGCACGACCGGGATCGTGGTGCCGTACTCCTGCTCGGCCTGGATCGACAGCATCCGGCGCGGCATCGACGTGGCCCGCGCGGCCGGCCGCCCGCACGTGGCCGGGTGCACGGGCAGCACGTCCGAGCGGGTGGCCGCCGAGCTGTACGGGCTGCCCGAGGACGCGCTGCTCGACATGGGCGACTTCGCCGGCGCGGTGCTCAAGTACCTGCGCCGCCACCCGGTGCCCCGCCTGACGATCGCCGGCGGCATCGGCAAACTGTCCAAACTGGCCGAGGGGCATCTCGACCTCCACTCTGGACGTTCCCAGGTGGACCCGGCGGCGATGGCCGAGACGGTGCGCGCGGCGGGCGGCGACCCCGAGCTCGTCGCCCGCGTCGCCGCCGCCAACACCGCGCTCGAGGCGCTCGGCCACTGCCAGGCCGCCGGGCTGCCACTGGGCGACCTGATCGCGGAGAAGGCCCGGCGGACCGCCGTCGAGGTGCTCCGCGAGGCGCCCGTCACCGTCGACGTCGTGGTGATCGACCGCGCCGGTACGGTCGTCGGCCGCGCTTCCTAGCTGTCGGTCGTGCTTCTCGGCCGCGGAGGCGGCGTCGTCGGCCGGGCTTCTTCAGCCGCGCGGGCAGAGGCAGAAGGGGTGGCCGGCCGGGTCGATGAAGACACGCCACCGCTCGCCGCCCGGCTGGAAGTCGGGCTTGGTGGCGCCGGCGGCCAGGCACAGCTCCTCGGCCTTGTCGAGGTCGTCGACGCGGAGGTCGAAGTGGAACTGCTTGGTGCCGCCCGGGTTGGGCCACGCCGGCGCCTGGTAGTCGTCGACCAGCCCGAAACCGACCGACGTGGTCCCGTCGCTGATCATCGCGTACTCGGCCTGGCTGTGGGTCACCTCCCAGCCCAGCACCTGGCGGTAGAACTCGGCGAGCGCGGCCGGGTCGGGGCTGTCAACGTTGACCATGATGAGGCTGGCGATTCCTGTCATGCCTGCCATCCTGCCGGTGATGGCTGACACCTCCTGTCAGGTTATTCGCACGCGGTCCCGTCGTTGTCCCGGTCGAGATCGTAGATGTCGTCGCCGATCACCTCGATCGGTCCGCTGACGTAGGCCGGGCCGTTGCCGCTGCCGCCCGCGCAGTCGACGTCGCTGGCGATCGGCACGCAGCCGCTGTAGTTGGGGTCGCACTGCCGCGTCGGCGCGTTCTTCTTCGTGCCGACGGCGGTCACCTCGGTGACCGGCTGCTTGGTGACGACCTGCCGGAGCAGCTTGCGCGCCGTCTCCTGTCCACCGGTGTACGTCACCTCGTAGGTCAGCGTCTTGACGCCGGTGACGCCCTTGGTCCGTACCTTGCGGGTGCCCTCGGTGAGGGACGAGTCCTTGACGGTCGTGCGCTTGAACGGGATCTTCTCCGTTACCGTCACCGTCTTGACCTCGACGGCCGGCGTGGGCGGTGGCGTCGGTTCCGCGCTGGGCGTCGGTTCCGCGCTGGGTGTCTCCTCCACGGGGATGGCGGACGACTCGGCGACCTGTGTTCGCTCCGGCTCGGAAGGCGCGCACGCTATCGACGCACCGGCGACACAGGCGACGGCGGCGACCCGGAGCAGGACCTTTCGTACCCTCATGTTTAGACCCTCCGTAGATGTCAGGGCACGTACGGTAATGCGCATACGCGTTGATCACCGTCGGTCATTGATCCTGTTCGCGGGCGCGGATGGCGGCGCTTACCGAAGCGAAGGTCCGCTCGCGGCGGCCAACCGGAACTACTCGCCGCGACACCGCCCATCCAGCCGTCCGCCGATCAAGGCCTTCGCGGGCCGGACAGCCCACTGATTCCGGCTCGCGCGGCCGCTCAGCGTGCGCGGGCGGCGGAGTAGAGGTGGCTGTCGGGGAAGTCGGCGGCCGTCAGCGTGCGGCCGACCACGATGACCGCCGTGCGCTTGACGCCCGCGGCGGCCACCTGTTCGGCCATCGTGGACAGTGGGCCGCGGAGGATCATCTCGTCGTCGCGGGAGGCGTAGGCGACCACGGCCGCCGGGCAGTCGGGGCCGTAGAAGGGCGTCAGCGTCGCCACCACCTCGTCGACGCGCTGGACGGCCAGGTGGAGCACCAGCACCGCGCGGCTCGCCGCCAGCGTGGCGAGGTCTTCGCCGGGGGGCATGGGGGTAGCCTGCCCGGTCACCCTTGTGAGGATCACGGTCTGGCCGACGCCGGGCACGGTGAGCTCGCGGCCGAGAGAAGCGGCGGCCGCGGCGAAGGCGGGCACGCCCGGCGTGACGTCGTAGGGGATGCCGGCGGCGTCCAGGCGGCGCATCTGCTCGGCCATCGCGCTGTAGATGGACGGGTCGCCGGAGTGGAGGCGGGCGACGTCGTGGCCGGCCGCGTGGGCGGCGACCAGCTCGGCGACGATCTCGTCGAGCGTCAGCCTCGCCGTGTCCACCTTGCGGGCGCCGGGTGGGCAGACGTCCAGCAGGGCGGCCGGGACCAGGCTGCCGGCGTAGAGGCAGACCGGGCTGGCGGCGACGAGGTCGCGGCCGCGCACCGTGATGAGATCCGCGGCGCCGGGGCCGGCGCCGATGAAGTGGACGGTCATCAGCGCACCGCCGACCATTGCACGACCGGCAGCGCGGGGCGCCACGCGGTGAAGCCGCCCACCGCGCCGGCGCGGCTCACCTCGATCCGGGTCAGGTCGCCGCCGACCTTGGCGTGCCACGTGGCCAGCACCGCCTCGGATTCGAGCGTCACCGCGTTGGCGACCAGGCGGGCGCCGGGGGAGAGGGCGGCCCAGCAGGCTTCGACCATGCCGGGCTCGGTGACGCCGCCGCCGATGAAGACGGCGTCCGGAGGCGGCAGGCCGGCAAGCGCGGCCGGTGCCTGACCTTCCACGATGGACAGCGTGGGAACGCCCAGGGACAACGAGTTTTCGCGGATCCGGGCGGCGCGGGACGGCTCGGCCTCGACGGCCACCGCGCGGCAGGAGGGGTGGGTGCGCATCCACTCGATGGCGACGCTTCCCGCGCCGGCGCCGACGTCCCACAGAAGCTGGCCGGGGGCCGGTGCCAAGCGGGCCAGCGTGACAGCGCGGACCTCGCGCTTGGTCAGCTGTCCATCGTGGACGTAGGCGTCGTCGGGCAGACCGGGCACGGGCGGCAGGAAGGCGTCGCCGACGCACTCCACCGCCACGATGGTCAGCGGATCGAGAGCGTCCCATATGGACAGTGGCGTGCCCCGCGTCACCCGCTCACCCGGGCCGCCCAGCTGTTCCAGAACCGTCAACCTACTCGCTTCGTACCCCCGGCTGGAAAGAAGGACCCCGACGGAGGTGGCGGCCGCCCCCAGGATCAGGATGCGGCGGCCGGGGGTGATGTGTGGGTTGAGGAGCTCGACCGGGCGGCCGACCAGACCGACCACCTCGACCTCCTCCATGGCCCAGCCCAGGCGGGCGCAGGCGAGGGAGATGGACGACGCGGCCGGGAGCACGGTGACGTTGCCGGGGCCGAGGATGCGCAGGACGGCGGCGCCGATGCCGTGGTGCATGGGGTCGCCGCTGGCCAGGACGCACACCCGCCGGCCGCGGTGTGCCGCCAACAGCCCCGGTAGGGCGGGCATCAGCGGCGAGGGCCACGCGACCCGCTCGCCGGGCACGAGCTCGGGGAGCAGGTCGAGCTGGCGGCGACTTCCCATCAGGGCATCCGCTTCGCGGAGAAGGGAATGGGCGGCCGGCGACAGGCCGGGCCAGCCGTCCGCGCCGATGCCGACCACGCAGACCTCAGGCATTGCCGAGCACCCGCGTCACCGTGATCTCGATGACGACGCGCTTGGGATTGGCGCGGGGGACGCGGTAGCGCTCGGCGTAGCGGCGTTCGGCCTCGGCGACGGCGGCCGGGTCGTCGCGGACCACCGCGCGGCCCTCCAGCGTCGACCAGCGGCGGCCGTCCAGTTGGCAGACGGCGACCCGTCCGGTGGCGGCGGCGTTGCGGGCCTTGCGGGAGTCGCGGGAGGTGATGACGCGGGCGATGCCGGCCTCCGGGTCGAGCGTCACGCCGACCGGGGTCACGTGTGGCGAGCCGTCCGGGCGGAGGGTGGTGAGCGTGCCGAGGTGCCGCTCACGCCAGAAGCTCAGGAAAGACTCGCCCGCCAACACCAGCAGGAGACTAGCCGAGGCGGAAGTCCACCACCCGCACGGCCATCGCCGGCCGCGTCAAGCACGATCCGCGAGCGCCCGAAAGCCCCCAACGCCACCGGGATCTCGGTCTTGCGCCACGTGCCCCTCGCGGCGGACGTGGAAGGCGCGGCCGGACGAGATGCGCTGCACGGCGCACCGGGTCATCTTACATCTAAGAGCGTCGATTAGTCGTTGAAGACCTTGGCGAGGGCGTCGCGGAACCGGCGCTCGGGCTCGGTGACGATGTCGCCGCCGATGCCCAGCATGCCGCCCGAGGGCGCCGCGGTGACCACCTGCTCGGCCACGCTGACGAGCCAGTGCGCGTAGGCGCCGGCCTCGCCCTCGTCGACCTTGCCGCGCAGCAGCGCCGCGGCCGCGGCGGCCCGGTCGAGCACGTCCGCGATGTACGCCTCCGGGTCCTGCGGGCTGAGCACGGGCAGCTCTTCGCCGGCCTCCGGGTCACCCGCCCGCGTCACGACCTCCTGCGCCACGGCGGCGACGAGCGGGCTGGCGCCCTCGCGGCCGCCGGCCACCGCCTCCAGGCCGGCCGCGCTCTCGGCGAGCGTGCGGCGGGTGCCGTCGGACTCGGCCGCGCTCGCGGCGGTCAGCACCGCGAGCGGGAGGCCGGTGAGCAGGCCCCACTCCTCGTCGGAGAAGCCGAGGGACGAGTACACCGGTTGTTCGGTCACGGGAGCGCCTTTCATCCTGTCTCTGCCACCAGCAGCCCTTGGTCACGGACGACCGGCACCGACAGAGTCTTGTACCCGACGTCGTCGAACAGAACCGTCATCTTGTCCGACTCGTACGCGAGCACCATACCCACCCCCCACTCGGCGTGTCGCACGGTGCTGTGCAGGGGAAACGGGCCGCGGACCCTGGGCTGCCTGGCCGGGCCCGCGGCGCAGTTGTCGCAGTGGCCGCACGGGCGGGGGAGGTGCTCGCCGAAGTACGCCAGCAGCGCCTGCCCGCGACACGACCCGCTCTCCGCGAACGCACGCATCATGTCGGTGCGCGACCGCTGTACCGCCTGCTGCCGCTCCGCCTCGGCCAGCGCGGCGCGGGCGGCGTCGACCGGCTCGGGGGCGTAGCGCGGCGCGGTCAGCTTCTGACCCACGGTGGTCGCCGCGCCCACCTGCTCCAGCAGGCCGAGCAGCTGGCCCAGCTTGCGGGTGCCGAGCCCGGTGCGCTCGCGCAGGGCGGTGCGGGTGAGCTTGTCGGTACGCAGCACCGCGGCCAGGTCGCGCAGCTCGGTCTGGTCCGGCGCGCCACCGGTGAAGAACCGCTGGAGCGCCATGTCCTCGGCCCGCCACAGCAGCAGCGCGCGAGCCGGCGCGCCGTCCCGCCCGGCGCGGCCGATCTCCTGCTGGTAGCTGTCCGGCGAGTCGGGGAGCGCCACGTGCGCCACCCACCGGATGTCCGGCTTGTCGATGCCCATGCCGAACGCCGAGGTCGCGACCATCACGGGCACCCGCCCGGCCAGGAAGTCCTCGTGCCGCCGCTCGCGCACACCCGCGGCCATGCCACCGTGGTATGCCTCCGCGGCGAACCCGGCCGCCGACAGCCGCTCACCCAGCTCCTCGGCGGTGCGGCGGGTCGGCACGTAGACGATGCCGGTGCCGGTGTCCTCGCGCAGGAGGGCGAGCAGGCGGCGCCACCGGTACTCCTCGTCCGGGCAGTGCGCCACCTCGAGGAACAGGTTGGGCCGGTCGAGCCCGGAAACCCCCACGAGCGGGTCGCGCAGCCGGAGCCGCTCGACGATGTCGTCGCGCACCGGCGGCGAGGCGGTGGCGGTCAACGCCACGACCGGCGGCCGGCCGATGCCCTCGATGAGGTGGCCGAGCGCGAGGTAGTCGGGGCGGAAGTCGTACCCCCACGCGGAGATGCAGTGCGCCTCGTCGACCGCCACCAGCGCGGGCCGGAGCGCCTTCACCTCGGCCAGCCGCGCCGGGTCGGTGAGCTGCTCCGGCGTGATGAACAGAAACCGGGCGAGCCCCTTGCGCACCGCCTCCAGGGCCGCCGACCGCTGGCCGGGCGTCTCCGCGGAGCTGACCCGGACCGCGGCCATGCCGGGGCGGTCGTTGAGCGCGTTGATCTGGTCCTGCTGGAGGGCCAGCAGCGGCGAGATCACCACGGTCGGCCCGGACAGCATCATGGCCGGGACCTGATAGACGGCGGACTTGCCGCCGCCGGTCGGCAACACGACCAGCGCGTCCCGGCCGCGCAGCACCGCGCGCATGGGGGCGAGCTGGCCCGGGCGCAGGCGCCGCCAGCCGAAGTGGGTGCGGGCGGCACGGCGTAGCCGCCGGGAGAGGGGGAGAGGAAGTCTCATGGCGGGCCCATCGTGCCCCGGCGATGCCACCCGCAAACGGCCGGGGTCGATGCCACCCGACCCAAACAGGATCAAGAGCAGGATCCGAGCTACCGCGATGTCCGCCGTGGTCCAGACCGTCGCTCCCGCGGCCTCACCCGTCCGCTGCTGGTCGCGGTCGCCCCTTTGCCTCCGGCGGGTGCGCGGCCCGCGCCACGCGGTGGAGCGGTGTTTGTCCACAATGCCCGTTGCCGAATGGGCGGTGGGAGATCAAAAACGGGGCGTCGTCGCCCTGAGTAACCGTTTCCCGGGGACCCCGCGCGGCGGTCGGGACCACGACGGGCGTCGCGGTAGCTCGGATCTTTGTCTAGGCGGCGTTGTCGGGGCGGACGGGGCCTTCGCCGGGCTGGCCTTCGGGACAGCGGAGGCGCAGGTACTGGTGGCCGAAGGGCTTGTCGATCAGCCAACAGTGGTGTGGCTCGTCGGTGCCGGGATGGGCGTATCCGTCGAAGAAGCGGCAGGTGACGCACATCTTGGTGACCGGGATCTGGCCTTCGCGCTGCATCCGGCGGATATGGCCGGCGACCACGCCGAGCAGCTGGTGCTGGCCCTCGTGGTCGAGGTTGTGCAGCTCGGCGAGCAGGTCGGCGGCCCAGTTGAGCAGCTCCGGTGCCTGCGCGCGGCCCTTTTCGGTCAGTGCGATGCGCACCGCGTGCGGGGCGTACGACGGGGAGGGGTCGACCGAGACGAGGCCCTCGCGGGCCAGTGTCGCGATCGCCGACATCGTCGCGTGGGTGGTCAGGCCGACGTCGGCCGAGAGCTCGGACAGCGGGTAGACCTCACTGCGGCGGCTCAACAGCAGCAGCACCTGCTGCTGTGCGATGGTGCGCTCCAGCTCGGCCGGGCGTTCGGCGGCCTGGACGGCTACCGCCACTCGGGTCAGGCCCGTGGCCAGCTGGCGGGCAGAGTTTTCCAGGTCCACGCCTATCTATCCCTGGGGTTGGCGACACATGGGGGAGGGGGTACGCGCCACCCGTACCGGCCGTCACGTTACTCCGGCGGAACGTGGCGAGACAGTCACAGATGCGCGGCGGGTTTCTCAGCGGATCCTTAACCGGGTCATTTGCCCTTGCCGAACATCGACCGGATCGCGGCCAGCAGCAGGAGCGCGCCGAGGATCGACCCGACGACGCGGACGGCCGGGATGTCGAACCAGCTCCGGTCCTCGGCGGCGATCGTGACGGCCGAGAGCAACGCGTCCATCCTCGGACTCTCTCATGGCGGGGCAAGAGGGCATATCACCACAAAGGCTGGCCCGGCCGGTGAGACTTAATAGAAAGGTTTATTGACTATTTCCTGGATCCGGTGTGACCATGGCATCTACCCGCCGGAGCGGCGGTGTCTGTCCACTATGGAGTACGGGGGCCACATGTCGGAGACCAGCCGGGACCTGCTTCGCCTCGCCGGTGCCGTGTTGCAGCCGGGGTTCGAGGGAACGCTCCCTCCGCCCTGGGTGTGCCGCTGGCTGGGCGAGGGCCTGGGCGGCGTGGCCCTCTTCGGCCGCAACTTCGCCAGCCCCGCCCAGGTCGCCGAGCTCACCGCCGCGCTCCGCGCCGAGCGGCCGGACGTGATCGTCGCGGTCGACGAGGAGGCCGGCGACGTCACCCGCTTCGAGACGTGGCAGGGCAGCTCGCGGCCCGGCAACCTGGCGCTCGGCGCGGTCGACGACGTGGTGCTGACCGAGGCGGTCGCCCGCGACCTGGGCCACGACCTCGCCGCCGCCGGGATCACGCTCGACTACGCGCCGGACGCCGACGTCAACAACAACCCGGACAACCCGGTCATCGGCGTGCGGGCCTTCGGCGCCGACCCGGACCTCGTCGCGCGGCACACCGCCGCCTGGATCACCGGGCTCCAGTCGGCCGGGGTCGCGGCCTGCGCCAAGCACTTCCCCGGGCACGGCGACACGAGCGTCGACTCGCATGTGGACGTGCCGCGGATCGGGTCCTCGCGGGCCGAGCTGGACGAGCGGGAGCTGCCGCCGTTCCGGGCGGCGATCGCGGCGGGCGTACAGGCGATCATGACCGGCCACCTGCTCGTCCCGGCCGTCGACCCGGACCGGCCGGCGACGCTGAGCCGCCTGGTCCTCACCGACCTGCTCCGCGACGAGCTGGGCTTCGCCGGCACGGTGATCACCGACGGCATCGAGATGCGGGCGCTGCGGTCGCGGTACGGGCTGGAGGGCGCGGCCGTCCAGGCCCTCGCCGCCGGCGTCGACGCGATCTGTGTGGGCGGCGACCACGCCGACGAGGCGACCGCCACCCGGCTGCGGGACGCGATCGTCGCCGCGGTCACCGCGGGCGAGTTGCCCGAGGAGCGGCTGGCCGAGGCGGCCAAGCGGGTCGAGCAGCTGGCCGCCTGGACCGCGCAGGCGCGGGCCACCGCCGTGCCCGACCGGCCGGACGGGATCCCGGTCGGCCTCGCCGGCGCGCGCCGCGCGGTCCGCGTCTCCGGTGCCGCGCCCGCCCTGCCGCTGGCCGAGGCGCCGCACGTGGTGGAGTTCGAGCCGCCGCGCAACTTCGCGATCGGCCCGGAGACCCCGTGGGGCGTGGCCGTGCCGCTCGCGGCGCTGCTGCCCGGCACGACCGCGGCGCGGCTCTCCGCCGACGAGGCCGGCGCCGACTTCCTCACCGCCGCACGCGGACGGCCGCTGGTGCTCGTCGTCCGCGACGTCCACCGGTACGAGTGGATGGCGCGCGCCGTGACCACCGCGCTGGCCGCCCGGCCGGACGCGGTGGTCGTGGAGATGGGGGTGCCGGCGTCGGTGCTGGGCGCGACCCACCTGGCCACCTTCGGCGCCACCCGGGCCAACGCCGAGGCGGCGGCGGAGGTGCTGGCGGGCAGCTTCGTCCACAGCGGATAGTGCCCCCACGGATACGCGCTGTGGCGCTATCGTCCTTCCCGTGGCCACCGAATGGCAGCGCGCGGTCATGGTGCCGTCGTGGATCCGTTGGCTGCCTTGCTCGTTCGCCTACCTCACGGTCGTGCCCGACCAGCACCGTTTCTCCCGCAAGGCCTGGTCGATGCTGCCGTGGGACAAGGCGGTCTGGTGCGACCCCGGCTCGGTCGACGAGTGGGTCGCGCAGGCCCAGCGCCACCACCCCCGCCGCGAGGCCGACCACGCCGAGCTTCAGGCGCGCGAGCACTACGACCGGGTGGTGCGGGTGCGCGCCGCGCGGGTCGAGCTGTTCGCCGAGATGTGCCGCCGCCGCGGCCTCCCGGTGCCGTACACGCTGGAGGAGCTGCTCTCCTGCCTCGTCGGGTTCGGACTGTTCGAGATGGACGGTGAGTGGCTGACGCCGCGCCTGGAGCGAAACCCGATCGAGGTGCTGCCGCTCGCCGGCGAGGAGATCGTCGACGAGGAGCGGGCCCAGCGCGACGACCGCACCGTGCTCGTCGCGATCACCCTTCGCGAGCTGGCCGAGCGGAGCCGCCCGCGGTGGCGGCGCCGGCAGGTGGCCGCCGACCTGCGGGCGTTCGCGAGGGCGCTGCGCATGCCGGAGGCCGAGGTGCGGCGGGCGCTCGCCCAGCTCAGTGAGCTCGCCGGCCTCCAAGTCGAGCCGCCGCCCGACGTGGCGCGCGATCGGGTGCGGATCACGGTGGCCTGGCCGTCGTTCGCCCGCCGCTTTCCCTTCGACGATCTACCGGCGCCAGAGCACGCGGTTTGATCGCCCCGTACCCTTGGCGGCGTGACGAAGCGACTGACCGCCCGCGTGGCGATCGGCCTGGCACTCGCCGCCGCCGTTCTGGCCGGGTGTAGTTCCGAGGGTGCCGACACCGACTGTGGCCTCGACCAGTGCACGGTGACGTTCGACAGAGGGGTGGACGCCCAGGCCAGTGTGCTGGGTGTGGACGCCAAGCTGGTCAACGCGGAGGGCGACAAGGTGACCCTCGAGGTGGCCGGAGAGCAGCTCACGCTGACCACCGGCCAGGGCGGCACGGAGGTGGCCGGCCTCAACGTCACGCTGGAGAGCGTGACCGACAGCAACGTAGTGGTGAAGATCGCCCGACCTTAGGCTGGTTGGTCCCTGTTTGATCGGGCATCGTAGCTTCCTGGCCTGATTCGAAGGGGATGGGACGTGGATACCCTGCTGTGGGCGGTCCTGGCGACGCTCGGCGCCGCCGCGCTCGCCCTGGCGGCGGTGGAGGTGGTCCACCGGGTCGTGCGGCGGCTCGGGCGGCGTTCGGTCCTCCTGCGCGAGCTTTCCGACCACGCCCACCGCCCGTTCCAGGTGGCGATGACCGCCCTCGCCGTAGAGGCCGGGGTGCGCGCCACCGGCGGCGACTTCGCCGGCCGCTCCGTCGTGGTGCACCTGCTCGTCCTCGCCACGATCGCCGGTTTCGCCTGGCTGCTCGGCGCGCTGGCGCTGGTGGTCGAGGACGTCGCCCTGTCCCGGGTACGCACCGACGTGCCGGACAACCTGCGCGCCCGCAAGCTCCAGACGCAGGTGCGGCTGCTGCGCCGGGTGACGGTGGCGGCGGTAGTGGTGATCACGTTCGGCGTGATGCTGATGACCTTCCCGCACGTGCGCGCGGTGGGCGCCAGCCTGCTCGCCTCGGCCGGCATCATCGGCGTGGTGGCCGCCCTGGCCGCGCAGAGCACCCTCGGCAACATCTTCGCCGGGCTCCAGCTCACGTTCAGCGACGCGCTGCGCCTCGACGACGTGGTGGTGGTCGAAGACGAGTGGGGGCGGATCGAGGAGCTCACGCTGACGACCGTCGTCGTGCAGATCTGGGACGACCGGCGGCTGATCATGCCGACCACGTACTTCACCACGCGGCCGTTCCAGAACTGGACGCGTACCGGCTCGGCGGTCCTCGGCACGGCCGAGTTCGACCTGGACTGGGCCGTCCCGGTGCAGGACATGCGCGAGGAGCTGCGCACGCTGCTGGAGGGCAGCCAGCTGTGGGACGGCCGGGTGTGCGTGCTCCAGGTGACCGACGCGGTCGGCGGCATGATCCGGGTACGCGCGCTGGTGAGCGCCAACGACGCGCCCACGCTCTGGGACCTGCGCTGCCTGGTCCGCGAGCACTTCGTCGGCTGGATCCGCGACCGCCAGCCCACCTCGCTGCCCCGGGTGCGGGCCGAGGTCGGCGACGGCGCCAACCGGCTGGCCTGGCAGTGGGTGCGCCCGTCGACCGCGCACGACGTCCGCCCCAGCCGGCGCGGCCTACCGACCGAGCCGGACGACGACGCCAGGGTCTTCGGCGGCAGCCCCGAGGCGGAGGCGCGGGCGGCCGACTTCGAGGGGCCGGTGGCCGACGACCGCCGCTCCGACGAGCGCGGCGACGAGGACGGCGGGACTCGGCAGCCCGACCCCACAGCGAGCGGAGCGAGCGCAGCCAACTCGGGCCCGCCCGAACGGTCGGACGCGGACGAGTCGCGAACCTGAGCCAGCGTGGTTGGAGGCCTCCTAAGCTGGGCATTGAACTTTTTTGAACCCGAACGGCGCGGCGCCCGCGTCGCGCACGAACCGTAAGTTGAGGTTCAAAAAGGTTCATAGCACCACGGAGGGTGAAGGAGGACGCCATGGCTGATGTTCTCGAACGCGGTCCGGCCCGCCCGTTGAGTGAGCAGTCCACCGCCGAGCTGGTGCAACGTGCCAGCGAACAGATCTCTTTGCTGGTCCGCGACGAGCTGGCGCTCGCCAAGGCCGAGCTCGCCGAGAAGGGCAAGCACGCCGGGATCGGCATCGGCCTCTTCGGCGGCGCGGGCGCGTTCGCCTTCTACGGCGTCGGTGCGCTGATCGCCACCGGCATCCTCCTGCTCGCGCTCGTCATGCCGGCGTGGCTCGCCGCGCTGATCGTGACCGTCGCGCTCTTCCTCTGCGCTGGGATAATGGCTTTCGTCGGCAAGCGGCAGGTGAGCCGGGCCGTGCCGCCCGTACCCGAGGCGGCCGCGTCCGGGCTGAAGGCCGACGTCGACACGGTCAAGGAGGCCGTGCGGACGCGGGCCAACGGCCATGGCGAGGGGGCGTGATGGTTTCGACGAACGGCAAGGTCTCCACCAACGGCAAGGTGGACACCGAGGCCTTGCGGGCGGAGATCCGGCAGACGCGGGCGGAGCTGGGCGAGACGGTCCAGGCCCTGGCCGCGAAGGCCGACGTCAAGGCCCGGGTACGCGGCTCGGTGGCGCACACCGCCGAGCGGGCCCGGGAAAACCGCGCCCAGCTCGTGGCGGCCGCGACGGCCGTGACAGGTGTGCTGGCCGCGATCGTGGTGCTCATGGTGGTGCGTAAGCGCTCGCGCTGAGAGCGAGCAGTCCAGTCAGGAGGGGGAGGACCCGGTGGCCAAGGTGAGCAAGGTGGCGTACAAGCCGGTGGGGATGCTGCTGGGCATCGGTGCCGGCATCGTGGCCGGGGCGATCTTCAAGCAGATCTGGAAAATCGCGGCGGGCGACGACGAGGCACCGGACGCGACCGACGAGGAGCGCGGCTGGGGCGAGATCCTGGCCGCCGCGGCCCTCCAGGGAGCGATATTCGCCGTGGTCAAGGCCGCTGTGGACCGGGGCGGGGCGAGCGGCGTGCGCCGTCTGACCGGTCGATGGCCGGCCTGAAACTGTCTCGGGTTTCCCCTTGTTAACGGCGGATCAGGTCACATGTCGGAGAATTTCCTCCGGTAGACTGTGCGAAGTTTTTGCGTACGTGGTTTGCTGTTCCACGCTGTTCTAGACACGGCGTGGTTGGGAAGACTCCTTCTCGGCGCCAGTGCTCGAAAACGGCCAACCGGCCGCCGCACGGTGTGCTCGGCCGCCAGTTTCAGAAGGAGATACAGCATGGCGCAGGGAACCGTGAAGTGGTTCAACGCAGACAAGGGCTTCGGCTTCATCACCGTTGACGGCGGGGGTTCCGACGTCTTCGTCCACTTCTCGGCGATCCAGACCAGCGGTTACCGGACGCTGGAGGAAAACCAGCGGGTGGAGTTCGAGATCGCCCAGGGCCAGAAGGGCCCGCAGGCCGAGCAGGTCCGCCCCATCTGATCGAGCCTCGACCGCATCGAGCCCCCACGGCCAGCCGGTCGTGGGGGCTCGATGCTATCGACTCTCCGGCGGGATCTGGCGCCGCCGGATGCGCAGGCCGATCCCGACCAGCGTCAGCCCGGCCAGGGCCACGATCGGGCCGATGACCGCCCAGGTGCGATCGTCGGTCATCACGCTGCCGGACAGGTAGCCCAGCCCCTGCAACGTCCAGACGGCGCCCACCACGATGGCGAGCATGCCGAGCGCGAGTGGCAACCACGCCTTCACGGCCTTGCCTCCCTTACCAGCGGTCGTGGATTAGGGGGCGGATCAGACTGTCGTACACCTCGGCGACGGCGGCGTGCGCCTCAGGGGTCAAGGGTGCCAGGTCGGCGGCCGCCGCGTTGGCCCTTGCCTGCTCCGGGCCGCGGGCACCGGGGATCACCACGGTCACGCCCGGCTGGTCGACGATCCACCGCAGCGCCCACTGGGCCATCGTGGCACCCGGCGGGACCAGCGGCTTCAGCCGGCGCACGGCTTCCAGGCCCACCTCGTACGGCACGCCGGAGAACGTCTCACCCACGTCGAACGACTCGCCGTGCCGGTTGTAGTTGCGGTGGTCGTCGGCGCCGAACGTGGTGTGCTCGTCGTACCGCCCGGAGAGCAGCCCGCTGGCGAGCGGCACCCGGGCGATGATGCCCACGCCGGCGGCGGCCGCGGCGGGCAGCACCGCCTCGAGGGGCTTGTGGCGCAGGGCGTTGAGGATGATCTGGACGCTCGCCACACCGGGGCGGGCGATGGCGGTGAGCGCCTCGTCGACCCGCTCGACGCTCACCCCGTACGCCGCGATCCGCTTCTCCTGCACCAGCGTGTCGAGCGCGTCGAAGACGGCGTCCGTCGAGTACACCGGCGTGGGCGGGCAGTGCAGCTGCACCAGGTCGAGGGTGTCGACGCCGAGGTTGGCGCGGGAGCGGTCGTTCCAGGCCCGGAAGGCGTCGAGGTTGTACGCGGACAGCTCCTGCGGCACGCGCCGGCCCATCTTGGTGGCCACGGTCAGGCCCGGCCCGCGCTGTTGGTTGGCGCTCGCTTCGCTCGCTGACGGCCCCGGGCGGCCGGCGCCGTCCGCCCTCGTCGCTGCGCTCCTCGGGTCGGACGTTGCCGACCCCGCGGCCTTGTGCTGGCGCAGGAAACGGCCGATGATCTGCTCGCTGCGCCCGTCGCCGTAGACGTCGGCGGTGTCCAGGAACGTGACGCCGGCGTCGACCGCGGCCGCCAGGGTGGCGAAGGCGGCCTCCTCGCTCACCTCGCCCCAGTCCGCCCCGAGCTGCCAGGCACCGAGTCCGATCACTCCCGCGTCGCGGCCGAGCCGCCCGAAGTTGCGCTTCTCCACGCGGACACAGTAGCGGTAGTCTAAGCAAGACGTACGTACGGTTTGGGGGTTTGACGTGTGGGATCCGGCTACCTACCTGCGGTTCGGTGACGAGCGCTCACGGCCGTTCTTCGACCTGATGGCCCGCGTCGGCGCCGCCGAGCCGCGCGCGGTCGTCGACCTCGGCTGCGGCCCGGGCAACCTCACGGCCACGCTCGCCGCACGCTGGCCAGGCGCCCGCCTGCGCGGCGTCGACTCGTCGGCCGAGATGATCGAAAAGGCGCGCGCCGAGCGGTACCCGGTGGATTTCGAGGTGGGCGACCTGCGCGAGTGGACCCCGGAGGCCGACCACGACGTGGTCGTCTCCAACGCCGCGCTCCAGTGGGTGCCCGGCCACGAGGAGCTGCTGCCCCGCTGGGTGGCGGCGCTGCCGGCCGGGGCGTGGCTGGCCGTGCAGGTGCCCGGCAACTTCGACGCCCCCTCCCACGTCGCGCTGCGCGCGCTGACCGTCGAGGCCGGCCTGGGCGACCTCGCGCGCGACGCCCCCGTGCTCGACCCGGCCGGCTACGCCGACGTGCTTGCCGGCGCCGGGTGCGCGGTCGACGCGTGGGAGACCACCTACCTGCACCGGCTGCCCGTCGTGCCCGGCGCCGACCACCCGGTGCTGACCTGGATGGAGGGCACCGCGCTGCGACCGGTACGCGCGGCGCTCAGCCCGGACGGCTGGGCAGTGTTCCGCGACACGCTCGCCAGACGCCTCGCGTCGGCCTACCCGGCGCGCGGTAACGTCGTCTCCTTCCCGTTCCGACGGATCTTCTTCGTGGCACGTACGCAGGGGGACTGATGCTGGAGTCGTTCATCGCCGGGTTGCCCAAGGTGGAGCTGCACGTCCACCACGTCGGCTCGGCGGCGCCCCGGATCGTGGCCGAGCTCGCCGCCCGCCACGAGGGCCGCACGCCGGTGCCGGCCGACCCGCAGGCGGTGGCTCGCTATTTCGAGTTCCGCGACTTCGCCCACTTCATCGAGATCTACCTGAGCGTCGTCGACCTCATCCGCGAGCCCGAGGACGTGCGCATCCTGACCTACGAGGTGGGCCGTGAGCTCGCCCGCCAGCAGGTGCGCTACGCCGAGCTGACCGTCACGCCTTACTCGCACGTCTCGCGCGGCATCCCCGCGGCCGAGTTCTGCGCGGCGATCGAAGACGCGCGGGTGCGGGCCGAGGCCGAGCTGGGCATCGTGCTGCGCTGGTGCTTCGACATCCCCGGCGAGGCCGGCCTGCCCTCGGCCGAGGAGACGCTGGCCATCGCGCTCGACCACCGGCCGGACGGGCTCGTCAGCTTCGGGCTGGGCGGGCCCGAGGTCGGCGTGCCGCGCCCCCAGTTCAAGCCCTACTTCGACAAGGCCCGCGCGGCAGGCCTGCGCTCGGTGCCACACGCGGGCGAGACCACCGGCCCGGAGACGATCTGGGACGCGGTGCGCGAGCTGGGCGCCGAGCGGATCGGCCACGGCATCGCGGCGGCCAAGGACGAGCGGCTGATGGCCTACCTGGCCGAGCACCGCATCCCGCTGGAGGTCTGCCCGACGTCCAATGTGCGCACCCGGGCGGTCGCCTCCCTGGACGAGCACCCGCTGCCTGTCCTGCGCGCGGCCGGCGTGCCGGTCACGGTCAACTCCGACGACCCCCCGATGTTCGGCACGACGCTCAACGACGAGTACGCGGTCGCGGCCCGCCTGCTCGACCTGGACGAGGCCGGGGTAGCGGACCTGGCGCGCGACGCGGTCGCCGCGTCCTTCATGCCCGCGGCCGACAAAGCCCGAATCTCCGCCGAGATCGACGCCTACTTGGCCGCTCACCGCGCGCCGTAACGCCTCCGCGGTCGGGGCGGCCTCCGCGTCCACATTGTCCTTTGCCGTCTTGGGCTTGCACCGCGGACCCGGCGGCCCGCGGGAGCATGCGGTCCACAGCTGACGCGGACGTGGGCAAATAGATCTTCTAAAGGGCGTAGAGGGGGTCCTGCCAGCAGGCCAGGACGGCCAGGATGATGCCGACCACGACCGCGAACCAGCGGATGAGCCGGCGGGAGCCGCGCCGCCGCTCTTCGGGCTCGATATCCATCGTGGCTGCCGGGGGCGGCGGTGGTGGGAGCTGGACCGAGGGGCCCGGCCGGCGCCAGGGTGAGGGCGTTGCCGCGCGGCTGCGTTCCGTCACGTGCCCTCCTCGTAGGTGGGCGCGCGGCGGGATCAGGGTTGGGGGACCATTTCCCGCCGCGCGCGCAAAGTGGTCCCACCGGACCGGGTGGGTGGACAAACTGCGGGTGGTGGTCCGGTGGAACCAGGATGGGATCGCGATCGATGCTGCCATCCGGCTCCGGTGTGGACCGTCCGATTAACCCAGACGTAAGGAGAACTAGCGCTGGGCCTCATTCGCCATTGGAGCGTTGGCGGGGCCAGCGGCGGGCGCCGGGCTCGCGGGCCAGGCGGCCGACTAGGCCGAAGCGGCTCACCTGCTTGGGAACCGCCTCCGCGTCGGCCAGCAGCATGACCACGCTGGCGCCGCCGAGGCGGGCGCGGTCGATGCTCACCGAGCCGCGGGCCTGCTGGGCGGCACGCCGGGCGATGTCGAGGCCGAGGCCGGTCGAGCCACGGTCGCTGGCGCCGCGGCGCAGGGCGCGGTCGGGGTTGGCGATGCCGGGGCCGGCGTCGTCGACGCGTACCGCCACGTAGCCGTCCCGGCGGGAGATGGCGACCTCGAAGGCGGTGCCCTGGGGGGTGTACCGGAAGACGTTGCCCAGCACCGCGTCCAGCGCTGCCGCGAGCTCGGCGCGGGGCAGTGGCACCGGGATGCGGGTGTGCGCGCCGATGACCTGGTTGGCGCGCTGCTGGTCGCTGGCGAGCGCGGACCAGAAGACCATGCGGTCGCGGACCACCTCGGCGGCGTCGCAGATGCTCTCCTCGGGCACCTCGGCCTGCTCGACCACCTTGCGGCTGGTCTTGATGAGCACATCGACTTCGCCCTCCAGTGTCACGATCGCCTGGCGGATGCGGCGGATCGTGCGCCGGCGGTCGAGCTCCGCCGCGCTGAACTGGCCCACGCTCGTGTCGTCGGAGTCGAGCGCGTCCGCGTCCAGGCGCAGCACCGTGAGTGGCGTACGCAGGCGGTGGGACAGGTCGGCGACCAGCTCGCGTTCGTTGCTGCGGGAGGCGACGAGCTTGTCGGCCATGAGGTTGAACGCGTAGCCCGCCTCGGCCAGCTCGCGCGGGCCGCTGGGCTGGACACGGACGGCCAGGTCGCCGGCGCCGACCGCCTTCGCGGCCTCGACCAGCGAACGCGCCGAGCCGACCGCGACGGTGGCGAGGCGGTCGACCACCACGACCGAGGCCGCGACCAGGCCGAAGGTGAGACCGATCAAAAGCCACCAGTTGGCGCCGCCCAACGCGCCGTCGGGCACGAATACCTCCACGACGGCGGTGGCACCTTCCATGGGTACCGGCTGGAGGTAGACCTTGCCGCCCTCGGCGTCCGCCAGGATCGGCTGGGTGCCGCGGGTGGCGCGGGTGACGTCCTCGGGCTTGGCACGGGCGCCCTCGGCGGGTGTTTTGAGGCCGTGTACCACCGCGGGTTCACCCTCGCCGGCGGCGAGCGTGGCGCGCCGCACCTGGTCGTCGTTGGCGGCGACGGTGAGCGCGCCGGCCACGGCGGCCGTGCGCCGCTGCGCTTCCGCCACCGCCGAGTCGTGGGCGTCGGCCCGCTGCTCGAGGCCGAGCGGGATCATGAAGGCCAGGGCGGCGATGGTGGTGAGTGCTGCGGTGACGTAGGCGAACGCCCGCCTCAGTCCGGTGCCACCAACCGGAATCCGACCCCCCGCACGGTGCGCAGGTAGCGGGGCTTCGCCGCGGACTCGCCCAGCTTGCGGCGTAGCCAATACAGATGAACGTCGATGGTCTGGTCCTCGCCGACCGACGGTTGCCGCCATACCTCCTCCAACAGCTCCCGGCGGGACACCACGCGGCCGGGACGCGCCGCCAGGTATGCCAGCAGGTCGAACTCCTTGCGGGTCAGTGCCAGCGGCACCCCGTCGAGATGGGCGCTCCGCTCGCCGACGTCGACCTTGAGGCCGCCGACCTCGTGCACGGCCGGCTGCACGGTGCGGCTCGCCCGCCCGGCGCGGCGCAGCACGCTGGTGATGCGCGCGTCGAGGTGGGCACCCGTGAAAGGCTTGACCATGTAGTCGTCGGCGCCCGCCCGGAGCAGCCGCACGATCGCCTGCTCGTCGTCGCGGGCCGTCGCGATGATGATCGGGATGTCGGTGATGCCGCGCAGCATGCGCAGCGCGTCGGCACCGTCGAGGTCGGGCAGGCCGAGGTCGAGGACCACAAGATCGGGGGTCTCGGAGGCGACCCGGCGCAGCGCGTCGAGCGCGGTGCCGACAGCGTGGACGGCGTGACCCCGATCCGCCAGCGAACGCAGCATCGCGCTGCGCACGACGTGGTCGTCTTCGACCAGGAGCACGGTGGCCATGCGAAGACGGTACTGCCCCTGGCAAGCAGTGGACGATCCCGGATATGTGATCTCGGTTCGTTCCGATAATCGGGACACAATCCGCGACGCCCTGCGACACGAGCAGTGAGCTGCAAAAATGGGCTTCGTGAGCGCCACGGACACCCACCTCGCGCCGGCCCACGAGGCCGGCGCCGTCATGACCGAGGAAGCGTTGCGCCAGCAGGCCGTCGAGGTCCTGGACGCCAACTGGGAACGGGACCACACGGTGCCATCACGGGCGCTGTACCCGCACCAGTGGAGTTGGGACGCCGCGTTCATCGCGGTCGGCCTCGCCCACCACCGGCCGGAGCGGGCGTGGCGCGACCTGCGCAGCCTGTTCGCCGCCCAGTGGTACGACGGGCGCGTGCCGCACATCGTCTTCGACCCGGACGTGTCCGAGCGCGACTACTTCCCAGGTCCCGCTTTTTGGGACGCGCCCGCCTCGCCGGGCCGCCTCGGCGGGCTCACCACCGGCATCGTGCAGCCGCCGGTGCACGCGGTCGCCGCCCGCGACATCTACCTGCGCTGCCCCGACCGCGACGCCGCCCGGCGCGAGCTGGAGTGGCTCTACCCGCGGCTGGTCAAGCAGCAGACCTACCTTTTCGAGGGGCGCGACGCCGGCGGCGACGGGCTGGCCAGCATCGTCCACCCCTGGGAGTCCGGCCTCGACAACAGCCCGGCCTGGGACGACGCGCTCGCCGCCGTGCCGGTCGACCTTTCGCTGCTGCGCAGCCACCGCCGCCAGGACACGCAGGTGGCGGTCCACTCGCATCGCCCCACCGACACCGACTACGCGCGGTACATCGCGATCGCGGCCGCCTACCGCGACGGCGGCTACCTCGACCAGGGCCTGCTGGAGCGGCACCCTTTTCTGGTGGAGTGCCCGTCTTTCAACTCCATCCTGGCCGCGGCCGAGCTCGCCCTGGCGGACATCGCCGAGGCGGTCGGCGCCGACCCCGCACCCCACCGCGACCGGGCCGAGCACATCACGAAGGTGCTGGTGGACCGCCTGTTCAACCCGTCGACGGGGATGTTCCACGTCCGCGACGTCCGCACCGGCGAGCTGAGCCCGGCCCGTTGCGTGAGCGGCCTGATCCCGCTGATCCTGCCCGGCCTGCCCGAGGCACACCGCTCGTCGCTGCTGGCGGTCGCCGGGTCGGAGGCGTTCGGCCTGGGCGGTGAGCTCCCGCTCCCGTCGTACGACCGCACGGCCGCCGACTTCGACCGGCTCCGCTACTGGCGCGGCCCCATCTGGATCAACGTGAACTGGATGCTGTGGCAGGGCCTGCGGGCGTACGGCCACGACCGGGAGGCCGCCGGCCTGCGCGCGGCGATGCTCGGGGTGATCCGGCGGAGTGGATGCTACGAGTACTTCGACCCGATCAACGGCGCGGGCATCGGGGCGGCGGCCTTCAGCTGGACGGCGGCGCTCGCCCTGGACCTGATGGCCGCCACGCCGTAGACCCCGCGCGGCCGACACGCAGCGTCACCAGGCTTGCGCCAACCCATCACGGGATATTTCGGACCGAACCTGGGGCTCGCCGCGGGAGCGACGGTCGGGACCACGACGGGCGTCGCGGTAGCTCAAAATTTGTTTGATGAATCGGCCAGGGCCCGTGCCGGAGCGTTGATCAGGGTGCGAAGTCCCTGACCAACGCTCCGAGGGCGTCAGGCGGGGCGGGCGGGGAGTTGGAGCACCCAGCGGTACGCCTGGACCAGGCCGGTGTCGAAGCCGGCCGCCGAGCCCCACAGGAAGAGGCGGAAGCGGCGGTACAGCGGCTCGCCCCAGCGGGCCACCACCTCCTCGCGGGCGGCGTCCAGGCGCTTGGCCCACTCGCGGCAGGTGAGGAAGTAGTTGTGGCGGTCGTCGGTGACGCTGAGCAGCTCGAACGGTGACTTGGCCACGTGCCGCAGGTACTGGTGGAGCAGCAGCGGCGCGGAGTTGCCGGGGTAGACGTACCGCTTCATGAACGTAGAGACCATGTGCTTGCGGCGCATGGCCAGCGCGTCGAGGTAGACGCGGCCGCCGGGGCGGAGCAGCTCGGCGTACTTGGCCAGCGTGGTGCGGTAGTCAGGCAGGTGCTCGGTGACGCCCATGTTGACGATCGCGTCGAAGCGGTCGGGGTTTTTGTAGCCGAAGATGTGCTGGCGGACGACCGTGACCGGGAGCTTTTCGCGCTCGAAGAGCTCGAGCAGGTAGCGCTCGGACTCCTTGGAGAGCGTGGTGGTGGTGACGTCGATGCCGCGGCGGGCGGCGTGCTCGGAGAACGCGCCCCAGCCGCCGCCGACCTCCAGCACGCGGTCGCCGGGTTTGACACCGAGCGCGTCGATCGCGAGGTCCATCTTGCGGGTCATCGCGTCTTCGAGCGGCTCGTCGTCGGCCGCGAAGACGCCCTCGGTGTAGCAGCGGTGCCGCCCGTCGAGGAAGCTGAGGAAGAACTCGGGGTCTTCGTCGTAGTGGTGCGAGATCGCCCGCCGGTCGTCCTCCTTGCGGCCCCGCCAGATGGCGGCCGGGGTGAAGCGGGAGAGGAACGCGATCGGGTGGAAGTCCTTGAAGAAGGCGCGCATCTTGAGCGCCTCGGCGAGGTCGCCGTCGACGTCGAGCCAGCCCTTGAGATAGGCGACGGCGACGCCGAACTGGTCGAGGCCGGCGAGTGCCTTGGCACCGCGCTCGTCCTTCACGGTGATGGTGAAAACGGGGTCACCCGCGCCGAACCGGTGGGCGGGCCCGCCGGCGGCCGCCACCGCGAACGGCACGGGCGTCCGCGATGCGAAAAACTCCTGGTACCTGCGCTGGAGCGCGTTGATCAGATCCGAGACTGCCACACCGGCAATCTACCGCTGCGCGGCGCCGACGGCTCGGCTCTATAGCATGGCACCGGTTACCGCCTAGCCCACCTTGAGGAGATCGCCGTGTCCGCACCCCGTACCCCCGCTGTGGCCGACCTCGTCGTCCCGGCCGGGACGACGGCGGCCGACGCGGTCTCCGCCGCCGGCCTTCCGGCCGCGGGGCCCAAGGCCATCGTCGTGGTACGCGACGGCGCGGGCCGCCTCCGCGACCTCGACTGGGTGCCGGAGGCGGACGAGACGGTGACGCCGGTGGCGCTCGACGAGCCGGACGGGCTCAACGTGCTGCGCCACTCCACCGCGCACGTGCTCGCCCAGGCGGTGCAGGACCTCTACCCGGAGGCGAAGCTCGGCATCGGGCCGCCGATCGACAACGGCTTCTACTACGACTTCGCGGTGCCGAAGCCGTTTCAGCCGGACGACCTGGACAAGCTCGAAAAGCGCATGCAGGAGATCGTCAAGTCGGGGCAGCGCTTCCGCCGGCGGCGCTTCGACAGCCTCGACGAGGCGCGCGCGGAGCTGGCCGACGAGCCGTTCAAGCTGGAGCTCGTCGATCTCAAAAGCGACGTCGACACCGACGAGGTCATGGAGGTCGGCGGCGGCGAGCTGACCATCTACGACAACGTGGACGCCGCGTCCGAAAAGGTGTGCTGGTCCGACCTGTGCCGCGGGCCGCACCTGCCCAACACCCGGCTGATCGGCGCGTTCAAGCTGATGCGCAGCGCCGCGGCGTACTGGCGCGGCTCGGAGAAGAACCCCCAGCTCCAGCGCGTCTACGGCACCGCGTGGCCGACCCGCGACGCGCTCAAGGCGTACCTGCGGCTGTTGGAAGAGGCCGCACGCCGCGACCACCGCAAGCTCGGCGCGGAGCTCGACCTCTTCTCGTTCCCCGACGAGATCGGCTCGGGTCTTCCGGTCTTCCACCCGAAGGGCGGGATCATCCGCCGCGAGATGGAGGCCTACTCGCGGCGGCGGCACGAGGAGTCGGGCTACGAGTTCGTCAACACGCCGCACATCACCAAGGCGCACCTCTTCGAGACCTCGGGCCACCTGCCGTACTACGCGGAGACCATGTTTCCGCCCATGGAGCTGGAAGGCGCGCAGTACTACCTGAAGGCCATGAACTGCCCGATGCACAACCTGATCTTCCGGGCGCGCGGGCGGTCCTACCGGGAGCTGCCGCTGCGGCTGTTCGAGTTCGGCTCGGTGTACCGGTACGAGAAGTCGGGCGTGGTGCACGGGCTCACCCGGGTGCGCGGCCTGACCATGGACGACTCGCACATCTACTGCACCCGCGAGCAGATGCCGGGCGAGCTGGCCGCGCTGCTGAAGTTCGTGCTCGACCTGCTCGGCGACTACGGGCTCGACGACTTCTACCTGGAGCTGTCGACGCGGGGCGACTCGGAGAAGTTCATCGGCTCCGACGAGGAGTGGGCCGAGGCGACCGAGATCCTGCGCCGGGCGGCCGAAGACTCCGGGCTGGAGCTCGTGCCGGATCCGGGCGGGGCGGCCTTCTACGGTCCGAAGATCTCGGTGCAGGCGCGCGACGCGATCGGCCGCACCTGGCAGATGTCGACGATCCAGCTCGACTTCAACCAGCCGAAGCGCTTCGAGCTGGAGTACCAGGCCGCCGACGGCACCCGCCAGCAGCCGATCATGATCCATCGGGCGCTCTTCGGGTCGATCGAGCGGTTCTTCGGCATCCTGACCGAGCACTACGCGGGCGCGTTCCCGGCCTGGCTGGCGCCGGTGCAGGTGGTCGGCATCCCGATCCGCGACGACCACGCCGCGTACCTCGACTCCTTCGTGGCGCTGCTGCGTGAGCAGGGGATCCGGGCCGAGGTCGACACCTCCGACGACCGCATGCAGAAGAAGATCCGTACGGCGCAGCAGCAGAAGATCCCGTTCATGGCCATCGCCGGCGACGCGGACGTCGAGGCGGGCACGGTCTCCTTCCGGTACCGGGACGGGTCGCAGCGCAACGGCGTGCCGCTCGCCGAGGCGGTCGCGCACGTGGTCGAGGTGGTCAAATCGCGCACCAATGCGGGTCCCTCGGCCGCCTAGGATTGCTTACGTGACCGACGGCTTGGAGCGGCTGTGGACGCCGCACCGGATGACGTACATCGCAGGCAAGGACCAGCCGCCCGGTTGCCCATTCTGCGTGGCTCCCGGCATGGAGGAGGGGAGCCTCGTCGTCGCGCGGGGCAAGCTCGTGTACGCGGTGCTCAACCTGTACCCGTACAACCCGGGACACCTGCTCGTCTGCCCCTACCGGCACGTGGCCGACTACACCGAGATCGACGCGGACGAGACCGCCGAGCTGGCCGCCTTCACGCAGACGGCGATGCGGGTGGTGCGGCAGGTGAGCGGCGCGCACGGGTTCAACATCGGGATGAACCAGGGCGCGATCGCCGGCGCCGGCATCGCCGCCCACCTGCACCAGCACGTGGTGCCGCGGTGGGGCGGCGACAGCAACTTCATGCCGGTGGTCGGGCAGACCAAGGTGCTGCCGCAGCTGCTCACCGACACGCGTGAGCTGCTCGCGTCGGCGTGGGTTGACTTATAGCGCGCTCTAATTGGCACCGTTGGCCCCATGAGACGAACTCTGGGAAACAGCGGCATCGAAGTCTCCGCCCTGGGCGTGGGCTGCTGGGCGATCGGCGGGCTGCTCTGGCAGGGCGCGCAGCCCCTCGGGTGGGGTGAGGTCGACGACGACGAGTCGATCCGGGCGCTGCGCCGCGCGCTGGAGCTGGGCGTGACGTTCTTCGACACCGCCGACGTGTACGGCGCCGGCCACAGCGAGCGGATCCTGGGGCGGGCGTTCGCCGGGCACCGCGACGAGGTCGTGATCGCCACCAAGTGGGGCAACACGTTCGACGAGGCCACCCGCCAGCTCACCGGCCGCGACGCGACCCCGGAGTACCTCCGCGCGGCGGTCGAGGGCTCGCTGCGGCGGCTGGGCACGGACCGCATCGACCTGTACCAGCTGCACCTCAACGACCTGCCGATCGAGGACGCGCTCGGTCTCGTCGAGACGCTGGAGGACCTTGTCGCCGCCGGGAAGATCCGCTCGTACGGCTGGAGCACCGACTTCGCCGAGCGTGCTTCGGCGATCGCGAGCGTCGGCTCGCACGTGGCGGCCATCCAGCACGCGATGTCGGTGCTGGAGGACTCGCCGGAGGTGCTCGCGGTGGTCGAGAAGCACGAGCTGGCGAGCATCAACCGCGGCCCGCTCGCGATGGGCCTGCTGACCGGCAAGTACACCCGCTCGTCGACTCTCGGCGCGGACGACGTGCGCGGCATCTCACCGGAGTGGCTCGCGTTCTTCCAGGACGGCCGGCCGGCGCCGGAGTGGCTCGACCGGGTGGCCGCCGTCCGCGACGCGCTCACCTCGGACGGCCGCACGCTGGCGCAGGGCGCGCTCGGCTGGCTGTGGGCCCGCAGCGACCGCACGATCCCGATCCCCGGCTGCCGCACGGTCGCCCAGGTCGAGGAGAACGCGGGCGCGCTCGCCAAGGGCCCGCTGCCGGCGGACGCCGCCGCGCTGGTCACGGCCCTCCTGACGAGGTGAGACGTTCGCCCGTCATAAGGCGGGCTCAGGTGAGAACTTCGAGATCTAGGAAATGGATCAGGGAGTTCGTAGCGCGACGCGCGACGAACTCCCTGGTCAACCGCGGGCTAGCTGGAGGCGTGCTCTTTCTTGACCTGCTCGGCGAGGTGGCTGGGCATGGGCTCGTGCCGTGCGAAGGTGCGGGTGAAGGTGCCGGAGCCGCTGGTCATGGAGCGCAGCTCGACCGCGTAGCGGACCAGCTCGGTCGCTGGGACCTCGGCGCGGACCAGGGTGCGTTCGCCGCCGCTCTGGTCGGGCTCGGTGCCGAGCACGCGGCCGCGGCGGCCGGACATGTCGCTCATGACCGCGCCGACGAAGGAGTCGGGCACGCGGATCACGATCTCGTCGACCGGCTCCAGGAGAGTCAGCTGGCCCTTTTCGGCGGCGTCCTTGAGCGCCATCGAGCCCGCCGTCTGGAACGCCGCGTCGGAGGAGTCGACGCTGTGTGCCTTGCCGTCGAAGAGGGTGATCCGCAGGTCGACCACGGGGTAGCCGGCCACGATGCCGCGTTCCATCTGGGCTCGTACGCCCTTTTCCACGGACGGGATGTAGTTGTGCGGGACGACGCCGCCCACGATCTTGTCGACGAACTCGAAGCCGCTGCCGCGGGGCAGTGGCTCGACCTTGATGTCGCAGACCGCGTACTGGCCGTGGCCGCCGGACTGCTTGACGTGCCGCCCGTGCCCGGACGACTCGGTGCCGAACGTCTCGCGCAGCGCCACCCGCACCGGCTCGGTCTCCAGCTCGACGCCGCCGGCCCGCAGCCGGTCGAGCACCACGTCGGCGTGCGCCTCGCCCATGCACCAGAGCACGAGCTGGTGTGTTTCGGGGTTGCGTTCGAGGCGCATGGTGGGGTCGCCGGCGACGAGCCGGGCGAGGTTTTTGGCCATGGCGTCCTCGTCGGCGCGGCTCTTCGCCACGATCGCCACCGGCAGCAGCGGCTCGGGCATCTCCCAGGGCTCGACCAGCAGCGGCTGCTCCTTGGCGGAGATCGTGTCGCCGGTCTCCGCGCTGCCCGACTTGGTGATCGCGCAGATGTCGCCGGCGATCGCGGCGGGCACCTCGCGCAGGGTGGCGCCGAGCGGCGAGTAGATGTGCGCGATCCGCTCGTCGGCGTCGTGGTCGGGGTGGCCGCGCTCCTCCATGCCGTGGCCCGACACGTGTACCACCGCTTCCGGGCGGAGGGTGCCGGAGAAGACGCGTACCAGGGAGACGCGCCCGACGTGGCGGTCGATGGTGGTCTTGACCACCTCGGCGACCAGCGGGCCGTTGGGGTCGCAGGTCAGGGGCGGCTGCGGCGAGCCGTCGATGTGGGTGACCGCGGGCAGGTCGTGCTCCTCGGGCGTCGGGAACGCGGCGGTGAGCAGCTCCAGCAGCGCGTCGAGGCCGACCTTGGTCTCCGCGCAGACCGGCACGACGGGGTAGAAGTGGCCGCGCGCGACCGCCTTCTCCAGGTCGGCGATCAGCACCTCGACCTCGATGTCCTCGCCACCGAGGTAGCGGTCCATCAGCGTCTCGTCTTCGCTCTCGGCGATGATGCCCTCGATCAGCTCGTTGCGCGCCTCCTCGATGGCGGGCAGGTGCTCGGGGTCGGGGTCGCGCACCGCCGGCGGGTAGCCGTCCGTGTAGTCGAAGACCCGCTTGGTGATCAGGCCCATCAGGCCCACGGTCGACTCGCCGTCGTCGCCGAGCATCGGCAGGTAGAGCGGCAGCACGTTGTCGCCGAACACCCGCTGGCACAGCGCCACCGTCTCGTCGAAGTCGGCCCGCTGGTGGTCGAGGCGGGTCACGGCCACCGCGCGGGGCATGCCGACGGAGGCGCACTCCTCCCACAGGGTGGCGGTGGCGGCGTCCATGCCGTCGACCGAGGAGACCACGAAGAGGGCGGCGTCGGCCGCGCGGAGCCCGGCGCGCAGCTCGCCCACGAAGTCCGCGTAGCCGGGGGAGTCGAGCAGGTTGACCTTGATGCCCTCGTGCATCAGCGGCGCGCAGGCCAGGCTCACCGACCGCTGCTGTTTGACCGCGGCCGGGTCGTGGTCGCAGACCGTGGTGCCCTCGGTCACCACACCCGCCCGGGGGATCGTGCCGGTCGCGGCGAGCAACGCCTCGACCAGAGTCGTCTTCCCGGCGCCGGAATGACCGACCAGCACCACGTTGCGTACCCTGCCGGGTGCGTCCACCACCGGCGCGGGGCCGGTGACTCCCTTCTCCTGACCCTTCTGCGCCATGGCGAGACCTCCCTAAACCCGTGAGCCATGTCACGTTCGCCCTTCGATCCCACACCCGCAACACGCCGTACACAACCCCGACGCGCGAAGTAACCCGGCGCGGCCCGAAGCCGGCATGGACCGAGAACGCCGTATCGTGAGAGCCGCCATGGCGAAGATCTTCCGTGTATCCGCTCGGACGGCCCTCGGTTCCGTCGTCGAGCCCATCGCCCGCGCCCTTCTCCGGATGGGCATCTCGCCGAACACCGTGACGGTCGCCGGCACCGTCGGCGTGCTCGTCGGCGCCGTCGGCTTCGCCGCGCGCGGCCATCTGCTGATCGCACTCGTGCTGGTGGTGGTCTTCGCGCTCACCGACTTCCTCGACGGCACGATGGCGCGCATGAAGGGCGGGTCGACCCGCTTCGGCGCGTTCCTCGACTCGTCGATGGACCGGGTCGCCGACGCCGGCATCTTCGGCTCGGTCGCGTACTACCTGGCCACGCAAGACGACCGGTGGGGCATGGTCGCCGCGCTGCTGTGCCTGGGCGTGGGGCAGATCGTGTCGTACGTGAAGGCGCGCGCCGAAGGGCTCGGCATGACCTGCAACGTCGGCATCGCCGAGCGGCCCGAGCGGCTGCTCAGCATCGGCGTGGGCGGGCTGCTCACGATCATCGGGCTGGAGTGGGCGCTGCCGGCCGCGCTGTGGATCCTGGCCGGCCTCTCGGTGATCACCGTGGGCCAGCGCATCGCACACGTATACAAGCAAGCGCAAGCGCCGACCAACGTATGAACGCGGCCGACCTCGGATACGCGGCCGGCTGGCGGCTGGTCCGGGCGACGCCCCGGCCGGTCGCGGCGGCGGCCTTCCGGGCCGGCGCCGACTGGGCGGCACGCAAGCGGGGAAAGGGCGCCACCCGCCTGGCCGACAACTTGCGCCGCGTCGTCGGCCCCGACATGTCGCCGGCCGATCTCGACGACCTGGTACGCCGGGGGCTGCGCTCGTACGCGCGGTACTGGATGGAGGCGTTCCGGCTGCCGTCCCGCTCGAAGCGGCAGCTGCTGACCGACTTCGCCCTCGACGGCGAAGACCGGCTCCGCGCCGACGTGGCCTCCGGGCGGGGCGCGGTCGTCGCGCTGCCGCACGCCGGCAACTGGGACGCGGCCGGCGCGTGGGTCGCGGCCATGGGCTGGCCGATCGCCACCGTCGCCGAGCGGCTCAAGCCGGAGGCCGTCTACCAGCGCTTCCTCGCGTACCGGCGGGGATTGGGCATGGAGATCATCCCCACCGACGAGGCTCCCTTCGACCAGCTCGTCGACCGCCTCCAGCGGGGTTACCTGGTCCCGCTGCTCGCCGACCGCGACCTCTCCCCGCGCGGCATCGAGGTGACGTTTTTCGGCGGCCGCGCGCGGATGCCCGCCGGCCCCGCGCTGCTCGCCCTCCGCACCGGCGCGCCGCTCTACACGGTCACCATGTGGTACGAGCCGGAGCGAGCCCGCTGCGCGCTCTCCCAGCCGCTGGAGGTGCCCACCGAGGGGCCGCTCGACCAGCGGGTACGCGAGCTCACCCAGAAAGTCGCCGACGGCCTCGCCGCGGGTATCGCCAAGCATCCGGAAGACTGGCACATGCTTCAGCGCCTGTGGCTGGACAGCCCGGCGACCGCGCAACGGGTGTGACCGGGGAAGGGGCCGCATGCGCGTCGGCATCGTGAGCCCGTACTCCTTCGACGTACCCGGCGGCGTGCAAAACCACGTCATGGACCTCGCCGAGGCGCTGATCGCCCTCGGACACGAGGTGAGCGTGCTGGCACCGGCCGACGACGACGTGCCGCTCCCGCCGTACGTGGTGCCGGCCGGCCGCTCGGTCCCGTTCCCGTACAACGGCTCGGTGGCCCGGATCAGCTTCGGCCCGGTGTCGACCGCGCGGGTACGGCGGTGGCTGGCCCGGGGCGACTTCGACGTGCTGCACGTGCACGAGCCGTTCTCGCTCAGCCTGTCGATGCTCGCGGTGCTGTCGGCGCGCGGGCCCGTGGTGGCCACCTTCCACACGGCCATGACCCGGTCGCGGGCGATGGCCGCCGCGCAGGGCCTGCTCCAGCTCGTCCTGGAACGCATCACCGCCCGCATCGCGGTCAGCGCGCTGGCCCGCAAGGTGCAGGTCGAGCACGTCGGCGGCGGCGCGGTGGAGATCCCGAACGGGGTGGCGGTGGCGCGGTTCGAGACGGCTGAGCCGCTGCCCGGGTGGCCCGGCGAGGGCGGGGCGATCGGGTTCCTGGGGCGGTTCACCGAGCCGCGCAAGGGTTTCGGGCTGCTGCGCGCCGCGTTCGCCGACCTGGCCGCCGCCCGCCCCGGGCTGCGCCTGCTGGTGGCCGGGCCGGGAGAGCGTGACGAGCTGCTGGAGGGGCTGCCGGCCGACCTGCACGAGCGGGTCACGTACCTCGGCAAGGTGTCCGAAGAGGACAAGGCGCGGATGCTGCGCAGCGTCGACGTGTACGTGGCGCCGAACACCGGCGGCGAGTCGTTCGGCATGATCCTGACCGAGGCGATGGCCGCCGGCACCGCGATCCTGGCCAGCGACCTCGACGCGTTCCGCCGCGTGCTGGACGGCGGTCGGGCCGGTGCCCTCTTCCCCGTCGGCGACGTCGCCGCGCTGGCGGCCTGCGCGGGCGAGCTGCTCGACAACCCGGCGCGGCGGTCCGCGCTGGCCGAGGCGGCCCGGCAGGTGGTCATCGAGTTCGACTGGCCGGTGGTCGCGGAGCGTGTCCTGGAGGTGTACGCGACAGCGATCGAGGCCACCGACGGAAGGGTGATCGACGACGAGCCGGTGTAGCCCCTCTACCATGCGGTCATGTGGTGGGTGGTCGGCGTCGTCACCGTGGTGGTGCTCGTGTCGACATACCTGACCTGGACCGCCAGCCGGGTCGACCGCCTGCACGCCCGCGCGGCGGCCGCGGCCAAGGGGCTCGACGCGCATTTGCTGCGCCGGGCGGCCGCGGCGGCGGTGCTCGCCGAGGAGCGCGGGGCAATGGAGCTGTACGCGGCGGCCCGGATCGCGCTGGACGCCGCCCCGGAGGAGCGCGAGGCCGCGGAAAACGACCTCACCCGCCAGCTGCGGGCCGTGCCACTGGACGCGGACGCCGAGTCGCTGGTCGCGGCGAGCCGGCGGCTCGCGGTCGCCCGCCAGGTGCACACCGACCTGGTACGCGACGCGCTGTCGGCCCGGCGGCGACCGGTGGTGCGGGTGTTGCGGATGACGCGCCGGCACCCCCCGCCCGCGTACTTCGACATCGACGACCCGGTCCTCGCGCCCGCGCCCGTGCCGACGCCGCTCCCGTAAAAGGGGTGAGCGCGACCAGCGGCGGACGGGTGAGGCCGCGGGAGCGACGGCCCGGACCACCGCGGACGTCGCGGTAGCTCAAAATCCCTTGATCATGGGTGGGGTAAGCAGGCCACCTGGGGGTCGATTGGCCGTGGGAGCCCGGTCCAATCGCCACTAAACTCCAGGTCATGGCCGAGATCACTGCTGAGTCAAGCGCGCCCGCCACCGGCACCGCCCGCGTCAAGCGGGGCATGGCCGAGATGCTCAAGGGCGGCGTCATCATGGACGTGGTCACCCCCGAGCAGGCCAAGATCGCGGAGGACGCCGGCGCGGTCGCGGTCATGGCGTTGGAGCGGGTGCCCGCCGACATCCGTGCCCAGGGTGGCGTCTCGCGGATGAGCGACCCCGACATGATCGACGGCATCATCAGCGCCGTCTCCATCCCGGTGATGGCCAAGGCCCGCATCGGGCACTTCGTCGAGGCGCGGGTGCTCCAGGCGCTCGGCGTCGACTACGTCGACGAGTCCGAGGTGCTCACGCCCGCCGACTACGCCAACCACATCGACAAGTGGGCGTTCACGGTGCCGTTCGTGTGCGGCGCCACCAACCTTGGCGAGGCGCTGCGCCGGATCACCGAGGGCGCCGCGATGATCCGCTCCAAGGGCGAGGCGGGCACCGGCGACGTCTCCAACGCGACCACGCACATGCGCCAGATCCGGGGCGAGATCAAGCGGCTCACGTCGCTGCCCGAAGACGAGCTGTACGTGGCGGCCAAGGAGCTCCAGGCGCCGTACGAGCTGGTCCGCGAGGTCGCCCAGGCCGGCAAGCTGCCGGTCGTGCTCTTCACCGCGGGCGGCATCGCCACCCCGGCCGACGCGGCGATGATGATGCAGCTCGGCGCCGAGGGCGTCTTCGTCGGGTCGGGCATCTTCAAGTCCGGCAACCCGGCACGGCGCGCGGCCGCGATCGTCAAGGCCACCACGTTCCACGACGACCCCGACGTGATCGCGAAGGTCTCGCGCGGGCTCGGCGAGGCGATGGTGGGCATCAACGTCGACGACATCCCGCAGCCGCACCGGTTGGCGGAGCGCGGTTGGTGAGCGCGTCCGGCTCTCCCGCGGTCGGGGCGGGTCCGGCGCGGATCGGCGTCTTCGCCCTCCAGGGCGACGTGCGCGAGCATCTCCGTGCGCTCGATTCGTGTGGCGCCTCCGGTGTTGCCGTGCGCCGCCCCTCCGAGCTGGACTCCGTCGACGGCCTGGTGGTCCCGGGCGGCGAGTCGACGACGATGAGCAAGCTGTCGATCGAGTTCGGCCTGCTCGAGCCGATCCGCAAGCGCATCGCCGGCGGCATGCCCGTCTACGGCTCCTGCGCCGGCATGATCATGCTGGCCGAGCGCGTGCTCGACGGCCGCCCCGACCAGGAGCAGTTCGGCGGCATCGACATGACCGTGCGGCGCAACGCCTTCGGGCGGCAGGTCGACTCGTTCGAGGGGCCGGTCACGCTCAGCCCGTTCGAGGAGCCCTTCCACGCGGTCTTCATCCGCGCACCCTGGGTCGAGAGCGTCGGCGAGGGGGTGGAGGTGCTGGGGCGTGCCGCCGGTAGGATTGTCGCGGTTCGGCAGGGCAGTCTGCTCGCCACCGCCTTCCACCCGGAGCTGACCGGCGACCTCAGGGTCCACCGCCACTTCGTGGAAATGGTGCGCGCGGGGCTTAACGTGACGGAGGGGTAATGTCCGGCCACTCAAAGTGGGCGACGACCAAGCACAAGAAAGCTGTCATCGACGCCAAGCGCGGCAAGCTCTTCGCCCGCCTCATCAAAAACGTCGAGGTGGCGGCCCGCACCGGCGGCGGCGACCCGGCCGGAAACCCGACGCTTTTCGACGCCATCCAGAAGGCGAAGAAGAACTCCGTCCCCAACGACAACATCGACCGCGCCGTCAAACGCGGCTCCGGCCTCGAGGCCGGCGGCGCCGACTGGCAGACGGTCATGTACGAGGGGTACGGCCCGAACGGCGTCGCCATCCTCATCGAGTGCCTGACGGACAACCGCAACCGCGCCGCGACCGAGGTGCGCACCGCCCTGACCCGCAACGGCGGCTCGCTGGCCGACGCCGGCTCGGTGGCGTACATGTTCAGCCGCAAGGGCGTGGTCATCGTCCCGAAGGCCACGGGCGGCCCGAGCGAGGACGACGTGCTGACCGCGGTGCTCGACGCGGGCGCCGAGGAGGTCAACGACCTGGGCGAGGCCTTCGAGGTGGTCAGCGAGCCGACCGACCTGCTCGCGGTCCGCACGGCCTTGCAGGACGCCGGCATCGAGTACGAGTCGGCCGAGTCGTCCTTCGTGCCGTCGGTCAACGTGCCGCTGGACGAAGACGGCGCCCGCAAGGTCTTCAAGCTGATCGACGTGCTCGAAGACTGCGACGACGTGCAAAACGTGTACGCCAACTTCGACGTCTCCGACGAGGTGATGGCCGCCGTCGGCTGACACTTTCGGCGCCCGCCGTGTACGACGCGGGGTGGTTGCGCCCTCAATAAGCCGGGGAACGGATCGATCCGTGTGACCGGTATGGGGGACTGGATGTGTCGGTGAGAGGGGATTCGCCACGGTGCGAGTCCGCCGGGTCGTTGTGCGAGTGCGGTGACCACGCTCTGGAGCACGAGGGTGACCTGGGGGGTGCGCGGCGCTGGTTCGAGGCCGCCTACGTGGAGGCCGAGCGCGCGGGCGACGTGGCGGTCATGGCGCGTGCCTTGGTCGGGTACGGGGGGCTGTGGGTGCACGAGCACCGCACCGCCGTCGCCGCGGGACTCTTCGAGGCCCGGCTCGCGCACGTGCGGGCGCTGGTCGCCGCCGAGCCGGACAGGTATCGCGACCTAGCGGTTCGCCTGCGGGTGCGGGCCGCCGGTGAGGCCGACTACCGCGCGGGCCGGTCGGAGACGATCCTGGCATTGCTCGACGAGGCGCGAGCCGGTACGGATCCGGTCGCCCGCATCGAGGCGCTAAGCATCGCCCACCAGTGCGTCCTCGGCCCGGAGCACGGGCCCGTGCGTCGCCGCCTGGCCGACGAGCTGAGGCGGGAGGCGGCCCGCGCGGGTCGGCGCGGCCCCATCCTGATGAGCCTGCTCTGGCAGGTCGTCGACCTGCTGCTCGCCGGCGACCCGCACGCCGGGCGGCGGCTGGCGGAGCTGCGTGCGGCGCTCGCCGATGGGCCGTACCTGGCCGTCGACTTCGTGGTCAGCGCCGTCGAGGTCATGCTCGCCGTCCGCGCCGGCCGGCTGGAGGCGGCGGAGCAGCGGGCACAGCACTGCTACGAGCTGGGCACCAAGGCCGGCGACGCGGACGCCGATGGCTGGTACGCGGCCCAGCTCGTGACGATCCGCTGGTACCAGGGCCGGCTGCCGGAGCTGCTGCCGACGCTCGGCGCGGCGGCTCACGCGCCCACGCTGAGTGCGGTCGACAACTCGCTGCTCAGCGCCGTCGCGGTCGCCGCGGCCCTGGCCGGCGACCGCCGGACGGCGGAAAACGCGCTGGCGTCGCTGCGCGGGGCCGGCCTCGACCGCCTGCCGCGGTCCTCCAGCTGGCTGGTGACGATGTACGGCATCGTCGAGGCGGCGTACCTGCTGGACAACCGGGCGGCGGCGGCACGGGTCCACGAGCTGCTGCTGCCGTTCGCGCATCTGCCGATGGTGGCCAGTCTCGGCATGTCGTGTTTCGGTTCCGTCGAGCACGCCCTTGGTGTGGCCGCCCTGACGATGGGTGATGCCGGGCGGGCGGTCGGGCATCTGCGTGAGGCGGTGCATCGCAACCTGGCGCTCGGGCACTGGCCGGCGGTGCGGGCCTCGCGTCTCCGGTTCGCCGAGGCCCTGGAACGCCGTGGGGGCCCAGGTGACGGCGCGGCGGCCGCGGCACAGCGCGCCGTCGCAGGGCGGTTCGCGCCGCGGCGGACATCCGCCGCGATGGTGGTCTGCGTGCGTCAGGGCCGCGGGTGGCGGGTCGAGCTGGGGACGCGATCGGTGGTCGTCGCCCACATGGTCGGCATGCTGCACCTGGCCGTGCTCACCGCCAACCCCGGCGTCGAGATCCCGTCGATCGAGCTGGTGGCGGGTGTGGAGGCGCTCGGCCGGGCCGCCGCCACCGACGCCAGATCCGCCCAGGCGCTGCTCGACGAGGCGGCCGCGCGCAGCTACCGGCAGCGGGCGGCCGAGCTTGCCGAGGCCATCGAGGCGGCTGGGCGCCGCGGCGACGCCGCGGCGGTCACCGCGATGGAGCGGGAGCGGGACTGGGTACAGGCACAGCTCGGCGCCGGTACGGGCCTGGCCGGACGGCGCCGCTCCTTCGCCGACGACGGCGAGCGCGCGCGGCTCGCGGTCGGCCGGGCCATCCGGCGCGCGGTGGCCCGGATCGACCGTGCCGACCCGGTCATCGGCGCGCACCTGCGCGCGGGTGTACACAGTGGAATGCGGTGCTGGTACCGGCCGGCCGGCTGACACCCGTGGAACGGATTGGAACGACTACCGGGTGTACGGCCGTCACGAAAGGGGTCCGCATGTCCATCCCGCACCGACGTACCCGCTCGACCGTGATCGGGCTGGCGCTCGCCGCCTGCGCCGTCCTGGTCATGCCCGCCACAGCCGCCGTGGCCGGGCCGCCGGACCGCGTGCCGCCCACCGTGCCGACTGACCTGCGCGTGCACAGCGTGGGATTCACCTGGGTGTCGCTGGCGTGGAACCCGTCCACCGACAACTCCGGGACCGTGCTCTACGACGCGACCCTCCAGGCGGCGGGCGGCCCGCTCCAGCAGCGCGCGTTCACCCCGACTCAGGGCTTCGGCGGGCTCACCCCGGGCACCACGTACACCGCGTCGGTGCGGGCGGTCGACCTGGCCGGCAACGCCTCCGCGGCGGTCTCCGTCCAGGCCAGCACGCCGGCCCGCACGCTGCCGCCACCGACGACGCCCACCAACCTGCGCGGCGTGCACGTGGGCGGCGTGCTCGACCGGATCGCGTGGGACGCGTCCCCGCACGGCACGCCCGTCTCGTACCTGCTGCTGTCCGGCGAGACGGTGCTGTCGAGCGTCTCCACCACCAGCGTCAGCGTTTTCCAGCTCGTGCACGTCGACTGCGCGGTCGAGCCGGGTGGCACGTACACCCTGACCGTGCGGGCGTTGAGCGCCGACGGCGACTTCTCGGACCGCAGCGCACCCCTGACCGTCACCATCCCCATCCGCTGACCCGCGACGTTTCCCGTTCCCCAGGGACAAACCCGGCATTTTAGTTAGGGTCGGGTCGTGTCGACGATCAGGCCGGCGGTGGCCGGATGTCTCGTGCTCGCCGTTCTCGCCGGCTGCGGCGAGAACGGCGACCGGGGCGCGGCCGCTCCCGCCCCGACCGTCGCGGCCAGCCCGAGCGCCACCGCCACGGCCGCCGCCGCGACCGGCACCAACGTCTACGCCGCCGCCGGGCCCGGCATGCTCAGCGAGGCCGTGCGCGGTCACCGCGAGCTCGTCTACGTGCCCAACACCAACAGCGACGACGTGACCGTGATCGACCCCAAGACGTACAAGGTGGTGGATCGCTTCTACGGCGGTCCCGAGCCGCAGCACGTGGTGCCGGCCTACGACATGGGCACGCTCTACGTCGCCTCCAGCCGGGTGCCGACCGGTGGGCTGGTGCCGATCGACCCGAAGACCGGGCGCTCCGGCAAGCTGATCAACGTGCAGGACGTGTACAACCTGTACTTCACACCCGACGGCAAGCGGGCGATCGTGGTCGCCGAGGCGTACAAGCGGCTGGACTTCTACGACCCCGCCACATGGCGGCGCACCAAGTCGCTGAGCTTTCCGGAGTGTGCCGGCATCAACCACCTCGACTACTCGGCCGACCTCACGACGATGCTGGTGAGCTGCGAGTTCGCCAACCGCATGATCGTGCTCGACGGGGTGTCGCACAAGAAGTTGCGCCAGTTCGACCTCGACGTGGCGGCGCACGGGATGCCGCAGGACACCCGGCTCACGCCGGACGGGCGGCACTTTCTGGTCGCCGACATGCACGCCGACGGGGTGTACGTCTTCGACGGCGCCGCCACCAGGCGCACCGGCTTCATCCGCACCGGCAAGGGGACGCACGGCATCTACTTCAGCCGGGACGGCGGTCGGGCGTTCGTCTCGAACCGGGGCGAGGGCTCGGTCACGGTGCTCGACACGGCCACGCTCAAGCCGGTCACCAAGTGGCGGATTCCGGGCGGAGGCAGTCCGGATATGGGTGGCGTCTCCGCCGATGGCACGGTGTTGTGGCTTTCCGGGCGGTACGACGGCGAGGTCTACGCGATGAGCACAAAGGACGGTCGGCTCCTCGCGCGCATCCCGGTCGGCGCCGGCCCGCACGGCCTCACGATCTGGCCGCAGCCGGGCCGCTACTCGCTGGGGCACACGGGCAACATCCGCTGAAGCCGCTGGCCGCGAGCGCGGCCACCGGCTGAAGCGCTACGCGATCACGTACTCCACCTCGGGCCGCCCCGGGCCGCCGTACCGCGAGGAGCGTTCCACCCGGCCGGTCTCCGCGAGGTGCTCCAGGTATCGGCGCGCGGTGACCCGCGACGTGCCGGTGAGCGCCGCCACCTCGGCCGCGGACAGCGGCGTCACCGACGCCCGCAGCGCGGCCAGCACCCGGTCGAGCGTGCCCGCGTCGAGCCCTTTCGGCAGCGACGCCGCCGCGCCGCCACGCAACGCGGCGAAGACCCGGTCCACCTCGTGCTGCGCCGCCACCTCACCGGCCGCCTGCACCTGGGCGCGGTAGCGCGCGTACGCCAGCAGCTTGTCGTGGAACGCCGCGAACGTGAACGGCTTGAGCAGGTAGTGCGTCACCCCCAGTGCCACCGCCGCCCGCACCATCGCGATGTCGCGTGCGGACGTCACCGCCAGCACGTCGGTGGCGCTCCCGGCCGCCCGCAGCGCCCGGCACACCTCCAGGCCGTGCCGGTCCGGCAGGTTGAGATCCAGGAGTACGAGGTCGACGGGCTCGGCCCGCAGCACGGCGAGCGCGTCGCGGGCCGAGTGCGCGACGCCCACGACCGCGAACCCGGCGACCCGCTCGGTGTACTCCCGATGCGCGTCCGCGATCAGCGGCTCGTCCTCCACGACGAGAACCCGAATCGTCATGGCACCGGAAGCCGCACCGTGAAGACCGTCGGCGCGGCCGACACCTCGTAGGTGCCGCCGTACCGCTGGATCACCTGCCCCACCAGTGCGAGCCCGAGGCCGCGGCCCTCGCGTTTGGTCGACCAACCCCGCCGGAACGCGTCCGCCACCTGGTCCGCCGGCACCCCCGGCCCGGTGTCGGTGACCCGCACGAGCACCTGCTCGGCGGTGCCCCGCACGAGCACGGTGACGCGGCGCGGCGGGTCGGTGCCGGTCACCGCCTCCAGGGCGTTGTCGACGAGGTTGCCGACGACGGTCAGCAGGTCGCGGGTGGGTAGCGGCTCGCCGTCCAGCCGCGACTCCTCGTCGACGACCAGCTCCACGCCGCGTTCGCTGGCCTGCGACGACTTGCCGAGCAGCAGCGCGGCCAGCGCCGGCTCGGTCACCGCGCCCACCACCCGGTCGGTGAGCTGCTGGGCGAGGGCCAGCTCCTCGGTCGCCAGCCGCACCGCGTCGTCCGTGCGTCCCAGCTCGACCAGCGTGAGCACGGTGTGCAGCCGGTTGGCCGCCTCGTGCGCCTGGGCGCGCAGCGCCTCGGTCAGCCCGCGTACCGAGTCGAGCTCGCCGGTCAGCGCGCGCAGCTCGGTATGGTCGCGCAGCGTGAGGACCGTGCCGAGCGGCCGCCCCTCGAATCGGGTCACCTGCTGGTTGGCGACAAGCACCCGGTGGCCGGCCAGCAGCGGCTCGTCGGCGGCGGGCCGGCCGGAGGCGAGCAGGTCGCCGACCGCGGGCGGCAGGTCGAGCTCCTCGACGCGGCGGTCGGCCACCGCCTCGGGCAGGCCGAGCAGGCGCCGCCCCTCGTCGTTGACCAGGGCCACCCGCCCGCCCCGGTCCACGACCACGAGGCCTTCGCGCACGGAGTGGAGTACGGCGTCGTAGTACTCGTACATCCTCGTCATCTCGGCCGGTCCGAGCCCGTGCGTCTGGCGGCGGAGGCGGCGGCTGAGCAGCCACGCCCCGACCCCGGCGAGGGCGAGCGCGGCCGCGGTGGCCGTGCCGACCGCGGGCGCCTGGCGCAGCAGCTCGCGGTTGATCGCCTCGGTGGTGATGCCGACGGAGACGAGCCCCACGACGGCGCCGCCGTCGCCGCGCACCGGGACGACGGCGCGTACCGACGGGCCCAGCGTGCCGGTGTACTCCTCGACGATCTGGTCGCCGGCCAGCGCCGCGTCGATCGTGCCGATGAACGGCTTGCCGATCAGGTCGCGGTTGGGATGCGTGTAGCGGGTGCGGTCGGGCGCCATCACCACGACGAAGTCGGTCTCGGTCGCGAGCCGGGTGGCCTCCGCGTACGGCTGGAGGCGGCGCGTCGGGTCGGGGGAGGCGAGCGCCTCGGCGACGAAGGGCGCGTGTGCCACCGTCTCCGCCACAGCGGTCACCTCGTCGGCCGCGGCGTCGCGGGCGTCGTCGCGCGCGAGCAGCACGGCGGCGGCCGTGCCGCCCGCCACGAGGAGCGTCACGACCAGCACCTGGAGGGCGAAGAGCTGCCCCGCGATGCTCCATCTGCGTGTCATCGAGCTGTTTCCGATCCGGGTACCGCCGGTGAACAGAATGAACGTAACGGTGCTTTCCGGTGAGACCCAGACCACAGTCTGCGGCATGGACACCCAGACCCCCGTCCCCCGGGTCCGGCGGGACCGCACGCACTTCCTCTACATAGCCGTGGTCGTCGCCGTCGTCGCCGGCGTGACCCTCGGCCTGCTGGTGCCGGACGTGGCCAAGGAGCTCAAGCCGCTCGGCACTGGCTTCGTCGCGCTGATCAAGATGATGATCAGCCCGGTCATCTTCTGCACGATCGTGCTCGGCGTCGGCTCGGTGCGCCAGGCGGCCAAGGTCGGCCGCGTCGGCGGGCTCGCGCTCGGCTACTTCCTGGCCATGTCCACCGTGGCGCTGGCGATCGGCCTGGTCGTCGGCAACCTCATCCACCCCGGCTCGGGCCTGGACCTGACCGGCACCGCCGCCGAGGCCGGGCGGGAGCAGGCCGGCAACGCGCCCGACGAAGGCCTGGCCGACTTCGTACTCGGCATCATCCCGACCTCGCTCGTCTCCGCGCTGACCGAGGGCGAGGTGCTCCAGACGCTGCTCGTGGCCCTGCTGGTCGGCTTCGCCGTGCAGGCGATGGGTACCCGCGGCGAGCCGGTGCTGCGCGCCGTCGGCGTGATCCAGCGGCTGGTGTTTCGCATCCTCACCATGATCATGTGGCTGGCACCGATCGGCGCCTTCGGTGCGATGGCCGCCGTGGTCGGCGCCACCGGCGTGGACGCGCTCAAGAGCCTCGCCCAGATCATGTTCGGCTTCTACGCCACCTGCGCCATCTTCGTCTTCGTGATCCTTTCGACCCTGCTGTGGGTGGTCGCGCGGATCAACATCTTCGCGCTGCTGCGCTACCTGGGCCGCGAGTTCCTGCTGATCCTCTCCACGTCCTCGTCCGAGTCGGCGCTGCCGCGCTTGATCGCGAAGATGGAGCACTTCGGCGTCAGCAAGCCGGTCGTCGGCATCACGGTGCCGACCGGCTACTCCTTCAACCTCGACGGCACGGCCATCTACCTGACGATGGCGTCACTGTTCGTCGCGGAGGCCATGGGCGACCCGCTGTCGGTCGGCGAGCAGATCTCCCTGCTGCTGTTCATGATCATCGCGTCCAAAGGCGCGGCCGGCATCACCGGAGCGGGCCTGGCCACGCTGGCCGGCGGCCTACAGAGCCACCGCCCCGACCTGGTCGACGGCGTCGGCCTGATCGTCGGCATCGACCGCTTCATGTCCGAGGCGCGAGCCCTGACCAACTTCGCCGGCAACGCCGTCGCGACCGTCCTCATCGGAACCTGGACCGGCGAGTTCGACCGCGACCGCGCCCGCGCGGTCCTGGCCGGCGACGACCCCTTCGACGAGACAACGATGCTCGACGACGACGAGCCCGCCACCCCGGCACCGGTCTCGCCCGCCCCGGCGGTGCCAGCCGCGTCGCGGGCCTGACCCACCGACCCCCGGGGCCGCCGCTCTGCGCCGCGGCCGGCCCCGGGACCCAACCTCGGAAGCGGCGTCGGTGTGCGGGTTGGTTGGCCCGGCCGCATCGGTGAAAGGTTTGTGAAAGAGGTCAGCGCTATCGTGAGCGGCCATGCGATCGAATGCCCGCCGGACGGCGGCCGCCGCGGGGGCCGCCGCACTCGTCCTCGGCCTCGTCTCCGCCCCCACCCGAGCACACGACGGCGACGTCGACGTGCCCACGCTCACGGGTTTCGCGGCCCTGCCGGCCCAGACGTACGTGCCGGCCAGCGAACCCTCCGGCGCGGCGCTCGGCACCGCACCCGTCAACGGGGTGCGGCCGCCGTTCGCGGACCAGCCGGTGCAGGGCTTCTCCGGCATCGTCCGCGGCGGTGGCGGGACCTTCGAGGTGCTTTCCGACAACGGGTACGGCACCAAGGCGAACAGCGCCGACTTCGCGCTGCGGGTACAGCGGATCGCCCCGGTCTTCGGCACCGGCGCGATCGACGTGCTGGGCGGCTTCCACCTCACCGACCCGGACGGCAAGGTGCCCTTCGCCCTGACCCGCCCGGACCGGGTGCTCACCGGTGCCGACTTCGACGTGGAGTCGATCGTGCGGGCGGTGGACGGCACGTACTGGCTGGGCGACGAGTTCGGGCCCTTCCTGCTCCACGTCGACCGCACCGGCCGCCTGCTCTCCGCGCCGATCCCGACGCCCGGCGTCTTCGCACCGGAGAACCCCGACCTCGGCGGTGGCACCCCGAACCTCGGCGGTAGCCGCGGATACGAGAGCCTCGCGATCTCGCCGGACGGCCGTTACCTCTACCCGGTGCTCGAGGGCACGGTGACCGGCGACCCGGCGGGCGAGCTGCGGATGTACGAGTTCGACCTGAAGGCGGGGGCGTACACGGACAAGCGGTGGACCTACGCGCTGGAGTCGCCGACCCACGCGGCCGCGGACGTCGTGACCGTGGACGCAAACCGCTTCCTGGTCCTCGAGCGGGACGGCACGTCCGGTGACGCCGCGGTGTTCAAGAAGGTGTACCTGGCCGACCGCCGCGACCGGAACGGCGACGGCAAGCTGGACAAGACGCTGGTCGCGGACCTGCTCGACATCGCCAACCCGGACGGGCTGGGCGGGTTCGGCCCGGTGTTCCGGTTTCCGTTCTTCACGATCGAGGGCCTGATCCTGCTGGACGCCCGGACGATCGGCGTGCTCAACGACAACAACTACCCCTCGAACGCGACGCGCAGGCCGGGCCTCGCCGACGACAACGAGTTCATCCGTGTACGCCTGCCCGAGTCCCTCCACCCCGACCCGCGCGCGTTGCGCTGACGGCCTCAGCTGTAGGCCACCGAGAAGCTGTTCGTGCGGAAGTCCATGCCGCCGCTCGAGCTGGTGATCTCGTAGCCGAACTGGACGGTGCTCAGCGTGACGTCGCCGAACCAGCCTCGGCCGCGGATCCAGTTCATGATGGCGCGGATGTCGACCGAGCCCGAGTTCGTGTTCGACGAGCGGATGAACGAGAAGACCTGGTTGGAGCCGTTCGACCCGCGGTACACCGCCCAGCTGTGGCCGCCGACCGACACGTTGGTCTGGAACGAGCCGAGCGGACCCACCGGGCCGACCTTGTTCATCCACAGCATGATCTCGTAGGTGTGGCCGTCGGCCCAGATGTCGTACGCGCTGGTGTAGGCGCCCGCGTTCGGCACGGTCACGTTGAAGCTGCTCGTCGCGCTGCCCAGCGAGCTGAGCCGGCGGTTCACGGCGCGGGTGGAGTTGGGGTAGGACTTGATCCCGCCGGTGTTGGGGTGGTTGGCCCAGACGCCCCAGTTGCTGTACGAGTTCGCCCAGATCGTCTGTGGCCCGTAGCCGCTGCCCCAGATGTTGTTGTAGAGGGTGTAGCCGCCGTTGTTCCACGTGCCCCAGCGGTCGCTCGAGGACCAGGCGGCCGCCTGTGCGGGCGCCGCCGAGAGGCCGAGGACGATCGCGACGAGTAGTGCGGTGAACGAGGCTCTGCGCATGAGGGTGCCCTCCTCACTGTCGAAAACGGCTTCGAAGCGCTTCGATCGACGGTTTCGACATCTATGGGTAGAAATGCGCGCGGTACGGACAGGGTAGAAGTCGAAAATCATGAATGCAACAGCTCTGGAGCGGCCTAGCCTGGACGGTATGGATCTTGCGGAGGCGCAAGGGCTCTGGGACGCGGAGCCCGGCTGGCTCAACACGGCGAGCTACGGACTCCCGCCCCGGCCCGCGTGGGAGGCGTTGCAAGGGGCGCTCGCGGACTGGCGCGTCGGGCGTACCTCGTGGGAGGGCTGGGGCGCGGCGACCGGCCTGGCCCGCGAAGCCGCCGCCCGCATCATGGCCGTGCCCGCCGCCGACGTGGCCACGGGCGCGACGGTGTCGCAGATGCTCGCGCCCGTCGCCGCCGCGCTGCCGGCCGGGGCGCGGGTGGTGGTGCCGGAGGTCGAGTTCACCTCCAACCTCTTCCCCTGGCTGGCCCAGGAGGCGCGCGGCGTGCGCGTCCGCACCGTGCCCGCCGGCAAGCTGGTCGAGGCGATCGACGCGGGCACCGACCTCGTGGCGTTCAGCCTCGTGCAGTCCGCGGACGGCGCGGTCGCCGCGTACCGGGAGATCGTGGCCGCCGCCCGCGCGCACGGTGCCCTTGTCGTGGTGGACGCGTCGCAGGCGTGCGGGTGGCTGCCCTTCGACGCGGGGCTCGCGGACGCGGTGGCCGTCACCACCTACAAGTGGCTGATGGGGCCGCGCGGGCTCGCCTTCGCCTACCTGGCGCCGGGGTTGCGGGAGCGGCTCACACCCTCGGCGGCCGGGTGGTTCGCGGGGGAGGACGTGCACGACTCCTACTACGGCCCGCCGCTGCGGCTCGCCCCGGACGCGCGGCGGTTCGACCTCTCGCCGGCGTGGTTCAGCTGCGTGGGCGCGGTGCCCTCGCTGGAGCTGATCGAGCGCATCGGCCTGGCGGAGATCGGCGCGCACAACGTGGCGATGGCCAACCGCTTTCTCGCCGGGCTCGGCCGCCCGCCGAGCGACAGCGCCATCGTCGCCGTCGACGTGCCGGGTGCCGAGGAGCGCCTGGCGAAGGCCGGCGTCCGCGCGGCCGTGCGGGCCGGTCGCGTGCGGGCGTCCTTCCACGTGTACTCCACGGAAGCCGACGTCGACATGGCGCTGAACGCGCTGGTGTGACGGCCCCCACTTTTAGATACGAGACGGTTCCGTATCGCTTCCTGTCGGCGTAGCGTCGCTCGCGGAGTAATACGAGACCGTTCCGTATCGGGGGGAGCACGTCTAGTGCAACCGCAAGTCAACACCGGACACCCAAGGCGCTGGGCCATCCTGGGCGTCCTCGTCGTCAGCCTCCTCGTGGTGGTCCTCGACAACACCGTGCTCAACGTGGCACTGCGTACGCTCGCAGACCCGCAGCACGGTCTGGGGGCCAGCCAGGGTGAGCTGGAGTGGTCCATCAACTCGTACACGCTGGTCTTCGCCGGCCTGCTCTTCACGGCCGGCATCCTCGGCGACCGCTACGGCCGAAAGCGCTTCCTCACCATCGGCCTGGTGCTCTTCGGGCTGGCGTCGCTGCTGTCCGCCTACGCCCAGACGCCCACCCAGCTGATCTGGGCCCGCGCGTTGATGGGTCTCGGCGGCGCGTTCATCATGCCGGTGACGCTGTCGATCATCTCGAACGTCTTCGACCCGCGCGAGCGCGCCCGCGCCATCGCGATCTGGTCCGGCTCGGTCGGTCTCGGCATCGCGATCGGCCCGATCCTCGGCGGCGCGCTGCTGGAGACCTTCTGGTGGGGCTCGGTCTTCCTGATCAACGTGCCGGTGATCCTGGCTGGCCTCGTCGCGGTGGCGATCATGGTGCCCGAGTCGCGCGACCCGCGCCCCGGCAAGATCGACATCGTCGGCGTGCTGCTGTCCGTCGTGGGCCTCGTCGCCCTCTCGTACGGCATCATCGACGGCGGTGAGCACGGCTTCGGCCGGCCGGTCGTCTGGGCGTCGATCGTCGGCGGCCTCGCGGTCCTCGTGGCCTTCGTCGCGTACGAGCGGCGCGTCGAGTTCCCGTCGCTGGACGTGCGCCTGTTCAAGGTGCCGCGGTTCGCGGTTCCGGTGGCGTTGATCGGCCTGCTCTTCTTCGCGGCGCTCGGCGTGTTCTTCTTCAGCTCCTTCTACCTCCAGCTGGTGCGCGGCTACAGCCCGCTGGAGACCGGCCTGCTGCTCCTGCCGTTCGCGGCGGCGCAGATGGCGTTCGCGCCGCGCAGTGCGGTCATGGTCAAGCGGTACGGCGCGAAGGCCGTCTCCGCGGTCGGCCTGACGCTGGCCACGGTCGGCATCGCCGGCTTCGCCTTCCTCGGTGTGGACACGCCGATCTGGGTGGTCGGGGTGCTCTTCTTCATCCAGGGCGTCGGGATGGCCAACCTCATGCCGCCGGCGATGGAGTCGATCATGTCCGCGCTGCCGCGTGAGCGGGCCGGCGTGGGCTCGGCGGTGGCCAACACCGTCCGCCAGGTCGGCGGCGCGCTCGGCGTGGCCGTGCTCGGCTCGGTGCTGGCCAGCGTGTACCGCGGCCAGGTCGACGGCGCCGCCCAGGCGCTGCCCGGCCCGGCACGGGAGGCGGCGGAGGAGTCGATCTCGGGTGCCTACGGCGTGGCCGACCGGCTCGGCCCGGCCGGCGGCGCGGTGATCGACGCGGCGAACCACGCGTTCGTCACGGCCATGCACTGGACCGCGGCGATCGGTGCGATCCTCGCGGCGCTGGGCGTGCTCATGGTGCTGCGCTGGATGCCGGGCAAGCCGGCGCCGGAGCCGCAGCCGGTCGACGCGCCAGCGGAGCGGCCGGAACTGGCAGCGGCCTCTTAGGATCGGCGACAATGCATACCGTGACTACGGTGAGTGAGGGTGTCGAGAGTGCTCCGCGGTCGCCTGGGCGACCGCGGAGCGCCCGCGTGGATGAGGCGATCATCGAGGCGGTGCTCGACCTGCTCGCCGAGGGCAGCACGATCGAGTCGCTGTCCATCGAGGCGATCGCGGCCAGGGCCGGCGTCGGCAAGGCCACCATCTACCGGCGCTGGTCGGGCAAGCAGGCGCTGCTCGTCGACGCTCTCCGCACGCTCAAGGGGCAGCCGGCCAAGCCCAAGGGCGACTCGGTCCGCGAAGACCTGGTGCTGCTGATGAGCGGCGTCGGGCGCAACGCCGACCCCCGCGCCGCCAAGATCATGCCGTGTCTCGTGCCGGAGCTGCACCGCAGCCCGGAGCAGTACGCGATATATCAGGAGATCGTGCAGCCCCGGCGGGAGCTGACCCGCGAGGTGCTGCGCCGCGGCATAGCGACCGGGGAGCTCCGCGCCGACCTCGACGTCGAGCTGGCCATGGTCATGCTCACCGGTCCGGTGGTGATGCAGAAGGTCTTCACCTGGGACCCCGACCTCGACAGTGACAACCTGCCCGAGCGGGTGGTCGACACGCTGCTGGCGGGCATTGCGCGGCGCTGAGGCGGCCACCCGCTAGTGTGTCGAACACACGTACGTGGTGTGTAGCGGGAGGGGTCGTCGCATGCGCGTGCTCGGCGTCGACCCGGGGCTGACCCGGTGCGGGGTCGGCGTCGTGGAGGGCGTGCCCGGCCGGCCGTGCACGCTGGTGGCCTACTACGTGGTCTACACCGACCCGGCCGACGACCTCTCGCTCCGCCTGCTTCACCTCGACCGCTCGCTCACCGACCTCGTCGCCGAGCACCAGCCACGCAGCGTGGCGGTCGAGCGGGTGTTCAGCCAGCACAACGTGCGCACCGTGATGGGCACCGCCCAGGCCAGCGCCGTCGCGGTGCTCGCCGGTGCCCGGGCCGGGCTGCCGGTCAGCACGTACACGCCGAGCGAGGTCAAAGCGGCCATCACCGGGTCGGGCCAGGCGGACAAGGCGCAGGTCACGTCGATGGTGACCCGCCTGCTCAAGCTTGACGCGCCACCCAAGCCGGCGGACGCCGCCGACGCCCTCGCCCTGGCCATCTGTCACATCTGGCGCGGCGGCACACGCTCCAAGCTGGCGGCCGCCGCGTCGAGGCACCAACGCTCGGCGACAGCGAGTGAGCATCGCCGGGCGCGCTAGCGACCGCGGGGGCGAGCCATGAGACGGAGGGGTAGTAGATGATCGCCAGCGTGCGGGGGAGGGTCGCGGCGGTGTCGCCCGACGGCGCCGTCATCGAGGTGGGCGGGGTGGGCCTCGCCGTGCACTGCGCACCCGGCACCCTCGCCGGGCTGCGGCAGGGCGCCGAGGCCCGGCTCGCCACGAGCCTCGTCGTGCGGGAAGACTCGCTGACGCTGTACGGCTTCGCCGACGACGAGGAGAAGATGCTCTTCGAGCTGCTCCAGACCGCGAGCGGCGTCGGCCCGCGGCTGGCCCAGGCGGTGCTGGCCGTGCACTCGCCCGACACGGTGCGCAAGGCGATCGCCACCGGCGACACCGCGACGCTGACCCGGGTGCCGGGCATCGGCAAGAAGGGCGCCGAGCGGCTGGTCCTGGAGCTGCGCGACCGCATCGGTCCGGTCGCGGTGGGCACCGACGAGAGCGCCGGCGTGCTGGTCGGCGCGTGGCAGGAGCAGGTGCGGCAGGGCCTGGTCGGGCTCGGCTGGACCGCGTCGCAGGCCGATCAGGCGGTCGCCGCGGTGGCCGAGACCGTCGACGGCACCACGCCGCCGGTGCCGGTCCTGCTCAAGCAGGCGATCCGCCTGCTCGGTAAGACCCGATGACCGATCCGGGGATCGTCTCCGCGCTGGCCTCCGAAGCGGAGCGCGACGCCGAGGTCAGCGTCCGCCCGAAGCGCCTGGCCGACTTCATCGCCCAGCATCGGGTACGCGACCAGCTCGACCTGCTCCTGCGCGGCGCGATGGGCCGCGGCACCCCACCCGACCACATCCTTTTGTCCGGCCCGCCCGGGTTGGGGAAGACCACGCTGGCGAACATCGTGGCGGCGGAGCTCGGCGTCGGCATCCGGGTGACGAGCGGGCCGGCGATCGAGCGCTCCGGCGACCTGGCCGCGATCGTGACCAGCCTCGCCGAGGGAGACGTGCTCTTCATCGACGAGATCCACCGCATCGCGAAGCCGGCGGAGGAGCTGCTGTACAGCGCGATGGAAGACTTCCGGGTCGACGTGGTGGTCGGCAAGGGGCCGGGCGCGACCGCGATCCCGCTCGACGTGGAGCCGTTCACGCTGGTCGGCGCCACCACGCGGTCGGGGCTGCTGACCGGGCCGATGCGCGACAGGTTCGGGTTCGTCGCGCACCTCGACTTCTACTCCGCGGACGACCTGCGCACGCTGCTGCACCGGTCGGCGCGCATCCTCGGCGTGCCGATCACCGAAGAGGGCGCCGTGGAGATCGCCGGGCGGTCGCGGGGCACGCCGCGCATCGCCAACCGGCTGCTGCGCCGGGTGCGCGACTTCGCGGAGGTGCGGGCCGACGGCATCGTCAGCCTGGAGACGGCTCGGGCCGCCCTCCAGGTGTACGACGTGGACGGCCTCGGCCTGGACCGGCTCGACCGGGCGGTGCTCGTCGCGCTGGTCGACTCGTTTCGAGGCGGGCCGGTGGGGCTCTCGACGCTGGCGGTCGCGGTGGGGGAGCAGCCCGACACGGTGGAGGAGGTGTGCGAGCCGTTCCTGGTGCGTGCGGGGCTGCTGGCACGCACCCCGCGGGGCCGGGTCGCCACCGAAGCGGCCTGGCACCATCTTGGACGAACCCCACCAAATGGTACGTTCGGCACGGGTGCCGGCCCGGCGCCCGACCTGTTTTCGGCCGAGCCATAGTCGTCCCTGGATATCCCGTGATCTGAACGTGATCTGTGCCAAGTTCGGTGTTCACAGCGACAGGGATTAGACTTCGCCGCGGTCCGTACAGGACGTGAGATCACGCCTGCGCTCCGGTGCCCCCGCGCCGGGTGTGGGTCAAAATTGGAAGGTCATCTATCGTGCCTTTGGCAGCAAACTCCGGCGGCGCCGGTAGCTTCATGCCGATTCTCATGATCGTCCTGCTGTTCGGCGTCATGTACTTCATGATGATCCGCCCGCAGCAGAAGCGCCGTCGCGAGGCGGAGCAGATGCAGGCGACGCTCGGCCCCGGCGCCGAGGTGGTGACGATCGGCGGCCTCTACGGTCACGTGGTGAGCGTCGACGACGACACCGTCACGCTCGAGGTCGCGCCCGGCGTGCAAAACCGCTACGCCCGCCCCGCCATCGCCCGCGTCGTCAGCGGCGCGACGCCGCAGGAGGCCCCCGCGGCCGAAAAGGTCGTCGACGAGGCCGACGCCAACAAAGACTGATCCGCTGAGCGGGCGGCGTCCCCACACCACCCGTTCGACCCTGCCCAGCCGCCGGCTCGCCGGCCGGCCCACATCTATACCGCACAGGAGACCCGACAGCCGTGGCACCACCTCAGGGACAGATGCGCCCAGGGCGGCAGCTGGCCGTGCTCGGCCTGATCTTCGTCGTCCTCTACCTGCTGGTCTTCCTCGGCGGTAGCGGCAGCATCACGGATCGGCTGGAGCCCAAGCTCGGCCTCGACCTCATCGGCGGCAGCCGGGTGACCTACACGGCCACCACGTCGAACGGCCAGGCGCCCCAGGCAGACCAGCTCGAAGAGGCCCGCCAGATCATCGAGAGCCGGGCAAACGCGTACGGCGTCTCCGAGGCCGAGGTGGTGACCGAGGGCGACCGAAACATCGTGGTCTCGCTGGCCGGCGAGAGCGATGACGCGCTGGCCAACCTCGGCCAGGCGGCGGAGCTGCGGTTCCGCAAGGTCCTCAAGGTCACGGGTGACGCGTCCGCGGCGGCGGTGGCGCCGAGCGCGACCCCGTCCGGCACCGCGACGCCCACGCCCTCGGCCACCGGCGCGACGCCGACGCCGAGCGCGTCGGCGAGCGGCGGCCAGGGTGGCGGCGCACCGGCACCGTCCGGGTCTCCGTCGGCGACGCCGACGCCCACGCCGAGCGCGACCGGCACCGCCGCGACCGAGGAGGACCAGAGCGGCACCCGGACGCCCGAGCAGCTGCTGGCCGACGCCAAGCGCAAGGTCGGCGACGCCGCGTGGGCCGCGGCCAGCGCGCTGGAGGCCCCGCCGGACCTGAGCACCGACCCGACGGCGGCGAAGTCGTTCGAGGCGTTCACCAAGCTCGACGGGCCGGAGGTGTCGGTCCTCGACCCCAAGATGCAGTTCAACGTGCCGACCATCGGCTGCGCCCAGCTCGACAGCCGCCCGCCGGGTTCGATCCAGGACCCGGCCAAGCAGGCGGTCTCGTGCGAGGCGTCGCAGAAGATGTTCCTCGACGTGGCGAAGGTGCTCGGCACCGACGTCTCCGACGCCAGCGGCGTGCTCGACCAGCAGGGCGGCGACTGGGTCGTCTCGCTCGACTTCACCGGCGACGGCCAGAAGAAGTGGACCGCGCTGACCCGCGAGGCGTTCGAAAACACCGGCGGCGGCTGCGACGCGTCCGCGCTCGGCGACCAGGGCAAGTGCCGCGTCGCGGTGGTGCTCGACAACCAGGTGATCTCTTCGCCGGAGATCCAGGGCGTGCTGACCGGCGACTCGCAGATCACCGGCAGCTTCAGCTCCAAGTCGGCCAACGAGCTCGCCGGCAAGCTCCGCTACGGCGCGCTGCCGCTGACCTTCACCCAGCAGGAGGTGCAGAACGTCTCCGCGACGCTCGGCACCGAGCACCTGAAGGCCGGTCTGCTGGCCGCGGGCATCGGCATGCTGCTGGTCATCATCTACTCGTTCTTCTACTACCGCCTGCTCGGCACCGTGATCTTCCTGAGCCTGATCCTGTCCGGCCTGCTGGTCTTCGGCGCGCTGATCGTGCTCGGCCGGCAGATCGGCTACACGCTCAACCTCGCCGGCATCGCGGGCTTCATCGTGTCGCTAGGTGTGGCGGCGGACTCGTTCGTCATCTACTTCGAGCGACTCAAAGACGAGATACGCGAGGGTCGAAGTCCGCGCAGCGCCGTCCCGCGCGCGTGGGCCCGGGCCCGCCGCACGATCATCTCGGCCAACGCGATCACGATCATGGCGGCCGTGGTCCTCTACATCGTGTCCGTCGGCACGGTGAAGGGCTTCGCGTTCGCCCTCGGCCTCGCCACCGTGCTCGACCTGGTGGTCGTGTTCCTCTTCCGTCATCCGATCATGGCGATGTTCGCGCGGACCCGCGCGTTCCTCTCGCCGCGGGTCAGCGGCCTCGGCCGGGTCCTCGAAAAGGAACCCGCCGACCAGCCGGCGAAACCCCGCACGCGCGTGAAGGAGGCGTGACCCCATGAGTGGTCTCGCTACCAGGCTCTACAAGGGCGACGCCGACCTCAACATCGTCGGCAAGCGCAGGATCTGGTTCACCGTCGCCGCGGTGGCCGTGCTGATCGCCGTGATCAGCTTCTTCGCGCGCGGCTTCACGCTGGGTATCGAGTTCTCCGGTGGCAACGAGTTCCAGGTGCCGGCCTCGGTGGGCACGCTTCAGCACGCGGAGAGCACGGTCGAGGAGGCGCTCGCCAGCGTGCCCAACCCCGACGGCGACCCGCTGCGTGTGGCCTCCACCCAGCAGGTCGGCGGCGGCGACGGCACCTACCTGATCCGCACCTCGGAGATGGAGCCGGAGCAGTCCGAGGCGGTCAAGGAGCACCTCGTCCAGGCGTTCGGCATCCCGGCGGGCGAGATCAGCAACAGCCGGGTGAGCGGCGCGTGGGGCGCCCAGGTGACCGAGCGGGCGCTGCTCGGCCTGGTCATCTTCATCGCGGTCGTGATGCTCTACCTGATCGTCCGGTTCGAGTGGCGGATGTCCGTCGCCGCGGTCTCCTCGCTGCTGTTCAACCTTGTGCTCACCGCCGGCATCTACTCGATCGTCGGCTTCGAGATCACCCCGTCGACGATCATCGGTTTCCTCACCATCCTCGGCTTCGCGCTGTACGACGTCGTGGTGGTGTTCGACAAGGTGCAGGAAAATACCCGCGGCATCACGGCGAGCAGCACACAGACGTACGCCGAGGCGGCCAACCTCGCGGTCAACCAGACGCTGATGCGGTCGATCAACACCGGCCTCGTCGCGCTGCTGCCCGTCGGTGGCCTCCTGTTCATCGGGGCCGGCCTCCTTGGCGCGGGTACCCTCCGCGACCTCGGCCTCGTGCTCTTCGTGGGTATGGGCATCGCGGTGTACTCGTCGATCTTCTTCGCGACTCCGGTGCTGACCACGCTCAAGAGCTTCGAGCCGAAGTACCAGGCGCACACCCAGCGCGTGCTGGCCCGCCGCTCGGCGATCGCCCGTGGCGAGGTGGCGCCGAAGACGAGCCGCTCGCCGAAGCAGTCGAAGCCGGCCGAGCAGCACGACGACGCCGAGGTGGCGGCGCTGGCCGGCGCCGCGCCGAAGGTGGGCGCCCGGCCGACCGCCAAGCGCCCGTCCGGCAACCGGGGCGGCCGCTCCGGCAGCCGGCCGCGGGGCGGCAAGCGACACTGAGTTCATCCGCGATCAGGGCGTCCTTCGAGTAGGTCGAGGGGCGCCCTGACCATGAGCGAAGGAGTTTCGCGTGGCTGACCTCGCGGAGATCGTGGCGAGCAACACCGTGGACGTGCCCGACTTTCCCAAGCCGGGCATCCTCTTCAAGGACCTGACCCCGCTGTTCGCGAACGGGCCGGTCTTTCGCGAGGTCGTCGACGGGATCGCGGCGCACTACGGGGCCGGCTCGTTCGACGTGGTGGCCGGCATCGAGGCGCGTGGCTTCCTGATCGCCGCCGGCATCGCGTACGCCACCGGGGTCGGTGTGGTGCCGGTGCGCAAGGCCGGCAAGCTGCCCCGCGCCACCCACCGCGGGTCGTACGAGCTGGAGTACGGCGAGGCCACGCTGGAGGTACACCAGGACGCCTTCCGGCCGGGCGAGCGGGTGCTGGTGGTCGACGACGTGCTGGCCACCGGCGGCACCGCCGCCACCACACTGGAGCTGGTGGAGCGCGCCGGGGGAACAGTCGTCGGGTTCACCGTGTTGCTGGAGTTGTCGTTCCTGCCCGGGCGGGAGAGGCTGGCACCCCGTGAGGTTCATGCCCTCCTGACCGTCTAAAGCGGCTCTGGCCTGGGCCGACGGGTAGGATTGCGTTCCGCGGCCGGCCAGGATCGGTACGGGCGTGGGTAGCGGAGGGTGGTGCTGGCCGGATACGGTCGGTGTCATTCCCCGGCGAGGGTGAGGAGGCCGGTGTCTCAGCAGGACGTCGCCCATTCAGTGGAGGGCAGCGTGCATCCGACTGGCGAGGCGCAGCCCGGTCAGCAAGAGGTGGCGACCGCCGCTAGCAACGCACCCGCCGAGGCCGTCGACAGCGGCGCGGAGGGCGCCGGTGTGGTCGTGCCGTTCCCGGCTGAGTCTGCCAACCATGACGACCACGACGACGAGTCGGCCGAGGCGGCCACCGCGTCCGGTTGGGCCGTCGCGCCGACCGGGCGCCGGGTGCGGGCGCGGCTGGCCCGGTTCAACGCGCCCTGGCAGACCCCGCAGGTCAGCGAGGTGCTCGAGCCGCTGATCGCTACCCACCGCGCGTGCCATCCCAAGGCCGACGCGCGGCTGTTGCAGCGTGCCTTCGACGTCGCCGCCCAGTGGCACTCGGGGCAATACCGCAAGTCCGGCGATCCGTACATCACGCATCCGCTGGCCGTGGCCACCATCCTGGCCAACCTGGGCATGGACACCACCACGCTGGTGGCGGCGCTGCTGCACGACACGATCGAAGACACCGAGTACGGGCTCGACGAGATGCGCACCGAGTTCGGCGGCGAGGTGGCCCTGCTGGTCGACGGCGTGACCAAGCTCGACAAGGTCAAGCTGGGCGACGCGGCCAAGGCCGAGACCATCCGCAAGATGGTCGTCGCGATGGCCAAAGACCCGCGCGTGCTCGTCATCAAGCTCGCCGACCGCCTGCACAACATGCGCACGCTGACCTTCCTCCCGCGCCCCAAGCAGGAGCAGAAGGCCAAGGAGACGCTGGAGATCCTCGCCCCGCTGGCCCATCGCCTGGGCATGAACACCATCAAGTGGGAGCTCGAAGACCTCGCGTTCGGCACGCTGTTTCCCAAGCGGTTCGAGGAGATCAACAGGCTGATCGGCGAGCACCAGCCGCAGCGTGACACGCTGCTGCGCCAGGTGACGCAGAAGGTCCAGATGGATCTCAAGGCCGCCAAGATCAAGGCGGAGACGACCGGCCGCCCCAAGCACCTGTATTCGATCTACCAGAAGATGATCGTGCGGGGCCGCGACTTCAACGACATCTACGACCTGATCGGCGTCCGGATCCTTGTCGACACGGTGCGCGACTGCTACGCGGCGTTGGGTGTCATCCACGCCAACTGGCAGCCGGTGCCGGGCCGGTTCAAGGACTACATCGCGATGCCGAAGTTCAACATGTACCAGTCGCTGCACACCACCGTGATCGGCCCGACCGGCAAGCCAGTGGAGATGCAGATCCGCACGCTGGGCATGCACCGCACGGCGGAGTTCGGCATCGCCGCCCACTGGAAGTACAAAGAGCAGAAGGGCGCCACGATCGTCGGGCCGCCGGCCCACATCGACGAGATGACGTGGCTGCGGCAGCTGCTCGACTGGCAGCGGGAGGCGAGCGACCCGAGCGAGTTCCTCGACGCGCTCCGGTTCGACCTCTCCAGCCAGGAGGTCTACGTCTTCACGCCCAAGGGCGACGTGATCCCGCTGCCGACGGGCTCCACGCCGGTCGACTTCGCGTACGCGGTGCACACCGAGGTCGGACACAAGTGCATCGGCGCGCGGGTCAACGGCAAGCTCGTGCCGCTGGAGTCGACGCTGTCCAACGGCGACGTGATCGAGATCTTCACGTCCAAGTCGGAGACGGCCGGCCCCTCGCAAGACTGGCTCGGCTTCGTCAAGAGCCCCCGCGCCCGCACGAAGATCCGGCAGTACTTCAACAAGGAGCGCCGCGAGGAGGCGATCGAGGCCGGCAAGGAGTCGATCGTCAAGGCGATGCGCCGCCAGGGCCTGCCGCTGACCCGCATGCTCACCACCGAAGCGCTGATGGCGATCGCCCGCGACCTGCACCTGGCCGACGTGGCGTCCCTGTACGCGGCGGTCGGCGAAAACCAGGTCTCCGCCCAGTCGGTGGTCCAGCGGCTCGTCCAGGGCTACGGCGGCGAGGAGGGCGCGGTCGAAGACATCGCCGAGACCGCCGTCGCCACCCGCCCGCCGAGGGCCCGCCAGTCGGTGCAGGACCCGGGCGTGGTCGTCCGCGGCGTGAGCGACGTCTGGATCAAGCTGGCGCGCTGCTGCACGCCGGTGCCGGGCGACGCGGTGTTCGGCTTCGTCACCCGCTCGGGCGGCATCAGCGTCCACCGCGACGACTGCGCCAACGCCGAAGACCTCAAGGCACAGACCGACCGCATCGTCGAGGTGACCTGGAAGCCGACCTCGGCGTCCACGTTCCTGGTGGCGATCCAGGTCGAGGCGTTGGATCGGCACAAGCTGCTGGCCGACGTCACCCGCGTCCTGTCCGACGAGCGCGTCAACATCCTGTCCGCCACGGTCACCACGACCCGCGACCGCGTGGCGGTAAGCCGCTTCTCCTTCGAGATGGCCGACCCGAAGCACCTTGGTCATCTGCTGGCCGCGGTCCGCAAGGTCGACGGCGTCTTCGACGCATACCGCGTCACGTCGGGAGCGTAAGCCGACCGGCTTCGTCATTTGAGCTACCGCGGGCGTCTGGAAATCGCGCTAAAAAGCGCGGGTCAGCGACGGTGGGCGCCCTTGCCCGGGGCGGTGACCACCTCGCGGGGCTTGAGTGCCTCGTGGCCGCCGGCGCAGCGCATCACCGAGTGGACCTCCTCGCCGCAGTCGCGGTGGACGATGGCCACCGGTGGGCCTTCCGGGTCGGCGAGGTAGCGGTTGCCCCACTCGGCGATGGCGACCAGCACCGGATAGAGGTCGAAGCCCTTCTCCGTCAGGCGGTACTCGTGGCGGGGGCGGGCACCCGGCTCGCGGTAGGGCACGCGGCGCAGCACGCCGTTGTCGACGAGCATGGCCAGGCGGTTGGTCAGCACCTGGCGGGGGATGCCGGTGCGGTGGCGCATGTCGTCGAAGCGGCGGATGCCGGCGAAGATGTCGCGGAGCACGACGAACGTCCACTTTTCGCCCAAGATGGTCATCGCGCGGGCGATCGTGCAGTTTTCCACCGACCAGTCGAGTGCCTGAGGTCTCACAACGCCGAGCCTAAGTCTCATTGACAGACCCAGCAAATGAGTGACAGGCTGCGTCCATGACGCAGACTCAGGCAGCGCCCGGCGAGGACACCGGCGTGCGGAGCCGGACGTTCGAGTGGTCCGACCCCGCTGGCAACGCGGCGCTGGTCGGGCGGCGTTCCGGGCTGGATCTGCTGCGGGCGATGGCCGCGGGCGAGCTGCCCGCCCCGCCGGTGATGCACCTGCTCGGGATGTCCCGCTTCGTGCCCGACGAGGGGCGCGTGATCGTCGAGATGGAGCCCCAGGAGTTCCACTACAACCCGCTGGGCTCGGTGCACGGCGGTGTGCTCTCGACGCTGCTGGACACGGCGGCCGGCTGCGCGGTGCACTCGACGCTCCCGGCCGGGGTCGGCTACACCACGCTCGACCTCAACGTGAAGTTTCTCCGGCCGGTGACCATCGCCTCCGGCCTGCTGCGGTGCGAGGGCACGGTGATCTCCCAGGGCCGGCGGACCGCCCTGGCCGAGGCACGGCTCACCGACGGGTCCGGCCGGCTCGTCGCGCACGCCACGTCGTCCTGCCTGCTATTCGAGATCCAGTGAAGCCGCGGGCACGGCGGCGTAGCAGTTAGGGGCCGCCGCGCCGCCGTGCCCGCCCAAACGTTGGCCGGCTCACCCGGTGAAGGCTTGTGGCCGCCGCATTAGCGCACGCTCGGCCGCAGGTCGGCATCCGGTGGGGTCCAGGCCGCGGCGTCGGCTTCGACCTGCTCGCCGGAGCGGATGTCCTTGACCGTGTCGGCCTCGCCCTCGGCGCCCGGAAACCACACGAACGGGATGCCGCGCCGCTCGGCGAAGCGGATCTGCTTGCCGTACTTGGCGGCGCTCGGCGCCACCTCCGTGGCGATGCCGCGCCGGCGCAGCGTGGCGGCGATCCGGTCGCACTCGCCGCGCCGCTCTTCGGTCGGCAGCGCGACAAGCACCGCCGTCGGCACCGCGCGGCTGACCGTGAGCGCGTCCGCCCCGAAGAGGAGGCCGAGCAGGCGGGACACCCCGATCGAGATGCCCACGCCGGGGAAGCGGTCGTTGCCCGCGGTGGCGAGGTTGTCGTATCGGCCGCCGGAGCAGATCGAGCCGAACTTCTCGTACCCGATCATCTGGGTCTCGTAGACGGTGCCGGTGTAGTAGTCGAGGCCGCGGGCGATCCGCAGGTCGGCGACGCAGAGGCCGGGCGCGTGCTCGGCGGCCGCCTCGACCACGCGCAGCAGCTCGTCGAGGCCCTCGTCGAGCTGCGGGTGGGTGACGCCGAGGGCACGGACCCGGTCGGCGAACGACCCGTCCGGCGCGGAGATCTCGGCGAGGCTCAGGCAGGCGGCGGCCTGCTTTTCGTCGGCGCCGGCGGTCTCGATCAGCAGGTCGGCCACCTTGTCCGGGCCGATCCGGTCGAGCCTGTCGATCGCGCGCAGCGCCGCGTCCGGGTCGGTCAGCCCGAGGCCGCGGTAGAAGCCCTCGCACACCTTGCGGTTGTTGACCTGGATGCGGATCTTGGGAATCGGCAGCGAGCCGAGCGCGTCGCCGATCACCAGCGGGATCTCGGCCTCGTAGTGCGGCGGCAGCGTGTCGCGGTCGACGATGTCGATGTCGGCCTGGAGAAACTCGCGGTAGCGCCCCTCCTGCGGCCGCTCGCCCCGCCACACCTTCTGGATCTGGTAACGCCGGAAGGGGAAGGTGAGCTTGCCGGCGTTTTCAAGGATAAATCGGGCGAACGGGACGGTCAGGTCGAAGTGCAGCCCCAGCTCGTCGTCGCGTTCGCCCTCGGCGGCCTGGAGCCGGCGCAGCACGTACACCTCTTTCGAGGTCTCGCCCTTGCGCAGCAGCTGGTCGAGCGGCTCGACGGCACGGGTCTCCAGTGGTGCGAAGCCGTAAAGCTCGAAGGTGCGGCGGATGTGGTCGATGACGTACTGCTCGATCATCCGCTGCGGCGGGAGCCACTCGGGAAAGCCGGAGATCGGCGTCGGCTTGCTCATAAAACTGTTCCAGCCTCGGCGACTTGTAGAAGGTACGGGTTGGTGGCGCGCTCGCGCCCGATCGTCGTCGCCGGTCCGTGGCCGGGCAGCACGACGGTCTCGTCGGCGAGCGGCAGGATCTTGTCGCGCAGGCTCGCGACCATGGCGTCCATGCTGCCGCCGGGCAGGTCGACGCGGCCGACCGAGCCGGCGAATAGCACGTCGCCGGAGAGGCAGACCTCGACCGAGTCGGGCCCGGGCACCCGGATGAGCACGGAGCCGCGCGTGTGGCCCGGCGCGTGGTCGATCGTGAACTCCAGCCCCGCGAGGCTCACCACCGCGCCGTCGGTGAGCTCCGCGACGTCGTCGGGCTCGCTCCACTCCAGGCCGCCCAGCAGCGTGCGCGGGTCGATCGAGTTGATCGCCTTGCTCGGGTCCTTGAGCAGCTCACGGTCGTCGGGATGGATGTACGCCGTCACACCCCGCGCGCCGCACACCGGCGTCACCGAGAACGTGTGGTCGAGGTGGCCGTGGGTCAGCAGCACGGCCGCCGGATGCAGCCGGTGCTCCTCGATCAACGCGTTGAGCCGGTCGATCACCCCGATGCCGGGATCGACGACGACACACTGCTCGCCCGGCCCGGTCGCCACCACGTAACAGTTGGTGCCGAACACGTCAGCCGGGAACCCCTTCACCAACATGCGCACAAGCCTATCGGTGTTGATGTCGGCCGATTGAGAACGGGCGACCTCACGCAACACTTTCCCAGGTGATACCCGTACACTCTGGCGGGCGTTGTGTGGCGTGCGCTACACAGTTTCGGGTGTCGCGCACCGTGCGCTGCGGTTTCGTGGCGTCGGCGGATTGAGGAAGGGGAGCGCGGGTGGCTTCCAGCAGGACTCGGCAGCGCAAGCTGGCCCGGGCCAAGTACGACCGGCAGATGGCGCGCAAGGCGGCGCAGACCCGCCGCAAGCGGCGCGTCCAGGCCGGCGTCGGCGCGGCCGTCGCACTCGCGCTGATCGTGGTCGGCACCGTGTGGGTGCTGGGCGGCTTCGACTCCGACCCGAAGGACGAGGCCGCGGCCGACATCTGCGCCTGGACCGCCGCGGACGCCGCCAACAACCCCAACCTCAAAGACGTCGGCAAGCCGGCCACCAAAGACCTGCCGACCACCGGCACGCGGCCGATGACCATCACCACCGACCAGGGTGCCCCGATCACGGTCTCGCTCGACGTGGCCAGCGCGCCGTGCGCGAGCGCGAGCCTCGCCCACCTGGCGTCCAACGGCTTCTACGACAACACCAAGTGCACCGAGATCACCGCGGACGGCGCGCTGCGCTGCGGCGACCCGGGCGGCACCGGCACGGGCGGCCCCACGTATACGTTCTACAACGAAAACGTGCCCTCGGCCCCCTCCCCGTCGCCGAGCCCCGCCGCCGGCCAGCCGGCGCTATACCCGAAGGGCACCGTGGCGTTGGTCGGCAACCCGCCGGGCAGCAATGGCAGCCAGTTCCTGATCTTCTTCAAGGACTTCAGCCCGACCGACGCCCCGGCGTACCCGATCGTCGGGCGCGTGACCAGCGGCCTCGACGTGGTGGAGAAGATCGGCAAGATCAAGACGGTCGACAACGGCTCGGGCGCCAACGTCAAGCCGGATAAGGACATCACGATCCAGAGCCTCACGGTCGGCGAGATGGACCCGGTGTCACCCGAGCCGTCCACCCCGACCACCGGCGCACCGTCCGCCACCCAGTCGCCGACCCCCGCGGCGACGCCCAGCCAGTCCTGAGAAGCTTAGGTAGGAGCACCACACCCCAGGAGGAAGAGCGTGACGTCCACAAGGGAGCGGCAGCGCGCCGCGGCGCGGGCCCGGCTCGAAAGGGAGATGGCCGAGCGCGCCGCGACGGCCAGAAAGCGCCGCCAGTGGCAGGTGAGCATCGGCGCGGGGGTCGCGGTGCTCGTGCTCGCCGTCGGCGTGGTGCTGCTCGTCAACATCGCCGGCGACGACGACTCCACCGGCACCGCCGCCGACGCCTCGGCCGGCCCGGCGAGCTGCGTGTGGAATGAGGTGCCCAAGGCGGAGCGCACCAAGACCACCAAGGACGTGGGCCTCCCGCCGACCACCACACCGCCCAACACCGGCAACAAGACGATGACCGTCGACACCAACTTCGGCAAGGTCAACATCAACATGGACCTGTCGAAGTCCCCCTGCGCGGCCGAGAGCTTCTCGTTCCTGGCCAGCAAGAAGTTCTTCGACGGCACCAAGTGCCACCGCATGTTCCCCGGCATGCTCCAGTGCGGCGACCCGAGCGCCAAGGGCAAGGGCTACCGCGAGTCCGACGGCACCGGCGGCCCCTCGTACCGCTACGCCAACGAGTACCTGCCGGCCAACGAGCGCCCGGCCTATCCGGCGGGCGTGGTCGCGCTGGCCAACAGCGGCCCCGACTCCAACGGCAGCCAGTTCTTCTTCATCTACCAGGACGTCGAGCTCCAGCCCGACTACACCATCATCGGCAAGGTCGACGAGGCCGGCCTCGAGGTCATCAAGAAGGCCACCGCGAAGGGCCACGACGGCGCCTTCGACCCCCAGCCGGGTGGCGGCCACCCCAAGAACGACATCGACATCAAGACGCTGACCGTCGCCTGACGCCAGCTCGGCATAGCGTGGCGGGTGCCGACCGGCACCCGCCACGACCTTTTGAAGATCTCCAATTCTTGGGCTACCGCGATGTCCGTCGTGGTCTATGCCGTTGCTCCCGCGGCCTCACCCGTCCGCCGTTGGTCACGGTCCGGGTGCCTGTGGCGCGGGCCTCGCCGGCCACCGTCTGTGACGCGGCGTCAGCGGATCAGCTGAGAACTTCGAGATCTAGGACGGTTAGGGTTGATATGGCGCCCAAACCGTCCTAGATCTCGAATCTCGCGCCGCGCGGCGGCGGCAGCGGTTACTCAGGGCGACGAAGGCCCCGGGCCGACGACGCCAGCGAGCGACATTGGCGGCACCAGGCGGGCGAAAGCGCGACCCGCGACGAAGGGTGAGCGATCTACGGCGCGGCCGAGGCCGGCTCGACGGCGGGCTGGCTGAGTGTCGGCTCGGTGTTGCCGGCCGGCGACCCGTTGTCGGCGGGCGCCGCCGGGTTGGGGGACGACGGCGACGTCATCGGCGAGGGGTCCGGCTCCGGGGGCGGGGTGGTCGTCGGCGTGCAGGACGCCGGCAGCTCACCCTCGCCGCGCTGGGTGACCGCCGTCGGCGTGAGCACCTCGACCTGCACCCACACCGGCCCGGCGCCGTGCGACACGCCGGACGGCGCGTGCAGCGTGCCGCCGCCGGCCGCCGCGAAGTCGGCGCTCGCCGTGCCGTTTGCGCCGTCCGACCAGGTCACGCGGTAGGTGACCGTGGTCGGTGCGGAGACCGTGACCAGCGCGGACGCCGAGTAGGTGCACGCGTTCGGGTCGACCGTGACGGCGACCGTCAGGCCGGTGACCGTGGCCGGCGGGGGTGGTGGCGTGGTGGAGCCGCCGGTCTCGCCGCCGCCACCGCCGCTGGGCTCGGTCGCCGGGCCGTTGCCGGGGTCGGTGGTGCCGGAGACCGGGTCGGTGGCCAGGCCGCCGCCGATGGGTGGCTGGACGGGGCCGCCCGTGGAGAGCGGGCCGCCCGCCGAGGGCGAGAACAGCACCCTGGGCATGCCGAGCGCCCGCGCGTCGCCCGCTGGGGCGGCCGAGGGGTCGACGCCGGGAGGTGCCGGCCGCACCGCCGCGTCGGCGCGGCCGGCCAGGCCGGGGGTGTTGGGGCCGCCGGCGGCGCTGGCCAGGGTGGCCACCACCGGCACGAGCAGCGCGGCGCCCGCGGTGAGGATGGTGACCCGCCGCCGGCGTGGCGGGCGGGCCCGCTTGGCCGCCGGGACGGGCGCGGCCGAAGAAGCGGGCGGCGGGCTGCTGGGCAGGACCGCCACGCTGTGGTGCCCGGTGTACGCCCGCCGCGAGGTCAGCGGCACCCGGTACACCGAGCGGGTGCGCGGGCGGGCGGCGGCGAGCAGGGCGGTGCGGGCGGCGGCCGAGTCCATGCGGTCGGCCACGTCCTTGGCCAGCAGGCCGTCGATCACCGCGGCGAGCGCCATGCCCCGCACCGGGCGGGGGTGTGGGTCGCAGACGGTGGCGATGAGGCAGGCCATCGCGTCCTCGCGGGCGAACGGGCCGTAACCCTCCGCGGCGTAGAAGAGCGTCGCGCCGAGGCCGAACAGGTCGGCCGGCATCCCGCCCTCTTCGCCGTGCAGCCGCTCCGGCGCCACGTATCCGGGGCTGCCCATCACCGCCGCGCCGCGCAGCGGCACCGGCGCACCGGCCACCGTGGCGATGGAGAAGTCGGTGAGCAGCGGGCGGCCGTTGGCGATCAGCACGTTGGACGGCTTGACGTCGCGGTGCACCACCCCGGCACCGTGCGCCGCGTCCAGCGCGTCGAGCAGCCCCAGCCCCAGCTGGGCGGCTTTGACGCTGTCGAGCGGCCCTTCTTGCGCCACCATCTCGCGCAGCGAACGACCCTCGACCAGCCGCATGATCACCCATGGCTGGTCGGCGTCGTCCACCGCGTCGTAGATCGCGACGACGTTCGGATGGACGAGGCGGCCGGCGCTCAGCGCCTCCACCATCGCCCGATACTTGACCTCTTCACGTTCTTCCGGCGACATGGGCTGGGTGAAGCGGATCTCTTTGACCGCCACCCAGCGGGCGAGGCGCTCATCGAACGCGCGCCACACCACACCCATCCCGCCAGAACCCAGCACCGAATCTAGCCGGTACCGTCCCCCAACGACGTGCCCCGACGACGCCACGCCTGATCCTCCCGTGCTACCGCAGCATGGATACTCCAGCACTAGTTAGGGAGGCGAGCCATCGCAGATCCGTACGGCCTGGCATCGGCCGATGCTCCGATTACCGCGGTTCAGACGGCTTGTTTTTCCTGGTGACGGCGGTGGTACGCGCGGACGAGGTCCTCCACCCGCGCACGTATTGAGAGGAATTCGGGGAGTCGTTTTGCCGACAGTTCACGTTCGGCCGGGAGGTTGACGGGCAGGTCGGCGGCGACCCGGCCGGGGTCACTGGCGAGCACCACCACCCGCTGGCCCAGGAAGACGGCCTCCTCCACGTCGTGGGTGACCATCACGACGGTGGTGCCGGTGTCCTGCCACACCCGCCGGATGAACAGCTGCATGTCCTCCTTGGTCTGCACGTCGAGCGCACCGAACGGCTCGTCCAGCAGCAGCACCTCCGGCTCGCAGGCCAGGGCGCGGGCGATGGCCACCCGCTGGCGCTGCCCGCCGGACAGCTGTTTGGGCAGCACGTGGCGGAGGGCGGTGAGGCCGGTCTCGGCGAGGTACCAGGCGACCCGCCGGTCCCGCTCGGCCCGCCCCAGGGGGAGCAGCTCCAGTCCGAACGCGACGTTGCGCTCGACGGTGCGCCACGGGTAGATCGCGCCCTGCTGGAAGACGAGCCCCCGGTCGGGCCCGGGGCCGGTGACCGGGTGCCCGTCGAGGCGCACCTCGCCGGCGGTGGGGCGGACCAGGCCGGCGATCAGCGACAGCAGCGTCGACTTGCCCGAGCCGCTCGCGCCGACCACGCACAAGAACTGGCCACGCGGCACCGACAGGTCGACGCCGTCGAGCGCCCGGACAGCGCCACCCCGCCGGGGGAAGGACTTGCCGACGCCCGAGAGGACGAGGAGAGACATCAGACCCACCTCCCCACCCGGTCGCGTGCCAGCCGCAGCAGCAGGTCGATCGCCAGGCCGATGAGAGCGATCACCACGAGGGCCGCGAAGATGCGGTCGATCTGGTTGAAGCGCTGGGCCCGCACGATGCGGTAGCCCAGCCCCGACTCGGAGGCGATCAGCTCGGCGACCACGACGAAGCTCCAGGAGGCGGCCGCGTTTACCCGGATCGAGTCGAGCATGCCCGGCAGCGCGTAGGGGACGATCACCTTGCGCAGCACCTCGCCCCGGCGGGCGCCGAGCGTGTACGACACGTCGATGAGGCTGAGCGGCACCTGCCGTACGGCGTCGGCGGTCATCAGCGTGTTGAAGAAGAACGCGGCCAGGAAGAGCAGCGCCACTTTGGACGGCTCGCCCAGCCCGAGCCAGATGATCAGCAGCGGGATGAACGCGCTCGCCGGCAGGTAGCGCAGCAGGCCGACGAGCGGCTCCAGCAGCGCCTGCCCGGCCGGGAAGCTGCCCATCACGATGCCCAGCGGCACCGACACCAGCACCGCCAGCCCGAAACCCTGGAGCACCCGCGCGACCGTCGCCCACGCGTCGGTGAAGAGCATCCCGGACCGCGCCATCTCGACGCCCGCGCCGACCGCCTCGTAGGGCCCCGGCAGGTAGTCGGGCCGCCCGTCGACGACCATGCTGAACGCCTGCCACGCGACCAGCGGGACGAGCACCGACAGCGCCATCAACGTCCACCGCGCGCCGCGGGGCAGCGGCGTGCGGATGCCCCACAGGCCGCCCGCCCGCGCCGGCCGGCGGCGGGGGAGCGAGCGGGGCGGAGCCGGGTCAGCCACCATCGTCACGGTGTCTCCTGGTTCGCTCGCTCGTGCGGCGCCAAAGGCGACGTCTTCCTCCGCCGCCCCGAAACCCCGACTTCGTCGGCGGTCGCCTGCGGCTTGGGGAGGTGGGCGGGTCCGTCCAGACCCCCCGCCGCGCCAACTCGCTCGCTCACGGTGTCACCGCTTTGACGAACGTCGGGTCGAAGAGCCCGTCGAGCGGAGGCGCCTCGTCGACGAGCTTCGCCTCGACCAGGAACGCGGCGATCGACCGGGCCTGGAAGTCGAGGTTTGCGGGCGTCTCGCCGGGCGTGAAGGCGGCGATGTTCTGCTCGTGGGAGAAGATCGTGGTACCCGCGTCGTAGGTCTTGTAGTCGGCGTCGCTGACGCCGCCCTTCTTGGCCATGATGGCGATGGCCGCGTCCTTGTTGTCTTCGATCCACGCGAGCGTGTCGAACCAGGTGTCCACCATCGCCTGCACCTCCTTCGGGTGTTCCTTCACGAAGTCGGCTTCGAAGACCAGGTGGTCGGGGATCGCGCCGGGAAAGTCGGCCGAGGTGGCGATCGCCTTGCTGCCGGCGAGCCCCAGCGCGGTCGTGGTGAACGGGGCGAACGCGCCCACCGCGTCGACCTGCCCGGCCACGAACGCCGCCGCGGCGGCGTCGGTCAGCAGCGGCTTGACCGTGATGTCCCCTTCGGACAGTCCGGCCTTCCGGAGCGCGAGCAGCAGCAGGTAGTGGTCGACCGTGCCCTGCTCGACCGCCACCGTCTTGCCCTTGAGGTCGGCCACGCTCGCGATGCCGGGGCGGGCGATGATCTGGTCGTTGCCGGTGGAGTTGTCGTTGACCAGCACGATCGTCTGCCGCGCCCCGCCGCTGACCGAGGAGAGCGTGTCGTTGAGCGTCTGGCTGTTGGCGTCGAGGTTGCCGGTGGAGAGCGCGGTGAGGCTGTCGGTGTAGCTGTCGAAGTAGGTGAGCTCGACGGTCACGCCGTTTTTGGCGAAGAGGCCCTGCTCCTGCGCGACCTGCCAGGGAAACCAGCCCGGCCACGCGCTGAAGCCGATGCGGACGGTGGTGGGTGCCGCCGGGTCCTCCTCCGTGGATCCACACGCGGCGAGCAGGATGAGTGCGGCGAGCGCGGCGATGGCCCTTCTCATGGCTTGCTCCTCTGGGGAAGGTGACCGGCCCGCACGAGGCAGCCGAGCGTGTCGCAGATGACCCGGGTGGCGATGAGGGAGGTGATCTCGGCGTTGTCGTACGGCGGGGAGCACTCCACGACCTCGATGCCGGCGAGCGGCCGCTCGGCGACGAGCTGGATGAACTTGAGCACCTCGCGGGGGAGGAAGCCGCCCGGCTCGGGCCAGCCGGTGCCCGGTACGAACGCGGCGTCCAGGCAGTCGACGTCGAACGACAGCCACACCGCGTCGGCGCCGTCCCAGGCCACTTCCAGCGCCTTCGCGGCGGCCGCCTCGATGCCCATCTCGACGCAGTCGGTGACCGTCATGATGGTGGTGCCCCGCTCCCGACCCACCTTGACGCCGGGGCGGGGCGCCTGCCAGCCGCCGATGCCGATCTGCACGAGGTTTTTCGGCGGCACGTTGGGGATGTCGGTGGCGTGAAACCAGGGCGTGGTGTGCATCCGCTCGTCGAGGTCGGTCTCCTGGGTGTCGACGTGGCGGTCGAAGTGGATGATGCCGAGGTTGCCGTCGAGGTGCTCGGCCACGCCCCGCACCGTGGGGTAGCCGATCGAGTGGTCGCCGCCGAGCACGACCGGGAAGGCGCCCGAGGCGTAGACGTGGCCGACCGCCTTGGAGATCTGGTCGAACGTCTTCTCGATGTTGGCCGGGATCGTGAAGACGTCGCCGAGGTCGGCGATCGTGATCGACTCGCGCAGGTCGACGCCGAGCTCGAACGAGTACGGCCCGTAGAGCGCCGAGATCTTGCGGATGCCCTGCGGCCCGAAGCGGGTGCCCGAGCGGTACGTCGTGCCGCCGTCGAAGGGCGCGCCGAGCACCGCCACGTCGTACTCCCCGCAGCGGCGCACGTCTTCCAGGTAGGGCGCCTTCAGGAACGTGTTGATGCCGGCGAAGTGCGGCAGCTCGCCGCGGCTGAACGTGGGGATGCGACGGTCCACGATGGAGTCCGCGCCGGGCAGGCCGAGCTCGAGGCCGCGCGCGACCTCCTCGTCCCACTTGGTCGTGGGCAGCTCCGCCTCGCGTTCCACGGCGTAGCGCGCTTCGGGACCGTAGTTGTCATGGATGTGGGCCACGGGCACCTCCAGGCGAGGGAGGCCTGGCTGGAGCACAGCCAGGACCGGCTGTCTCCCGGGCTTTTGTCCCGCCGTGGAACGCGCGCGCCGCGGTGTCGCGACGCACGCGCCTGCGTCTCTCGGACCAGCCCCGCCCACGCGAACGGGCGGCGGAACCCTAGGCGCGCCTCACCGGTGGTGAGTCAGAGGCAGTAGAACCGCCGACCGTTGCCCGCGTTTTGCCCGGTTGTTGCGAACGTGTGTCTTCATAGATCGTCGGGCATCAGTATAAGTCGCCGCCGACCCCGCGATCCCAACCGGACTCGAAATGGTTTCAGGCAGTGTCAGTACCAGAAGATGTGGCCGTGGCGGATCGCGCCGTAGCAGCGGTTGGACTCGAAGGAGCTGTACAGCACCTCCTTGCCGCGCCACGTGCCGGTCACGCCGATCAGCACCGGGTCCCACTCGTCGACGCAGCCGACGCCGGGGTACCGGGGCACGGCCGCGATGTCGCCGCCGGCCGCGTCGATCTCGGCGCAGGCCTCCTTGGCGTGCGGGTGGGTGCCGCCGACCGGGTCACAGGTGATCGTCACCGTGCCGGACACGCTGTAGATCTCGAACTCGGTGTCGCCGGCGGCGCTCGCCGTCGCGGCCGGTGTGCCGACGAGCAGGAGCGCGCCGGCCAGCGTCAGCGCGCCGAGAGCGCGCCGGGCCCTCGCGGGCATGCGTGCGGGATTCATGCGGAGAGTGTAGCCCTGCTCATCCATGTTCATCTATGCAAAGGCGCGGTCGAGTGCCTCCCGCACCTCGCGCAGGTCGCGGCCCACCGCCTGGGCGAGCGCGGCCGGCCCGCCGGCGAGCGGCATCCGCGCCGCGCCCGGCCCGAGCACCGCCGCCTCCGGCGGCTTTTCCGTCCACAGAGGATCCACGACGAGCAGCGTGCCGGTCGCCCGGCCGCCACCCAGCACCGCGGAGCCGGCCCATCCCGCCGCGCGCGGTCCGACCGCCAGGTCCTGGCGCAGGAGGGTACGGCCGGCGAGGCGCACGGTGCACTCCAGCGAGGCGTCTCCGGGCTCTTCGGCGTGGCGCCCGCAGACCAGCTCCTCCCGCCAGGTGAGGGCGGCGTCCGGCTCCAGGTCCACAAGGGATCGTGAAAGGTGGTCGCAGCTCCCGGCGGCGATGAGCGGCTCGGGCAGCCAGCGCAGCGAGCCGCCGGCCGCCACGGACGCGTGGATGTCCAGCGTGGACCGCGCGCCGTCCGGGCCGGGCAGGGCGAGCGAGGCCGCGACCGCGCGCACGCACAGCTGGGCGCCGGGCCCGACAGCCACCTCGATGCGCAGCCGGTCGCCGCCGAGCGGGCCGGCGGCCCCGCCGACCAGGTGCACCTCGACCTCACCGTCCGCGTGGCGTGGACTTGTCCTCCGTACCAGAATCGGTGGCTCCGAGCGGAGGGCGACCAGGCGCGTGCGCCGGCCGTCCGCGACCGCGGTGATGCGGGCGGTGGCCTTCATCCCTTGACGAGGCCGCGCACCCAGTCGGCCACCGGTGTCGCGGCGGGGTCCTCCACCAGCGAGAGGAAGACGGTCGGCAGGTCGCCGCGGCGGGCGCCGGCGTCGCGGGCCATGACGGACAGGTCGGCGCCGACCAGCGGGGCAAGGTCGGTCTTGTTGACGACCAGCAGGTCGGCGGTGGTGACGCCGGGGCCACCCTTGCGCGGCACCTTGTCGCCGCCGGCCACGTCGACCACGAAGATCTGCCGGTCGACGAGCCCTTTGCTGAACGTGGCGGTCAGGTTGTCGCCGCCGCTCTCCAGGAGCACCAGGTCGAGCGGGCCGAGGTCGGCCTCCAGGTCTTCGCAGGCGTCGAGGTTGGCGGAGATGTCGTCGCGGATCGCCGTGTGCGGGCAGCAGCCGGTCTCCACGGCGCGGATGCGGTCGGCCGGCAGCACCCCGTTGCGGAGCAGGAAGTCGGCGTCCTCGGTGGTGTAGATGTCGTTGGTGACGACGGCGAGCCGCAGGTCGGCGGCGAGCGTACGGCACAGCGCGGCGACCAGCGCGGTCTTGCCCGAGCCGACCGGGCCGCCGATGCCGATCCGCAGCGCCCGCCCGCCGCCGGCGTTTCGCGGTGCGTGCGGATCGGGATGGGTGTGGGCTTCAGGATGCAAAGAGACGCACCTCCCAGGTGGCGTGTGCCTCTGCCCCGATGTCCAGCAGCGGTGCCGAACACGCGGGCAGGTCGTCCACTGTGGTGGCTCGCGCGGCGACGGCGTCGCACGCGGGCGCGAGCCGGGCGACGAGCGCGTGTGTCGCGTACGGGTCGAGCCCCAGCAGGCGCACGGCCGCGCCGGCCGGGCCGGTGACCGTGCCGTACGCGGCGGTGAGCGCGGCCTCGGCGGGCGTGAGCCCCGCGGCGGCGGCCACCACGCCGAGCGCGACCGGGTGGTGCAGCTCGCGCTCCACTGTGGAGAGAGTCCACAGTGTACGGCCGGCGCGCAGCAGCGCCCGCCCCTGCGCCCGCGACGCCTTGCGCAGCGCGGGAGACGGGGTGCGGGCGTCGAGCTCCTCTTCGAGCGTGTGCAGGCCGTCGCCGCGGCAGGCGGCCGTGGCGAACGCCGCGCTCACCACTCCCGCGGTCGCGAGGCGCCCCCTCAGGAAGGCGGCCAGCGTCTCCAGGTCGCGCACCCGGCCCGCCGTGACCGCCGCCTCCAGGCCGCCCGAGTGGGCGTGACCGCCGGCGGGGAAGCGCCCGTCGGCGAGCAGGAGCAGGGTCGCGCCGCTCATCAGAACAGGAAGTAGCGCTGGGCCATCGGCAGCTCGGTCACCGGCTGGGGCTCGACCACCTCGCCGTCGATCCGCACCGTGAACGTGTCCGCCTCCACCTCGATGCGCGGGGTGGCGTCGTTGAGCGGGAGGTCGGCCTTGCCGCGGGCGCGCACGTCCGCGACCGGTTTGAGCTCGCGCGCCACGGCGAGCCGGGACGCCAGGCCGTCTTCGACCGCGGCCGGCGCCACGAACGCGAGGCTCGTCGCGGCCGGCACGCGGCCGTACGCGCCGAACATCGGGCGGGGGAGCACCGGCTGGGGCGTGGGTATCGAGGCGTTCGCGTCACCCATCTGCGCCCACGCGATCATGCCGCCCTTGATCACCAGGTGGGGCCGCACGCCGAAGAACACCGGGTCCCACAGCACGAGGTCGGCCAGCTTGCCCGCCTCGACGCTGCCCACCTCGCCCTCGATGCCGTGCGCGACGGCGGGGCAGATCGTGTACTTGGCGACGTAGCGGCGGGCGCGGTGGTTGTCGGCCGCGCCGTCGCCGGGCAGCGCGCCCCGGCGGTCCTTCATCACGTGCGCGGTCTGCCAGGTGCGCAGCACGACCTCGCCGACCCGACCCATCGCCTGCGAGTCGGAGCCGATCATCGAGATCGCGCCGAGGTCGTGCAACACGTCTTCGGCCGCCATCGTGCTCGGCCGGATGCGACTTTCCGCGAACGCCAGGTCTTCCGGCACCGACGGGTTGAGGTGGTGGCAGACCATCAGCATGTCGAGGTGCTCGTCGAGCGTGTTGCGCGTGTACGGCCGGGTCGGGTTGGTCGAGGACGGCAGCACGTTGGGGTGCGACGCGACCGTGATGATGTCGGGCGCGTGGCCGCCGCCGGCACCCTCCGTGTGGTACGCGTGGATGGCGCGCCCGCCGATCGCCCGCAGCGTGTCCTCGACGAAGCCGGCCTCGTTCAGCGTGTCGGTGTGGATGTTGACCTGCACCCCGGCCGCGTCGGCGACGGTGAGGCAGGCGTCGATCGCGGCCGGCGTGGTGCCCCAGTCTTCGTGCAGCTTGAAGCCGCCCGCCCCGCCGCGCAGCTGCTCCCACATCGACTCGGCGCTGACCGTGTTGCCCTTGCCGAGCAGCAGCACGTTGACCGGCCACGGGTCGATCGCCTCGAACATGCGGGCCAGGTGCCAGGAGTTCGGCGTGACGGTGGTGGCCTTGGTGCCCTCGGCCGGCCCGGTGCCGCCGCCGATCACCGTGGTGATGCCGCTGGCGAGGGCCTCTTCGAGGATCTGCGGGCAGATGAAGTGGACGTGCGAGTCGATCGCGCCGGCCGTGAGGATCTTGCCGTTGCCGGAGATCACCTCGGTGCCCGGCCCGATCACCAGGTCGGGGTGGACGCCGTCCATGGTGTCCGGGTTGCCGGCCTTGCCCAGCGCGACGATCCGCCCGTCGCGGATGCCGACGTCGGCCTTCACCACGCCCCAGTGGTCGAGCACGACCGCGCCGGTGATCACGGTGTCCGGGGTGCCCTCGGCGCGGGTCGCCCGGGACTGGCCCATCGACTCGCGGATCACCTTGCCGCCGCCGAAGACCACCTCGTCGCCGCCGGCGCAGCGGTCCTCTTCGACCTCGATCAGCAGGTTGGTGTCGGCGAGCCGGATGCGGTCGCCGGTGGTGGGCCCGTAGAGGGAGATGTAGCGCTGCCTATTCATGCGGGCCTCCGCCGCGGAGGCCGGGCACGATCCGGCGGCCGGCGAGTGGCACGAGGTCGACGTCGCGCGGCACGCCGGGCTCGAAGCGGACGCTCGTGCCCGCCGGCACCGCGAGCCGGTGACCCCGTGCGGCCGCGCGGTCGAAGTCGAGTGCCGGGTTGGCGTCGGCGAAGTGGTAGTGCGAGCCCACCTGGATCGGGCGATCGCCGGTGTTGGTCACCGCGAGCGACAGCACGGGCCGCCCGACATTGATCTCCACATCCCCGTCGCCGGGAATGACCTCCCCGGGGATCATGGGATCGGTTCGTGGACGGTGACGAGCTTCGTGCCGTCCGGGAACGTCGCCTCGACCTGCACCTCCGGCAGCATCTCCGGCACGCCGTCGAGCACGTCTTCCCGGGTGAGCACCTGTCGGCCCGCCTCCATCAGCTCGCCGACGGTGCGGCCGTCCCGGGCCGCCTCCAGCAGGAAAGCGGTGATGATCGCGGTCGCCTCCGGGTGGTTGAGCCGGAGGCCGCGCTCGCGCCGCCGCCAGGCCACGTCGGCCGCCACGTGGATCAGCAGCCGGTCCTGCTCGTGCCGGGTCAGAAACACAGCGTCACACTGACACCTCAACGTTTCCAGCACGTTTCAGTTGTGCGGGGCGGTGACGATCAAGGCGGCCGCCTGGGATAAGCCGCGCTGACGGGCGGGTGCCTCCGGGTCACTCCGGGTATCCCTGACAGAATGTCCGCGGATACCCATTGCGAAGGAGATGCACCCGTGATCCGTACCCATGACGCCGGCAGCCTGCGCGCCGCGGACGCCGGCACGACGGTGACGCTCGCTGGCTGGGTGGCCCGCCGGCGCGACCACGGGGGTGTCATCTTCGTCGACCTGCGCGACGCGTCGGGCGTGGTGCAGGTGGTGTTCCGGGAGGAGATGGAGCTCGCGCACGCGCTGCGCAACGAGTTCTGCGTGAAGGTGACCGGCGCGGTCGAGCGCCGCCCCGAGGGCAACGACAACCCGGAGCTGCCCACCGGTGAGATCGAGGTCAACGTCTCGGCGCTGGAGATCCTCTCCGAGGCGGCACCGCTGCCGCTGCCGGTCGACGACAACGTGGACGCGGGCGACGACATCCGGCTCAAGTACCGCTACATCGACCTGCGCCGCGGCGGGCCGGCGCGGGCGATCCGGCTGCGTTCGCGGGCCAACCAGATCGCCCGCACGGTGCTGCACGACCGCGAGTTCGTGGAGATCGAGACGCCGACGCTGACCCGTTCCACGCCCGAGGGCGCGCGCGACTTCCTGGTGCCGGTGCGCCTTCAGCCCGGCACCTGGTACGCGTTGCCGCAGTCGCCCCAGCTCTTCAAGCAGCTGCTGATGGTCGGCGGGATGGAGCGCTACTACCAGATCGCCCGCTGCTACCGCGACGAAGACTTCCGGGCCGACCGGCAGCCGGAGTTCACGCAGCTCGACATCGAGATGTCCTTCGTGACGCAGGACGACGTGATCGACCTGGGCGAGACGATCGTCGGCGCGCTCTGGCGTGAGCTGGCCGGCCACGAGATCACCGCGCCGATCCCGCGGATCACCTGGCACGACGCGATGGCGCGGTACGGCTCGGACAAGCCCGACCTGCGCTACGGCGTCGAGCTGACCGAGCTGACCGACTACCTGCGCGGCACCGAGTTCCGGGTGTTCGCCGGCGCGATCGACGCGGGCGGGTACGTGGGCGCGGTCGTCATGCCGGGTGGCGCCGCGCAGACCCGCAAGGAGCTCGACGGCTGGCAGGACTGGGCCAAGGCGCGCGGCGCCCGCGGCCTGGCGTACGTGGTGCTCGACGCGGAGACCGGCGAGCCCCGCGGCCCGGTCGCGAAGAACCTGAGCGAGGCCCACCTGGCCGGCCTGGCCGACGCCGTGGGCGCCAAGCCCGGCGACGCGATCTTCTTCGCGGCCGCCGCCGACCGCCGCGAGGCGCAGGAGCTGCTCGGCGCCGCGCGCATCGAGATCGCCCGCCGCTCCGGGCTCGTCGACGAGGACGCGTGGGCGTTCTGCTGGGTGGTCGACGCCCCGATGTTCGAGCCGACCGAGGAAGGCGGGTGGACGGCCGTGCACCACCCCTTCACCTCGCCCAACTCCACCTGGATGGACCGTTTCGAGGAGGCGCCCGACCGCGCGCTGGCGTACGCGTACGACATCGTGTGCAACGGCAACGAGATCGGCGGCGGCTCCGTCCGTATCCACCGGGCCGACGTGCAGCGCCGCGTCTTCGACCTGCTCGGCATCACGCCGGAGGAGGCCAACGACAAGTTCGGCTTCCTGCTGGAGGCGTTCAAGTACGGCCCGCCGCCGCACGCCGGGATCGCGTTCGGCTGGGACCGGGTCTGCATGCTGCTGGCCGGCGCCGACTCGATCCGCGAGGTGATCGCCTTCCCGAAGACGCGGGGCGGCTACGACCCGCTGACCGGCGCGCCCACCCCGATCACGCCCCAGCAGCGCACCGAGGCCGGCGTCGACGCCAAGCCCAAGGCCCCTGGAGACAAGCCCGGCACCGCCGGCGTCGCCGCTCCGGTCGAGCACGGCAACTAGCCTCGCCCGCCGCGCTTCACGACCAAACCCCGACCCCCGCCTTTCGGCGGGCGCCGGGCGCGCACTGTGCCGCGATGATCGTTAGCCCGAAATCCGCATTCTTCCCGGCGTGTCACACGGCTGTAGGGCTAACGATCATGGTCGGCCCAGATGCTGGGCCGCGACCCGTTGTGCTACCGCGACCAACCGATCAGGGTGAGTCGGCGGGCGTGAGGTGCGTCACGCTCTCCTCGCCGGGCTGCGGCGGCGGGGCGGCGGCGGTCCACAGAAACTCCTAGTCGTCCTGGTGGGCGACCCTCAGCGGGCCCAGGTCGGCGGCGGTGGCGCGGGGAAGGTGCAGCCACTCCGCACCGGCGCCGGCCAAGATCTCCACCGCCCGCGCGGGGTCACCCATCGCGCAGGCCATCAGGACCGTCGATCCACGATCCACCCATGCCGTGGTACCGGGCAGGAGGTACCCGGTCACCTGACCGTGGGTGTTCAGACGCGCGTACGGCGAGTCACCGGTCGCGGCCAGCACCGCCTCACGGCCCGTGATCATCTCCATGCGCGCAGCCTAGGCGGGCCGAGAAATGTCCACGGTGGACGCTTGGCCGGTTGTGGCGCGGGGTACATGAGGCGTGCACAAAACCCCCCTCAAGGAGGATTCATGTTCGCCATCGCTGCTGCCGCGGTGTTCGGCTTCGCCCTGCTTCTCGACCTGCTCGACTCCGATCTGGGTGCACCGGATCTCTTCAACTGGAACACCCTTGTCCTCATCGGCCTGTTCCTGCTGGCCTTGTACTTCGCCGGTATCGGCCGCGGCCCGGCCGGTGGCGGCGGCGGCGGACGGTGGTACCGCGGTCGGCGTCCGGGCCGCGGTTGACGATCGGCCGGTACTGTCTGTGGGTGATGGAGACCGACGGCCTGTTCCCCCTCGCGGCCACCGGCGTGCGCACGCCGCCCGCCGGGAGTGGCGCCACGGGTGGGTTCACCCCGCCCGGGGCCGACTCCCCGCTGCCCGTGCGGATGCGCCCCGCGTCGCTCGACGAGCTGGTCGGTCAGGATCACCTGCTGGCGCCCGGCGCGCCCCTGCGGCAGCTGGTCGGCGGCTCGACGCCGATGTCGGTGATCCTGTGGGGGCCGCCGGGCAGCGGCAAGACCACGATCGCGCACCTGGTGGCGGCGGCCACCGATCGGCGGTTCGTGGCGATGTCGGCTCTCTCGGCCGGCGTCAAGGACGTGCGCGCGGTGATCGACACGGCCCGGCGCGAGCGGCGCGCCGGCGGGCCGCCCACCGTGCTCTTCATCGACGAGGTGCACCGCTTCAGCAAGACTCAGCAGGATTCGCTGCTCGCGGCCGTCGAAGACCGCACTGTCACGCTTCTCGCCGCCACGACGGAAAACCCGTATTTTTCCGTGATCTCCCCGCTCCTGTCCCGGTGTGTGCTGCTCACCCTCCAGCCCCTCGACGACGACGCGGTGCGCGGGCTCATCCGCCGCGCGACCACCGACGAGCGCGGGCTGGGCGGGGCCGTCACCCTTGATCAAGAGGCCGAGGACCATCTGGTACGGCTCGCGGGCGGCGACGTGCGCAAGGCCCTGACCGCCCTGGAGGCGGCCGCGTCGTCCGCGTCGGCCCGTGGCTCGGCGACGATCGACCTGGCCACGGCCGAGCAGGCGGTCGACGTGGCCGCGGTCCGCTACGACCGCGACGGCGACGCGCACTACGACGTGACCAGCGCGTTCATCAAGAGCATGCGCGGCTCCGACGTCGACGCCGCCCTGCACTGGCTGGCCCGCATGCTGGTCGCCGGGGAAGACGCGCGCTTCATCGCCCGCCGCATGGTCATCTTCGCCAGCGAAGACGTGGGCATGGCCGACCCGACCGCGCTGTCGGTGGCGACGGCGGCCGCCCACGCGGTCGAGTACGTGGGGCTTCCCGAGGTGCAGCTCAACCTCGCCCACGCCGTCATCCACCTGGCCACCGCCCCAAAGTCCAACTCCGCCACGGTCGCGATCGGCAAGGCGATGGCCGACGTACGCGCCGGGCGCGGCGGCGCCGTCCCCAAGCACCTGCGCGACGCCCACTACCAGGGCTCGCGGGGGCTGGGCCACGGCATCGGCTACAAGTACCCGCACGACGACCCGCGCGGCGTGGCCACCCAGCAGTACGCCCCGGACGACCTGGCGGGCACCGACTACTACCGACCGAGCGACCACGGCTCGGAGCGTGCGGTGGCGGCCCGCCTGCCCGCGCTGCGCCGGATCGTGCGAGGTGAGGATGCCTAGGGGGCGCTGGGGCCGCGGAAAGGGCGAGGAGCCCGTCGACGAGCCGGTCAGCGGCGAGGAGACCGGCTGGCTCGACGACCTGCGCACGGCCAAGCAGGAGGGCGCCGCGATCGGCCCAGGCGCGGCCGGCGCGTCGGCGTACGCGAAGCTCCCGACCGGCGACGAAGACGAAGCCGACGAGGACGGCTGGCCTCCGCACCCACCCCGCCGCCCCGACGAGCCGGCCGGCCCCGCGGTGCCGCTGCCCAGCGCCCAACGTGCCCCCTTCGGCCCCGCTGGCCCCGGGGGACCTGGTCCGGGTCCTGGTCCCGGCAGCTCCGGTCCTGGCACACCCGGCCCGGGTGGCCCAGGCGGCCCAGGTCCTGGCATGGCCGGTCCCGGCCGTCCGGGTCCCGGCACGCCCGGCCACGGTGGCTCGGGCCCTGGCGTTCCCGGCCGAGGTGGCTCCGGTCCTGGCATGCCCGGCCCAGGCGGTGCAGGCCCCGGCATGCCCGGCCAAGGTGGTCCGGGTCCCGGCCAGGGCGGTCCGGGTCCCGGCCAGGGCGGTCCGGGTCCCGGCCAGGGCGGTCCGGGCGGCCGGGGTCATGGGGGTCCCGGTCCTGGCGTGCCGGGCGCGGGCGTCCCACCGCGTGCCGCCGACCGGTCCACCGTGCGGCGGGGGAGCGGTCCGGGTGGCCGCGAGGTTCCGCCGCCGGCCGGCCCTCCGGTCGTGGCCGGCCCGATGCCCGGCGGTGAGCCGCCCCGCTCCCGTCACGCCGACCCGATGCCGCCCGGCGGATACGGTGATCCGCCCCCGCCCGCCCGTCACGGCGATCCGGCCCGCTACGACGAGCCGGTAGGCCGCCGGGGCGAGGGCGGCGCCCGCGGCCGCTTCGACGAACCCGCCACCGGCGCCCGCACCGCCGGCCCACCCCGACACGGCGACTCCGGCGGCTTCCATCAGGTCCTGCCCGCGCCCGGCCCCGACGGCGCCGGCGGCCCAGGCCGCCACGGCGACACGGGTGACGTAGCCGCCGCCGGCCGGCGTGGCGACACAGGCGACATCACCAGCTCCGGCAGCCGCGGCGGCCCTGGCCGTCACGGCGACACGGGCGACATCACCGGCGGCGGCCGTCATGGCGGCACCGGTGACGTCATGGGCGGCGCCCGTCACGGCGGCACCGGTGACGTCACAGGCGGTGGCCGTCATGGCGGCACGGGTGACGTCATGGGCGGTGGTCGTCACGGTGGCACGGGTGACGTCATGGGCGGTGGTCGTCACGGTGGCACGGGTGACGTCATGGGCGGTGGTCGTCACGGTGGCACGGGTGACGTCATGGGCGGTGGTCGTCACGGTGGCACGGGTGACGTCATGGGCGGTGGTCGTCACGGTGGCACGGGTGACGTCATGGGCGGTGGTCGTCACGGCGGCACGGGTGACATCACCGGTGGCGGTCGTCATGGCGCCACTGGCGACATCGCGGGCGGCGGTCGTCACGGCGGCGGTCCCGGTCCGGGGCGGCTGAGCGACACCGGCGGCTTCGCGGCCGTCCCGCCCGTCGCCCGCCCGGGCGAGCCCGAGACGCGACGCCCCGACGGCGCGCGCGGCCGCTTCGATGGCCCCGGCCGCCACGGCGACAGCGTCCCGCCCCGCTACGACGAAGCCACCCGGCCGGGCGAAGCACCCCCACCTCGTGGCGCCCACCCTGGCGAAGCGCCCCCAGCACGCCACGGCGACGGCTCCCCGCCGCTTTACGGTGACGCGGCACCACCCCGTCACGGCACCGCCGCCGTGCCGGGCCGCCGTGGCGAGCCGGTGCCACCGGGTCGCTTCGACGAGGTGGCACCGGGGCGCTTTGCGGACGGGCCGCGGCACGGCGAGCCGGTCCCGGTCCGGCAGGGTTCCGGCCCGTCGCCACACGGTGAGCCCAACACCGGCGGCTTCCAGGCGATGGGCGCCGCGGCGGCGGCCCGGCCGGCTGCCTCCGACCACGGGCGGCCGGCGGAGACTCTGGTCCCTGAGTCCGGCAACGCGCCCGACGTTCCACCGTCCGCCCGCGAGACCACCGACCTCCCGCGTGGCGGCACACCCGGCCGCCGCGACGGCATCACCGAGCCACCGCGCGACGGCGGCGGCCGCATCGACGGCCCCCAGGTGCCGCTGCCGGGCACCCGCGCGTCCCGCCACGCCGACAACCAGGCCGCGCCCCCGGCCGGCCCGGTCCAGGACGCCCCCACCGAGCCGGTCATGCCGCCGCGCGGCCGTACCCGCGGCGGCGGGCAGCGCACGGTCCCGCGCGGCGACCGAGCGGGCGGAGGCGCCCGCTCGCGCTGGGTCGACCAGGAAGCCACCGGCGGCCAGCGCCTGCCCGACCAGCCAGCCGACACGAACGGCTGGGCCGAGCCAGACACCCGCGGCCCGGCACGCGCGGCGCAGTCGGGCCCACCGGTCGCGCGCCCGCCGATGCCCGACTCGCCGCCACCAGCGTTCGTCGACGGCCCGGAAGGCGGCCGCCGCCGTGCCCAGGGCGGACCCGCCGGCTACGACACCGGCGACGTGGCCGGCCACGACAGCGGTCACCGCCGGACGCGCGGCCACGACACCGGCGACATCGCCGACCCGGCCGCCCCGCGTCGCGGTGCCGCGGGCTACGACACGGGCGACGTCGCCGACCCGGGCGCCGGGCGTCGGGGCGCGGCCGGCTACGACACCGGCGATGTAGCGGGCCCCGACGGTGGCCGCCGCAGGACACGTGGCCACGACACCGGCGACATCGCCGACCCCGACGGTGGGCGCAGGCGGGGTGGCCAGCGGGCGCCGGCGGATGACGACGACCTGGAAGGCTTCGCCGGACCTGGCGGCCGCCCGCGCGGCAGCCGTGGGGTAGGCCGGCCCCGTGCGCCCATGGGCCAGGCGGGGCCAGATCTCGGACCTGGCCCGCGTGGTGCTCGCGGGCCGGGCGTCGCCCCCGTTTCGGACGGCGGGCCGGGCGCACCGGCGGGTCGCGCCGCGCCCGTCGCGCCACCCGTGGTCCCGGGCCGGCAGGGAGCGACACCGCCGGGTGGCGCACGCGGCCGTGGCGGCGGCCGTCCGGGTGGTGGACGCCCGCCGATGGACCAGGCCGGCCCCGGAGCCCGCTTCGGGCCGGAGGGGCAGTCCGGGTCGCGCCCGCCTTTCGGGCCGGATGTCCCGCCAGGGCCCCGGGGACCGCTCGGATCCGACGCCCCGCAAGGCCGGCCGGGCATGCCCGACGGCCCGCCGATGGGCGGACCGGGACGGCCGGGCGGGCCCCGATCGGGTGGTGAAGCTCCGGCCGGATCGGGCGGCCCAGCAGATGGTAGGCCCGGCGGCCGTGCGGTGGCAGGCGCGGCGGGAGTGCCCGGCGGGCCCGGAATGCCCGGTAGCCCAGCCGTTCCCGGCGGACCCGGCGTCCCTGGCGGACCGGGCGTCGCGAGCGGACCCGGCGTCGCGGGCGGGGCGCGGGTGCCCGGCGGCGGCGCCAACCGGCCGGCCGGCCCGCGTGGGCCGGCAGCGGATCGCCCTGGACCGGACGGCGCCGGGATGGCGAGCGTCCCCGGCCCCGGTGGACCGGGACGCGGCCCCGGCGGACGCGGCCCGACAGGCCCCGGGCCGGACGGACGCGGCCGCCCCGGCGTACCAGGCCCAGACGGAAGAGGCGGCCCCGGCGGACCAGGCCTAGACCCCCACAGCGGACCAGGCCCGGACATGCGCGGACCAGGCCCGGACGTGCGCGGTCCAGGCCCGGACGTGCGCGGTCCAGGCCCGGACGTGCGCGGTCCAGGGCCGGATGTGCGCGGCGGGCCAGGACAGGACGTCCGCGGCGCGCCAGGGCAGGACGTCCGCGGGGGACCAGGGCCTGACGGGCGTGGCGGACCCGGCGTCAACGGGCGCGGGCTCGACGGACCGGGCCCGCGCGGGTCCGGAGGGCCACGTGCGCGGGGTACCGCCGGGGGCCCACCGGGGTCGAGCCAAGCCACCGACGGTGCGCGCGGAGCCGCGCAGCCGGTGCGGGCCGCCGCGGCCGCACCTGTCGTTCCGCCCGGAGTGGCGGCGGGGGCCGCCGGCGTGGCTGGAGCCGCCGCCGTGCCGGGGCGGGCTGGTGTTCCGCTGCCGGGCGGGGGGCCGGCTGTGCCTGGCGCGGGAGCGCGCGCCGGTCGTGCCGCGCCACCCGGTGGGCGGGTCGTGCCGCCTGGCAGTCCCGTCGCGCCGACCGGAAGTCCGGTGGCGGGCGACCCCGAGCCGGTCGCTGTCGCGCGCGCCTCGGTGGCGCCCCCGCCCGAGCCGGGTGTGCGGGCGACGCGGCCGGCGGCGCCGCTCAGCCAGGCCGGGGACGGACCTGATTCCGTACCAGAGGAGAAGCTGGACCACGACGGTGGTGCCGGGCCGGCGGAGGCTCGGGAGCAGCGGACGTGGCGGCTTGTCGCTCTTGTGGTCGCGAGCTTGATCGTGTTGGGGGCGCTGCCGCTGTACTTCGGCATCCGCACCGCCACCCGCGACCCGGTCCTCAACTCGCTGAACGCCCTCAACGTCCCGGGCTGGGCCCAGGAGAACGCCCAGGACGCGGTCAGCGGCAGCCGGTGGTGCCTTGTGGACTGCCGTTTCCGGGAGCGGACCGCGCAGTCGCGGCAGGGGCCCGAGCAGACCACGTCGGTGTACGAGGCGGCGCTCGTCGAGGCGGGCTGGCGGCGGTGGGAGGCCGCGAAGCTGTGCCCCGAGCAGCCGGTGGCCGGCCACTACACGTGCTGGACGCGCGACGAGCTCACGCTCGACCTGTGGGTGCGGCCGCCCTCGTGCGCCAACCAGCAGCAGACCGAGGGTGCCACGCCGCCGCCGGCCGCGCCGGGTGGGACGTGTGAAGGCTCGGTGGTGTCGGTGAAGGTGCGCAACGCCATCGACGACGACCGGGTCCGGTCCGGGCCGAGCACCGACCCGTCGCTGACCGGTGAGGACCCCGATCCGGTGTACACCGACGATCCGCTCCTGGACGAACCGACGCCGACACCCTCCTGACCCGGCGGCCACCCGTCACTGACGGTAGGGTCTGCACGTTGGCGGATTGGGTGACTCCGGGCGGAGGAGGACGGCGTGTCGGGTGGAGAGATCGCGGCGCTGGTGGCGGCCGGTGCGTTTCTGATGCTCGTGCTGGTGCTGGCGGTGCCGATCCTGCGCCTGCGGCACACAGTGGACGCGGCGACCCGCGCCATCAACGACATCAACGACCGCACCGCGCCCCTGCTGGGCAACGTCAACACCACGATCGAGGAAGTCAACACGGCGCTGGGGCAGGTGCACACCACGTTGGACGGTGTAAACCTCCAACTGGCCAAGGTGGACACCATCACCGGCCACGCGCAGAGCGTCACGGCCAACGTGGCCAACCTCGCCACGGTCGTGGCCGCCGCCGCGGCCAACCCGCTCGTCAAGGTGGCCGCGTTCGGATACGGGGTGCGTCGCGCCGCCTCCGCCCGCCGCCACGCGGACGAGGAGCGCGAGGTGCGCACCACCCTCAAGCAGCGGCGCAAGGCGGCCCGCGCGGCCCGCAAGGCAGGACAGGCCACCGGTTGACCCCCCGGGTTCGAGGCGAGCGGAGCGAGCCAGCCGGCACAGACCCCGGGCGCGGGCGCGGTTGGCGGAACGGGAAGGATGAAGGCCATGAGGCGGTTGCTCTGGTTGGGTATCGGACTGGCGGTCGGCGCGCTCGTCGTGCGCAAGGTCTCGCAGAAAGCCCAGTCGTACACACCGGGCGGCATCGCCGCCTCGCTCTCGGAATCCGCTGGCGGGCTCGTGGAGTCCGTGCGTAGCTTCGTGGACGACGTCCGTGAAGGCATGGCCGAGCGCGAGCAGCAGATCCACGAGGCGATCGAGGCGGGCGTCCACTTCGAGGACGACGAGCTCACCGGCGACGAGTTCATGACACGGGAAGGCAATCGATGAAGACGGCGGAGATCAAGCGGCGGTTCCTGGCCCATTTCGCGGCCAACGGGCACACGGTCGTGCCCTCCGCTCCGCTGCCCGCCATCGAAGACCCCAACCTGCTGTTCATCAACGCGGGCATGGTGCAGTTCGTGCCGTACTTCCTCGGCCAGCGCACCCCACCCTACGACCGCGCGGCCAGCGTGCAGAAGTGCATCCGCACGCCCGACATCGACGAGGTCGGGAAAACCAGCAGGCACGGCACGTTCTTCCAGATGAACGGCAACTTCTCGTTCGGCGACTACTTCAAGGCGGGGGCCATCCCGCTGGCGTGGGAGCTGTCGACCAAGCCGGTGTCCGAGGGCGGCTTCGGCCTCGACGGCGACAAGATCTGGGCGACCGTCTACCTCGACGACGACGAGGCGATCGAGATCTGGCATAAGACGGTCGGCCTCCCGCTCGACCGCATCGTGCGCCGCGGCAAGAAGGACAACTACTGGTCGATGGGGATCCCCGGGCCGGCGGGCCCGTGCTCGGAGCTCTACTACGACCGCGGTTCCGACTACGGCCCCGAGGGCGGCCCGGACGTCGACGAAGACCGGTTCCTCGAGTTCTGGAACCTCGTCTTCATGCAGTACGAGATCGCGGACGTACGCAGCAAGGAAGACTTCCGGGTGGTCCGCGAGCTGCCGAGCAAAAACATCGACACCGGCATGGGCCTGGAGCGGATCGCGTCGATCCTCCAGGGCGTCGACAACCTCTACGAGATCGACGAGGTACGCCCGATCCTCTCGCTCGCGGCGGAGCTGACCGGCCGGCAGTACGGCGCGAAGTCCGGCCACGTGGCGGGCGAGTCGCACCCCGACGACGTGCGGCTGCGCGTGATCGCCGACCACGTGCGCACCGCGCTGATGCTGATCGGCGACGGCGTGACCCCCTCCAACGAGGGCCGTGGCTACGTGCTGCGTCGCATCATGCGCCGCGCGATCCGGGCGATGCGGCTGCTCGGGTGGCAGGAGCCGGCGCTGCCGCTGCTGCTGCCGGTGGCGCGCGACTGCATGGCGCCGTCCTACCCCGAGCTGGCGACCGACTTCGACCGCATCTCGCAGTACGCGTACGCGGAGGAGGACGCGTTCCTGTCGACGTTGCGGGCGGGCACGACGATCCTGGACACGGCCATCTCGGACGCGCGCGGCGCCGGTCAGGCGTCCCTCTCCGGAGACAAGGCTTTCCAGCTCCACGACACGTACGGCTTCCCGATCGACCTCACTCTCGAGATCGCGGCGGAGCAGGGCCTCTCGGTCGACCAGGAGGGCTTCCGCCGGCTGATGGCCGACCAGCGGGCGCGGGCGAAGGCGGACGCGCAGGCGCGCAAGACCGGCCACGCCGACCTCTCGTCGTACCGCGCGGCGTTCGACTCCGGCGGCCCGGTCGAGTTCACCGGGTACCACGAGGTGACGCGCGAGTCGCGGGTGCGCTCCGTGCTCAGCTCGGGCGGCGTGGCGCTGCCCGCGGCGGGCGAGGGCGAGACGATCGAGCTGGTGCTCGACGCCACCCCGTTCTACGCCGAAGGCGGCGGCCAGCAGGCCGACCAGGGCCTGATCACCGTCGGGGGCGGCCAGGTCGAGGTGCTCGACGTCCAGCAGCCGCTGCCCGGCCTGATCGTCCACAAGGCCCGCGTCGTGCGCGGCGAGGTCCGTCCGGGCGACACCGGGTACGCGGAGATCGACGTCACCCGCCGCAAGGCCATCTCCCGGTCACACACCGCGACCCACCTGGTACACCAGACGATGCGCAACTTCCTCGGCGAGTCGGCGACCCAGGCGGGCTCGCTCAACGCGCCGGGCCGGCTCCGCTTCGACTTCAACACGCCCGGCGCGGTGCCGCCCAGCGTGCTGCACGACGTCGAGCAACAGGTCAACGAGGTGCTGCTCGGCGACCTGGAGGTGCACGCGTTCATCACCTCCCAGGAGGAGGCGCGGCGCCTGGGCGCGATGGCACTGTTCGGCGAAAAGTATGGCGACGAGGTACGCGTCGTCGAGGTCGGCGACTACGCCCGCGAGCTGTGCGGCGGCACCCACGTGTCCCGCTCCGGCCAGCTGGGCCTGGTCAAGATCCTGTCCGAGGCGTCGATCGGCTCGGGCGTACGCCGGGTCGAGGCGCTGGTCGGCATCGACGCGTTCGGCTACCTGGCGCGCGAGCACCTGCTCGTGTCCCGCCTGGCCGAGCTCTACCGCGTCCCCAACGACCAGGTCGCCGAGCGCGTCGAGCAGACCGTGACCCAGCTACGCGACGCGGAGAAGGAGCTGGAGAAGCTCCGCGCCCAGCTCGTGCTCGGCGGCGCGGCGTCGCTGGCGTCGTCGGCCCGCGAGGTGGGCGGCATCGCCTACGTGGGCACCGAGGCCCCGGAGGGCGCCGGCGGCAACGACGTGCGCACCCTGGCCCAGGAAATCCGCGGCAAAATCGACCCGGCCCGCCCCGCGGTGGTCGCGGTAGCCGCCCGCGCCGGCGGCAAGGCGTCCCTTGTGGTCGCGGTCAACCAGGCCGCGCGCGGCCGCGGTGTGTCCGCCTCCGACCTGGTGAAGGGCGCCCTCTCCGGCCGCGGCGGCGGCAGTCCCGATCTCGCCCAGGGCGGCGGCCTGCCGGCGACGGAGGCCCCTCGCCTGCTGGCGTCGGTGGAGCAGGCATTGGCGACGGAGTCGTAGGGCTTTCGGCTTCAGCCCTAAACCTCCTAGATCTCAAAGCTCTACCCCGGGGCTGGTGACGCTGCGCTCCCACCGCAACCACCCCACCAACAGCGCACTAGCCGGGGACGGCCCGGCCGGAGCCCGAGGCCCCGCCGGAGGCGCCGAAGTAACCGCAACCCACAGCGGACGGGTAAGGCCGCGGGAGCAACGGAGAGCAACCACGACGAACATCGCGGTAGCTCGAAAAATACGCATGCCCCCGCCCCACGAGCACCCTCTTCATACGCGACGATGAGTAGATCAGGCGTGCGCGAGCAAAGGGAGCATATGGGCGAGTTTGTACGCGGCACCCGCCTCGGTGTCGATGTGGGGCAGGTGCGTGTGGGTGTCGCGTTGAGCGACCCCGATGGCATTCTCGCGACCCCATTGGCCACCCTGAGTCGCGACCTGAATGCGGAAGTTGATGCTATTCCTTCCGATATCTTTGAACTTGCGCGACTCGTAGATGCGTATCAAACCGTAGAGGTTGTGGTCGGGTTGCCGGTGACACTCGCCGGGAAAGAAGGACCCGCGGCAGTGCAGGCCAGGGCATATGCCGAGCGCCTGAGCAGGGCGATCGCACCGGTGCCGGTGCGGCTGGCCGACGAGAGGATGTCCACCGTCGCGGCAACCCGTAGGCTGGCCGAACGTGGCGTGCGGGGAAAGCGCCAACGTGCGGTGGTCGACCAGGCGGCCGCGGTGGAGATCCTACAGGGCTGGCTAGACGCGCAGCGGAGGCGAGCGTGATGATCGACGAGCTGGAGCTTGCGTTCGACGACGAACCCGTCGAACGGTGGCGACATCGTCGGGGGCGTAAGCGGGGCCAGAAGAAGCGTGGCGGCGCTGGTAAGAGCGTCGTCGCGTTGCTGGTGGTGGTGCTGTTGCTCGGCGGCCTCGGCGCCGGCGTGTGGTACGGCTACGACCGCGTGCAGGGCTTCTTCACCACCCCCGACTACGAGGGCGCCGGCCAGGGCACGGTAAACATCCAGATCAAGCAGGGCGACACCGCGACAGACATCGCGAACGCGCTGGTGACGGCCGACGTGGTGAAGAGCGCCAAGGCGTTCACCGAGGCGGCGAAGGAAAACTCGCGCAGCCAGAACATCCAGCCGGGCACGTACAAGCTGCGGCTCCAGATGAGCGGCGCCGCGGCGCTCACCGCGTTGCTCGACCTGAAGAACAAGGTCGTCAACGGCGTGCTGGTCCGCGAGGGGCTGTCGGCGAAGGCGACGTTCAAGCTCCTGTCGGAGAAGACGAAGATCCCGGTGAAGGACTTCGAAGCGGCGGCCAAGGACCCGATCGAGCTGGGCATCCCCGACTGGTGGTTCAAGCGGAGCGACGGCAAGCAGGTCAAGACGCCGACGATCGAGGGCTTCCTTTTCCCGGACACGTACGAGATCGATCCTAAGTGGACGGCGAAGGAAATCGTGCGCACGATGGTCGACCGCTTCCTGACGGTGACCGGCGAGCTGAAGTTCGACGAGAAGGCGCAGGCGCTCAACCTCGCGCCGTACGACGTCCTGATCGTCGCCTCGCTCTCCCAGGCGGAGGCGGGCATCAAGGAGGATCTGGGCAAGGTGTCCCGGGTCGCCTACAACCGGCTCTACGGCGACTTCCCGTGCGGCTGCCTCGAGATGGACGTGACCGTCAACTACTGGCGCGAGCTGAAGGGCCTGCCCATCAAGCCGTCCAAGGACATGACGGTGTCGGAGCTGGACGACCCGAAAAACCCGTACAACCGCAAGCTCAAGGGCATCATCCCCACGCCGATCAACAACCCGGGAAAGCAGGCGCTCGAGGGCGCGATGGCGCCGCCGCAGGGCAACTGGCTCTATTTCGTGGCGATCGACAAGTCGGGCAAGTCGGCTTTCACCAACGATTTCAGCCAGCATCAGAAAAACCAGCAGACCGCACGCGAAAACGGCGTCCTTTGACCGACACGATTCACCGGGCGGCCGTGCTGGGTAAGCCGGTCGCCCACTCGCTCTCCCCGGTCATCCACAACGCCGGCTACGCCGCGGCCGGCCTGACCGGGTGGTCCTACACCGCCATCGAGTGCGCCGAGTCCGAGCTCGCCGGCATCGTGGCCGGCCTCGGTCCGGAGTGGGCCGGCCTGTCGCTCACGATGCCCTTGAAAGAAGTGGCCTTGTCGGTGGCCACCCACGTCTCCCCGGTCGCGGCCGCGGTGGGTGCCGCCAACACTTTGGTACGGGCTGCGGGCGGCTGGCACGCGGACAACACCGATATCCCGGGGATGGTCGACGCGCTGGGCGGCGTGCCCACCGGCGCGACGTTCACGGTGCTGGGTGCGGGCGGCACGGCGCGCGCGGCGATCGCGGCGGCGGCCCAGGCGGGCGGCGCGGCGGTGACGGTGGTGGCGCGGCGCCCGGAGGCGGTGGCCGAGCTGCGCCCGGTCGCCGAGGCGGTCGGCGTGCCCTTCGAGGGAGCGGGTTGGGCCGACGCGGCGGCGTGGGTGGCGGCCGCCGACGTGGTGATCTCGACCGTGCCGAAGGGCGTGGCCGACCCGCTGGCCGCCGAGGTGGCGTGGCGACCGTCCACTGTGCTCTTCGACGCGCTCTACGACCCGTGGCCCACCCCGCTCGCGGCGTCGGCCAGCGCGGCCGGCTGCCACGTGGTCTCCGGCCTCGACCTCCTGCTCGCCCAGGCGATCGGCCAGTGGGAGCAGTTCACGGGCGTCGCGCCTGCCCCACGGGAGGCGATGCGCGCCGCCCTGGCCGCCGCCCGCGGTTGACCAGGGACCTGGCGGCAAGCCCGCCGCGGGGCTCGTGGCAGACTTTCCAGCGTGTTGCGTTGGTTGACTGCCGGTGAGTCGCATGGCCCCGCGCTCGTCGCTCTCCTGGAGGGCGTGCCCGCCGGGGTAGAGGTGACGAGTGCCGAAATCGGGCGGGAGCTGGCCCGGCGGCGGCTCGGCTACGGGCGGGGCGCCCGGATGGCGTTCGAGCAGGACGTCATCGAGGTGATCGGCGGCATCCGCCACGGCGTCACGCTCGGCAGTCCGGTGGCCATCCGCGTGGGCAACTCCGAGTGGCCCAAGTGGGAGACGGTCATGGCCGCCGACCCGGTCGATCCCGAGTTGCTCGCCGCGCAGGCCCGCAACGCGCCGCTGACCCGCCCGCGGCCCGGCCACGCGGATCTCGCCGGCATGCAGAAGTACGGGCACACCGACGCCCGCCCGATCCTCGAGCGGGCCAGCGCGCGGGAGACCGCCGCCCGGGTGGCCGTCGGCACGGTCGCCAAGGCGCTGGTCAAGCAGGCGCTCGGCATCGAGATCGTCTCGCACGTGGTGGAGCTCGGCTCGGTGGCCGCCAAGCCCGGCCTCGCTCCCCGGCCCGAAGACGCCGAGCGGGTCGACGCCGACCCGCTGCGCTGCCTCGATCCGGAGGCGAGCGCGCGCATGGTCGCCGAGGTCGACGCCGCCAAGAAGGACGCCGACACGCTCGGCGGCATCGTCGAGGTGCTCGCCTACGGTGTGCCGCCGGGCCTCGGCAGCCACGTGCAGTGGGACCGCAAGCTCGACGCCCGCCTCGCCACCGCGCTCATGTCGATCCAGGCCATCAAGGGCGTGGAGATGGGCGACGCGTGGCTACAGGCCCGTTCGCGCGGCTCGGTGGCCCACGACGAGATCATCCCCACCGCGAGCGGCGTGCGGCGGGTGACCGACCGCGCCGGCGGCCTGGAGGGCGGCATCACCACCGGCGAGCCGCTGCGGGTCAAGGCCGCGATGAAGCCCATCTCCTCGCTCAACCGCGCGCTCTCCACCGTCGACGTGAGCACCGGCGAGGCGGCCACCGCGATCAACCAGCGTTCCGACGTCTGCGCGGTCCCCGCGGCCGCCGTCGTGGCCGAGGCCATGGTCGCGCTGGTACTGGCGGAGGCGGCGACCGAGAAGTTCGGCGGCGACTCGGTGGCGGAGATCCGCCGCAACCTCGCCGGCTACCTCGAACACCTGGTCATCAGGTGACCCGCCCGGCCTGCGTCCTCGTGGGCGTGATGGGCGCCGGCAAGACGACCGTGGGCGAGCTGCTCGCCGCGCGGCTGGGCGTCACGTTCCGGGACACCGACGCCGACATCGAGGCCGCCGCGGGCAAGCCCATCTCCGAGATCTTCATCGACGAGGGCGAGCCGCACTTCCGTTCCCTGGAGGAGGCGGCGGTGAAAGCGGCGCTGGCTGCCTTCGACGGGGTGCTCGCCCTCGGCGGCGGCGCGATCCTCTCCGAGCGCACCCGCGCGGAGTTGGCCGGGCACGCGGTGGTCTTCCTGTCGGTCGGCCTGGCCGACGCGGTGAGCCGGGTGGGGCTCGGCGCCGGCCGGCCGCTGCTGGCGATAAACCCGCGGGCGACGCTGAAGCACCTGATGGACCAGCGCCGCCCGCTGTACGAGGAGGTCGCGACCTTCACCGTCGCGACCGACGGCCGCGAGCCCGAGCAGATCGTCGAGGAGATCGCCGGGTTGTTGAAGCCGGCCTAGCCCAGCTCGGCGAGGATCTCGGCCAGGCGCTTGGGCTCGCTCAGCATCGGCCAGTGGCCGGTCGGCAGGCCGCGGATCTCGCCGCCCTGGAAGGCCGCGAAGAACGGGTGGCCCTCGGCCACCATCGCCTTCACCTGATCGAGCGGAAACACGCACGCGACGAGCGCGACCGGCAGCGCGTCACCGGCACCGGTGCGCCGGACCGGCTGGGTGGCCGCGCCCAGCGGGTGCGGCGTCGAACGCTCGCGCAGCATCGCCAGCGTCGCCTCGTCGAGGCCGGCGAGCAGCACCGGGTCGGCGGCCGCGTCCCAGTCGCGGGCGGGCAGCAGGTGGCCGTCGCCGATCTCCGCGCGCAGTCGCTCCTGCTCCGCCGGCTCGTTGGTGTCGAACTGCGAGACGCCCTCGGGTAGCGGGCCGCTCTCGACGTACACGACGCGCTTGATCCGCTCCGGCACGCGGTCGGCCGCCTGGGTGACCGGCATGCCGCCACCGGAGTGGCCGACCAGCACCACGTCGCGCAGGTCCTCGTCTTCGATCAGCCGCACGATGTCGTCCGTGTGGGTGTCGAGGTTGGTCTCGGGCGTGGCGAGGTGCGCCTTCTCCGCAACACCGGTCAAAGTGATCGAGTGGACCTGGTGTCCGGCGGCGCGCAGCGGGGCGGCCACCCCGTCCCACGCCCAGCCACCGATCCAAAACCCGGGTACCAGCACAAATGTCGTCATGCGAGCAACGTTAGGATCGAATCCGGACGCATACCGCCCGATTAAGGAGCGTGACCTGTGTCACATCCTGCCTCACGCGTACTGGGCATGCTGGAGCTTCTCCAGACCCACCACCGCCTCACCGGCGCCGACCTCGGCGCGCGGCTGGGCGTGGACGAGCGCACCGTGCGGCGGTACGCGGGCACCCTCGCCGACCTGGGCATCCCGGTCACCGCCAACCGCGGGCGGTACGGCGGCTACCGGCTGAGCCCCGGCTACAAGCTGCCCCCGCTCATGCTCACCGACGACGAGGCGGCCGCCGTCGTGCTCGGCCTCCTCGCCGCCGAGCAGCTCGGCCTCACCACCGAGGCGCCGGCCACCGGCGTCGCGCTGGCGAAGATCGAGCGGGTACTCCCACGCGCGCTGGCCGAGCGGCTGGGCGCGGTGCGCGAGTCGCTCGGCTTCACGCTCCGCCCCCGCCAGGAGGGCACCGCCCGCCCCGCCACCGCCACGCTGCTGGCGCTCGGCGCCGCCACCCGTTCCCGCCGCCGGGTCAGCCTCACCTACCGCTCGTGGCGGGGCGGTGTATCGCTGCGCCAGGTCGACCCGTACGGCCTGGTCTTCCACGCCGGCCGCTGGTACCTGACCGGCCACGACCACCGCCGCGGCGAGGTGCGGACCTTCCGGCTCGACCGGATCAGCGCGGTGGAGGCCGGCACGGAGACCTTCGCGGTGCCGGAGGGCTTCGACGCGGTCGGCCACGTGACCCGCTCGCTGGCCGGCGTGCCGTACACCTGGGAGGTCGAGGTCCTCCTCGAGACCGACCTCGACCAGGCCCGCCGCCGCATCCCCCCGAGCGTGGCCGAGCTGACCGAGACCGCCGACGGGGTGCTGCTGCGCTGCCGCGCCAACCGCCTCGACGGCATGGCCCACATGCTGGCCGGCCTGGGCTGGCCCTTCACCGTCCTCCGCCCCGACGACCTCCGCGACGCGGTCGGCGACTACGCGAAGCACCTCGCCGAGATGGCCACCCGCCACCCGGCCCACACCTCCGCCTGACCCACCGGCGGGCACGCTGGACCCGACGCCTCGCCGCCGAGGCCGCGTGGCCCGCTGCTTGTCGCGGTCACCGCGCTGCCGTACCGGGCACGAGTGTCCGTGGCGAGAACGCGCCCCTATGGGGGCAACATTTCGCCACGGACGCCAAATCGGCGTGGGATGCGGGCGAGGGGCGCGGCAGGGCGGGTGGGGTGCGGGGCTAGGCTGCTCGGCGATGGACGATGTGACCACCATTGCGGTCGGGGGTGAGCGTCCCTACGACGTGCTCGTGGGGCGAGACCTTCTCGGCCACCTCCCGCGCCTGATCGACGGGGCCGCGCGTGCCGCGGTCCTCTACGCGCCACCGCTCAAGCCGCACGCCGACGCGATCGCCGCCGCCCTCGCGGACGTGGGCGTCGAGCCGCTCGCCGTCGACGTGCCGGACGCGGAGGCGGGCAAGAGCATCGACGTGGCCGCGCACTGCTGGGACCAGTTGGGGGCGGCGGGCTTCACGCGTACCGACGCGGTGGTCGGGGTCGGCGGTGGTGCGGTGACCGACCTGGCCGGCTTCGTCGCGGCGTGCTGGCTGCGCGGTGTGCGGTGGGTGCCGGTGTCGACGAGCCTGCTCGGCATGGTCGACGCGGCCGTGGGCGGCAAGACCGGCGTCAACACGGCCGCGGGTAAGAACCTTGTCGGCGCGTTCCACCCGCCGGCCGGCGTGCTCTGCGACCTGGCGCTGCTCGACACGCTGCCGCCCGTCGACCTCGTGGCCGGGCTGGCCGAGGTGGTCAAGTGCGGGTTCATCGCCGACCCCGCGATCCTCGACCTCATCGAGGCCAAGGGCGCCGACGAGGGCAGCCTGCGCGAGCTCGTCGAGCGGGCGGTGCGGGTCAAGGCCGACGTCGTCGGCGCCGACCTGCGCGAGGGTGGGGTGCGCGAGGTGCTCAACTACGGGCACACGCTCGCCCACGCGATCGAAAAGGTCGAGGGATACACGTGGCGCCACGGCCACGCGGTCTCCGTCGGCCTGGTCTACGCGGCGGCGCTCGGGCGGCTCGCCGGGCGGCTCGACGAGGCGACGGCGAAGCGGCACCGCGACGTGCTCGACGCGCTCGGGTTGCCCACCGCATACGCCAGGAAGGCCTGGCCGGATCTTCTCGCCACGATGCGGGTCGACAAGAAGGCGCGCGGCTCGCGGCTGCGCTTCGTGGTGCTCGACGGGCTCGCCAAACCGTCCATCCTGGACGGCCCGAGTGACGAGCTGTTGCGCGCCGCCTACGAGGAGGTCGAGGCATGAAGGTGTACGTCCTCAATGGACCCAACCTCGGCCGGCTCGGCACCCGCCAGGTCGACGTCTACGGGCTGACGTCGTACGCGGGGCTTGTCGAGCTCTGCGAGGCGACCGGCAAGGAGCTCGGCCTCGACGTCGAGGTGCGGCAGACCGACGCCGAGCACGAGATGCTGGGCTGGATCCACGCGGCCGCCGACGAGCAGGCGGCCGTGGTGCTCAACCCCGCGGGGTGGTCACATTACTCGTACGCGGTGCGCGACGCCTGCGCGCTCCTCCGCGCGCCGCTGGTCGAGGTCCACATCTCGAATATCCACGCGCGCGAGGAGTTTCGTCACCACTCGGTCGTGTCCGCCGTAGCGACCGGAGTCATCTGCGGCCTCGGCGTCGACGGCTACCGGCTCGCCCTCCACCATCTGGCGCGCCGGCAGGCCGACCAATAGCGCGACGCAGATCCACACGTAGGCGTTGGCGCCGACGAACTCGCCCGGTGCCCGCCCGTCCCACCACAGCCACACGAAGCTGCTGCACAGCACCACGTAGGCGGCGGCCGCGTAGCGGCGGTGGCGCGAGTCGGCGAGCAGCACCAGCGCGGGCAGCACCCACACGAGGTGGTGCACCCAGGTGATCGGGCTGACCAGGCAGCCGACCACGCCGGTGAGCGCGGCGCCGGTGAGCGGGTCGACGCGGCGGATCCGGTAGACCCACACGGCCAGCGCGGCGACTACCAGCAGCAGCCACCCCAGCTTGCTCGGCTCGGTCGGGTCGAGGCGGGCGACGACGCCCTGGAGCGACTGGTTGGACACGTAGGCGAGGTTGCCGATCCGGTTGGTGTCCCACAGCGCCTCGGTCCAGAACGTGCGCGAGGCGTCCGGCGCGATCGCCAGCCCCACCAGCGTCGCCGCGCCGGCCGTGCCGCCCGCCACCGCGGCGGCCCGGCGCTGGCCGGTGACCAGCAGGTACACGATGAAGATGCCCGGCGTCAGCTTGATCGCGGTGGCCAGCCCGATGCCCACGCCGGACCACCGGGTCTGCCGCAGCAGCCGGGTGTCGGCCACGACGAGCAGGAGCAGCACGAGGTTGACCTGCCCGAAGCTGAACGTGTCGCGCACCGGCTCGAACACCGCCACCGCGCACGCCGCCAGCCCGAATGTGAGGCCGCGGTGCCAGCCCTGCCGCTTCGCGATCGGGTCGATCAGCAGGCCGAGCAGCGCGGCGCCGGCGGCCGTGTTGATCACGAGGCTGAGCGCGATCGCGGGGTGCCACGGCAGCAGCGCGAGCGGGCTGAGCACCAGCGCGGCGAACGGCGGGTAGGTGAAGCCGTAGTTCGTCGGCGGGCGCAGGAAGTCGTACAGCTGGCCGCCGTCGCGCAGCCAGTAGTGCACGGCACCGTGGTAGACACCGACGTCGAAGAAGCCGCGGTGGGCCGGCACGTACGCGAGGAAGACGGCCGTGGCGACGGCCAGCCCGGCGATGATGTACCACCGGCGGTCCAGGTCCTTCACCGTGCGACCACCGGCGCCTGGCTGGGCGTGAGGAGCGCGGCGGCGAGGCCGGCGGCGAGCACGCACCCGAAGACCGCCTGCGCCACCTGCTCGGCGCCGAAGGCGAAGCCGCTCGGCAGCACCACCACCGCGAGCGCCGCGCAGGACACGGCCGCCACGCGCCGCACCCGCCCGTCGGTCGCCGCGGCGGCGAGGGGGACCAGGCCCCACAGCAGGTACCACGGGCGCAGCGCCGGTCCGAAGAGGACGATCGCGCTGAGGCCGAGGCCGACCGCGTACACCGGGCCGATGTGCGTGCGGCGCAGCCACAGCACCACCCCGACGGCCATGGCCGCCGCGAGGCCGATCCACCGCCACATCGGAACAGCGTGCGCGGTGCCCAGGATCGCGCCCGTGAGGCGGCCGAGCACGCTCATCGGTGACCAGTTGCCGGTGGAGACGGGGGTGTCGAGGGCGCGCACCCACCCGTACCCGGTGCCGGCGACGGCCGTGACCACGACGGTGGTGGCCGCGGCGACGGCGGCCGCGTAGAGCATGGTGCGGGCGCGGCGCCAGCGCCCGGTGGACTGTTCCGCCCAGATGGACGCCACGAAGAGGAGCGCGACCGCCGCCGGCGCCTTGACCAGCGCGGCGAGCGCGACGAGCGCGGCGCCCGCGGCCGGGTGGCGGGCGACCGAGGCGGCCAGGCCGGCGACCAGCAGGCCCACCATGATCGCGTCGTTGTGCGCGCCGGCGACGAGGTGGGCGAGGACCAGCGGGTTGAGCGCGCCGAGCCACAGGGCGGCGGCCGGGTCGACGCCGCAGCTGCGCGCGAGTCCGGGCAGGGCGGCGGTCAGCAGCACCACGCCGAGCACCGCGACGAGCCGCATGCCGAGCACCCCGGCGGCCAGGTGCGCCCCCGCGGCCGCGGTCACGCCGGTGGCGACCAGCAGGAAGAACGGCCCGTACGGCGTAGGGGTGTGCTGCCAGATCGCCGGCACCTCCGCGGCCACCGGCCCACCGTAGTAGGCCGGCCCGTGCTCGTAGACGTCGAGGCCGGAGCCGACCATCGCGCCCTGCGCGAGGTAGCTGTACACGTCGCGGCTGAAGAGCGGGGGAGCGAGGAGCAGCGGGGCCGACCAGATGGCGAGCGTGATCATGAGCTGCCGCGGGCTCGGCTTGTCGTCGGCGGCGCGCACCACGTGCCCGAGGCGCCACCAGGCCGCGATGAGCAGGACCAGTCCGGCGTACGCGACGACGACTCCCCACCCCGGGTGGCGTCGCAGGATCGCCAGCCCGAACGGGTCCTGCGCCGGCAGCGCGCCGGCGGCCAGGCCGCCCGCCGCGAGGAGAACCGAGCCCCCCAGTCCCAGTGCGCGGCAGTTGGTCAACACGGGTGCAGGGTGTCAGCGATTGGTGTCCTGGAAACAGACATCGGTTGACGTCTTCGTTACGTCTCCAGCCCCAGGGCGTGCTCTGCCGCGCGCCGGGCGTACCAGTAGACTTGGTGGGTCAATCATTCGGATGAAGATCAAGGCAGGACATGGCCACCACGAACGACCTGAAGAACGGACTGGTGCTCAACCTCGACGGCGAGCTGTGGTCCGTCGTGGAGTTCCAGCACGTCAAGCCCGGCAAGGGCGGCGCGTTCGTGCGCACCACGCTGAAGAACGTGCTCTCCGGCAAGGTGGTCGACAAGACGTTCAACGCGGGCACCAAGGTCGACACCGCGACCGTCGACAAGCGCACGATGCAATACCTCTACGCGGATGGCGAAGACTACGTCTTCATGGATCTGGACACCTACGACCAGATCCACGTCGCCGGCGGCACGGTGGGCGAAGCGGCCAACTACCTGCTCCCCGAGGCCGAGGCGACGGTGGCGACGCACGAGGGTGTCCCGCTGTACATCGAGCTGCCGACCAGCGTGGTGCTCGAGGTGACCTACACGGAGCCGGGCCTTCAGGGCGACCGCTCCACGGGCGGCAACAAGCCGGCGACGGTGGAGACCGGCGCGACGGTGCAGGTGCCGCTCTTCATCACCACCGGCGAAAAGATCAAGGTCGACACGCGCGACGGCCGTTACCTCGGCCGCGCGTGATGTCCCTTTCCGCTTGTGGGGCGCACGGGCATGGCTGAGGCGCCCAAGTCGCAGATGCCCGCGCGCCGCAAGGCGCGTAAGCGGGCGCTCGACGTGCTCTTCGAGGCCGACCTGCGCGACCTGCCGGTCGACGAGGTGCTCCAGGCGTACATCAAGCGGCTCGAGCAGCCGCGCCCCGAGCACCTCGGTTACGCGATCGGCCTGATCGAGGGGGTAAACGCCCACCTCGACCGGATCGACGAGCTGATCGCCAGCTACGCCGAGGGCTGGACCCTCGACCGCATGCCGGTGGTCGACCGCAACCTGGCCCGCATCGCCGTCTACGAGCTGCTCTACGTCGACGAGATCGACGACGCGGTGGCCATCACGGAGGCGGTCGAGCTGGCCCGGCAGATGTCCACGGACGACTCGCCCCGCTTCCTCAACGGCATGCTGGCGCGGATCGCGGAGTTCACGACACACTGACCATTCCTTGATCGGCGTCGATGGGGTTGCCGGGTTCGGGGTTGGTTTGTAGCGTCGTCGCGTGCCGCCTACCGATGAGGAGATCCGGGTCGCGATAGCGGCTCTCCGTTCCGACGCCGACGACTGGCGCGAGTGGGCCGGCACGCTGGCCCGAGCCTCCACTGTGGTCGACGAGCTGGGCCTCTCGGTCAGCGACATGTGCGCGCTGAGCGCGGTGGTCGGCCTCCCGGAGGCGTATGCCACGCTCCGGCACCACGCCCACATGCTGGCCGTGCAGGGCTCGCTGCGCTTCGCCGAGGTGGCCGACGCGCTGGCCGAGGCCGCCGACGGCTACGAGCGCGACGAGCGCGACGCGGTCCACCGCCTGCGCGGGGTGTGGTAGCCGTGACGGCCCCGCTGCCCCTGCCCCTGCCGATCGACGCCGCCGGCTTCGATGCCCTGATCGCGCGCGTGCTCCGCCTGCTCGACCGGGTCGGCGACACCGCCGACCGCATCATCGAGGGCGCGCTGCGCGTCGCGCGCGGGCTGCCCTCGTTTCTCGCCGGGCAGGTGGTCCGGCTGCTCGACGAGTTCGTGGCGATCGTCCGCCGGCTGCTCGACCTGGTCGGCGACCTGCTCGCGCCGTATGGCAACCCGGTCCGCGTGTGGGAGACCGGCCGCCGCTGGGTGCACGACTTCGGCGGCCCGCTCAGCGAAAAGGTCGGCAAGGTCGACCCCGACCACCTCGCCGCCGGCTACGAGTGGGAGGGCCGCGCCGCCGACGCCTACCTCGACGCCGCCGCCCGCCAGCGCGGCGCGCTCAGCGCGCTCCAGGCCATCGGCACCGAGGTGGACACCGCCCTGGCCCGCCTGGCGATCGGCATCTGCGGCCTGTGGGCGGCGATCGCGGCCGCCCTCTGCTCCGCCGTGATCCAGCTCGTCGGCGCCGCGATCGCCACCGCCACCGGCGTCGGCACCCCCGCCGGCCTCGTCCTGGCCACGACGAGCGTGGCGACGGCCTGCGCCGCGGTGGCGGGCGGGGCGGCCGCGCTGGCCGCCCTGGTCGAGTGGGTCAGCGACGCCATCACCACCATCCGCCACCGCCTGCTCGACCACGAGGCCTTCCCGGACCGCGCCTGGCCCGCGCCGGCGACGCGACGCTTCAACGACGGCTCACTGACCGACGGCACCCCGTCCGGCTGGACGCTGGAGCGCTAGCCAAAGATCTTCAGGCATATTTGCCCCCGTCCGCCCGGATGGGGGCGCGGGCCGGGCCGGCGCAGCCGGCGGGGTGGGCGCGACCAACAGCGGATGGGTGAGGCCGCGGGAGCGGCGGTCTGGACCACGACGGACAGAGATGATGTTTGTGAGCACCTCCCGTCGGGGGTCTGACCCTACGACGGACTGACTTCGGGTCTT